>JBBROO010000023.1:0-43604 GCA_038229295.1 Chthoniobacterales bacterium | reverse complement strand
GACAATCGCAAGATCGACATCGACGCCTCCGCTGACGCCGGGCAATTCCAAACTCGACATCAACAACGCATCAGAAAAGCAACTCGAAGATGTTCCAGGAATCGGACCGACCATTGCCGGGCGCATCATCGCAGGGCGCCCATTCAAAAGCGCCGACGATTTGAAAAACGTGAAAGGGATCGGCGACATTCGTTACGGAAAGATCCGCTCGTATTTTCAATGATCGTTTTTTTAGGTCCACAGATTTCGCAGATTTACGCAGATTTTTTTCGCGCAGAACATTTCGGTCTCTCTTTAATCTGTGAAAATCTGCGTAATCTGTGGATGAAAAAAAATGCCTGAGAAAGCCGAACTCATCGTCGCCGGAAAAAAGCTCGCGGTCTCGAATCTCAACAAGGTCCTTTACCCGAAGGTTGGATTCACCAAGGGGCAGGTGATCGATTACTACATCCGCATCGCGCCGGCGTTGTTGCCGCATCTGCAAAATCGGCCCCTCACGATGAAGCGATATCCGAACGGCGTGGACGGAATGTTTTTCTACGAAAAAAATTGCCCATCGTATCGACCGAAATGGGTGAAGACGGCGAAGGTGTGGAGCGAAGGCAATAATCGCATGATGGATTATTGCCTAGCGCAGGATTTGCCGACGCTGGTTTGGGCCGCGAACCTAGCCGATCTCGAATTGCACACTTCGCTCGCGCGCAAGACGAACGTGGCGCGGCCGACCATGATGGTGTTCGACCTCGATCCCGGCGCGCCGGCCGACATCGTGCAATGCTGCCAGGTTGGGCTTTGGTTGCGCGATTTGTTAGGCAAAATGAAATTGAAGTCGTTTGCGAAAACGAGCGGCTCAAAGGGTCTGCAAGTTTACGTGCCGCTGAATACGCCGGTAACGTTCGATCAAACAAAGGCAATCTCGCGCGCACTGGCCGAGCATCTCGAAAGAGAACATGTCGATCTTGTGGTCTCAAGAATGTTGAAGTCGCTGCGTAAAGGGAAAGTGCTGGTGGATTGGAGCCAGAACGACGAACACAAAACGACGGTGTGCGTTTATTCGCTGCGGGCTAAGGACGAACCGACCGTTTCGACTCCGGTGACATGGGATGAAGTCGCGAATTGTTTGAAAAAGAAAAAAGCCGATCTCCTAAAATTTCCGTCCGACAAGATTCTGGCCCGTGTCAAAAAAATGGGCGACCTGTTCGCGCCCGTGGAAAAATTGAAACAAAAGCTGCCGAAGAAGTGGAAGCTGTGAAGAAAGTTATTTTTCTTTGCTTGGCCGCAGTAGTCACGCCGATCTCAGGTCGCGCGGGCAGTATGAGTTTAGAAGCACACGAAATTGGGACAAACGACAGCTTTCACTCGAATTGGGAAACGGATTGGGGCAGTTATGATCGCGATTATCATCGCGGAAAACGCATTCTTATTACGGTTCGCGATTTCTCAAGAAAGATTCCACAGTGTGACGTAAGCGTTTATTTTGTCGCGCATCCTGTCTTCAATCCGAACGTGCACTTTATTTATGATCGCAAAGAGTTTTCACCGCAATTTCGCGGCCGAATTGAAGTTATCGGTCCTGTCGACGCGGGCGAATTGCGAGCGAGGGTTATAAACCTTGCGGCGTTAGGGGAGCGGTACGGGAGCGGAGCTGACCTCGACGGGTGGATCGTTGTTGGTAAACTCAGTGGCCGTGTTTTTGACATTCGCGCTTCCAATCAAACTCTTCTTGAGGCGGCGCAAGCGAATCCGCGGCAGCCGCAAACGTTGACTTCGATGATCGACGAATACGAGAAGACGCTCTCAAAACGTCGATAGGCGCTTCTTTAGTGCTATGCGCAAAGTTAATTTAAAAGATATCAAAGAGCGCGAGCGGCATTCGCCGAAGGGAAAGTTTGGGCGCGCTTCGAAGGACATTTCGGTTGCGCTCGGGCGCGACCCGGACTCGCTCGACTTGGCGAAGCGGCATCCATTCGATCTCGCGCTCGTTAGGGTTCCGAAAGGGAAAGCGTATTGTCCGTATCATTCGCATTCGTCGGAGTCGGAACTTTACCTGGTCGTATCGGGGCGGGGGAGTGTTCGCGATAAGGAAGGATCGACAATCGTGACCGCGGGCGATGCGTTTTTCTTTGGGCCGGGCGAGGCGCATCAATTGACCAATGCGGGCGAAGAAGATTTTTTGTATTACGTCATCGCGGATAATCCGCGCGGCGATTCCTGTTTTTATCCGGACAGTGGCAAGTTTGCGGTCTGGAAAGAAGACGGGAAGGAAGTGATCGTGAAAGGGACGGAGACGGATTACTTCGAGGGTGAAGAGTAACGCGGCGCGCAAGATCGACATCGTCATTTGTTCGTATGCGCAAAGTGAATGTAAAAGACATCAAAGGGTGGGCTTGGAAGTCGCCCGGCGGAAAGTATCAGGCAACGTTCACGGGAATCTCCGAGGCGCTCGGGCGCGATCCGAACTCGATGGATCTCGCGACGCGACATCCGTTCGATCTCGAACTAACGCGCTTACCTCCGGGGAAACTGATGTGTCCTTATCATTCGCACTCGGCGCAATGGGAACTTTATCTCGTCATCTCCGGCAAGGGGAGCATTCGTGACGAGAAGGGAACGACTGAAGTCGTGCCCGGCGACGCATTTATTTTCGGGCCTAACGAGGCACACCAAATCGGAAACGCCGGCGACGAAGACTTCGTTTATTATGTGATCGCGGACAATCCCATCGGCGAATCCGGCTATTATCCAGACAGCCGGAAATGGAAGGTGAACAAACTCTCGTCTGAGCGTGTGGTGGTGAAAGGAAACGAGACCGATTACTTCGACGGCGAAGAATAGAGAAGCAGAAGTAGTCCACAGATTTCGCAGATTTACGCAGATTTCTTAGACTCCGCTTCTCCCGAATCTGCGTAAATCTGTGTAATCTGTGGATGAAACAATCTTTTGTCTGTCGGGGAGCCGGACTTTGCGGTTAAGATCGACATGATGATTCGCCGGCTGACGGCGCGTGATACGCGGCTGAGCAATTTTCGCTACTACGATCTGCTCGTGCACATCTTCGTCGTCATTCTGTTGATCTCGAACCTGGTCGGGCAAAAGATCTGTGCGTTCCCGCTGTTTCATTTTCACGGCAGGCCGATCGTCGCGAACGTAAGCGGCGCGCAATTGCTGTTCCCGATTACCTACATCTTCGGAAATATTTTCACGGAAGTGTACGGTTACGGCGCATCGCGGCGCGCCATCTGGCTCGGGTTTTTCGCGTCGGCCATCTTGATGTTGATGGGATTGTTCGTGGTCTGGGTGCCGGCGGCGCCGGATTGGCCTAACCAAAAAGCGTTTGAAGCGGTGTTCTACATTGTGCCGCGTTTCATCGTGGCGAGCCTGATCGCCTTCTGGCTGGGCGAGTTCACGAATTCTTACACGCTGGCGAAGATGAAACTGTGGACGGACGGCAAATGGCTTTGGACGCGCACGATTGGATCGACAATCACCGGACAGTTGGTCGATACGACGATGGTGATATTGATCGCGTTCGGCGGACGCACGTCGTGGTCGACGATGTTGAACCTGATCGTATCGGGATATTTCGCGAAGGTGCTCTATGAAACGTTGGCAACGCCAGTCACGTATCTCGTTGTGAACCGGCTCAAGCGCGCCGAACGCATCGACGTTTACGACCGCGACACAAACTTTAATCCATTCGCACGGAACCGGGATGAACGTGCGGCCGTTTAGGAATTACTAGCGACGGCCGGCTCGATAGGGCGAGCTCGCTTTGTAAAATTCAATTTCCCTGGCGAGCGCTTTTGCCAGGCTGCTGGTGCGGTCGACGCTCATGATCTGCAACGCTTCGCTGGCAGTTTCAACGGCATCGGAATACTGACCCGACTCGGCGTAAGCGGCGGCAAGAGAGCGCAGGGCAAACGGATTTTTGCCGCCGAGAATTGTGCTGGCGCGTCGTGCCAGTTCGAGAGCTCTCTCGCCATTGCGCAGCTTTTGATCGGAGCAAGTCGCGAGTGCCCAGGCCAAATTCGTTTGCGCGGTAACATCGTCCGGTGCGACCGCGAGACTTTTTTCGTAATACGGAATGGCGCCTTCGGCGTCGCCTCGCTGCAGAAGAAGACTGCCGAGATTAATGAGCGCTTGGACATGATCCGGTTGGATTTTCAGAACTTCGCGGTAATGCGCGATGGCATCGTCGGGCCGGTCTTTCTGAAGTAGAGCGCTGCCAAGTTCGTATTGTGCCTGCGCCTGCCGCGGAGCGATCGCCACCGCTTTTTGGTAGTGGTCGATCGCGGTATCAAGATGACCGCTTCGGAAAAGGACATTGGCGAGATTATATTCAATCTCGGGGTCGTTAGGCCGGAGGCGGAGCGCGGTCTCGTAGTGCACGATGGCTTCATCGATACTGCCTCTTTGCAGGAGGACGGCAGCGAGATTGTTCTGTGCGGCCACGTCGTCAGGGCGCAACTCGAGCGTTTTTTCGTAGTGACTGATGGCGTCATCGAGTTTACCGACGTGAGCGAGATTTCCGGCAAGATTGTAGTGCGCGTCGGCGTAATCCGGATTGATCGCGAGCGCTTGCTGATAATGTTTGATGGCCTGGCCGACATCGCCGGTTTGGGAAAAAGCCGCTCCGAGGTTGTAATGCGCTTTCTCCGGATGCGGTCGGGTAGCAACGGTCTGTTCGTAGTGAACAATCGCTTCCTCAACGTGCCCGCTTTTCTGCAGAATGGTGGCGATGTTGTTGTGCGCCATCCAAGAGTGAGGGTTTCGCGCCAGCGTTACACGCCAGAGAATTTCGGCATCGCGATACATGTGCGTTTGTCGCCAGGTCAATCCGCCTAACAAAAGCAATAGCGCGACGCCGAGAACATAGCCGGCCGGCCAGCGACCGAGCGATTTATCCTCGAAAGCCAGGGTGAGCGCAGCGCTGGTTAACGTAATGATGCTGACGCAGGCGAGATATTGAAAGTGGTCGGCAACGAAAGAAAAAATAAACGGGAATACGTTTAAGAATCCCAGCACGGGAAAAAGCATGCCGACAAAGACCAGGAACGCCGCGAGCGGCCCGCGCCAACGTCGCCGCAGCCACCAGACGAAGGCGAAGATCGACATGGTGGCGAGAGGGAAAAGATATTGCCACGGAACAGCCGCGCTGATGGTCCACCGCGGGTAAATAAAGGTGAGGTTCGTCGGCCAAAGAAGCTTCGATAAATAAAATATCACGGCGCGACCCGCGATGAGGATTCGTTCGACCAGTGATAATTTGAAGATGTCGCCCTCGGCGCCAATAAAGGTGCGTTCGACCCAGGCGGTAAAAAGGCCGGCCGCAATTCCAACGATGAAGAACGGAACTAATGGCAGCAGGTCAGACTTCTTCGCGAGCCGGCCGCGTTTCCACCAAAGCACGACCAGAATTGCCGCGGGCAGAATGGCGATGACACTTTTCGCCAAAAGTCCGAGGATGAATAATCCGAGCGCGAAGAAGTAGGGACGAAGATTTCTTGTTCGATCGAATGTGAGATAAGCGAGCGCGGAAGAAAAAAAGAAGACACCGGCAAGTGTGTTTTTGAGTTCCGAAATCCAAGCGACGGATTCCACCTGAACCGGATGCAAAGAAAAAATCGCCGCGGCCAGCCAGGCGCCCGGCACTTTGAGT
Organism: Chthoniobacterales bacterium; assembly: GCA_038229295.1. Lineage (GTDB taxonomy): Bacteria > Verrucomicrobiota > Verrucomicrobiia > Chthoniobacterales > UBA10450 > JAJPGZ01. The sequence continues at coordinate 37,945 of JBBROO010000023.1, read as the reverse complement.
TCGTTCAGAATTCTCACCAGCAACAAAGCTGAACCAACGTGAAGGAGAATATTGACGAGGTGATAGAAAAGGGGCGTGTCACCCCAGAGCCGGTGCTCGATCCAAAAGATCGTGTGCACGAGCGGATAATATTGCTGGGTCGCGCCGAGATGCGTCCAGATTTCGCCGAGGCCGTGCCATGATTGCAGATCCGGTCTGGTCAGATGCGCGTCGTCATCCCAGAGCGGTTTTCCATTCCAGGCGGGAGAGTAGGCGAGCAACGTCGCGCCCAGAAGCAGCGCCGCCCAAAACCAATTTTGCCGCCAAAAAACCGCTCGCGATTCTTTCATGTCGATCTTGCGACGAATGGGACCATTCCCGGCGGATTACTCGTAACGGAGCGCCTTCACCGGGTCGAGGCGCGCGGCGAAATACGCCGGGATGAGCGCGGCGAGCGAGCAGATAAGAAACGCGCTGATGCAAATGATCCACATATCCTGCGGCACGATTTGCGCCGGGATGGCGGAGAACTGGTAAACTTCGCGCGGGAAAATTTCGATATGCAAAGTCGAGGCCAGCCAGTGGGCCACGTTGTTTCGGTAGCGGATTAACGTCATCCCGAGCGCGAGACCGGTGCAGGTGCCAAACAATCCGACGATGGTTCCCTGACCGAGAAAAATCCAGATGATCTGCGATAGATTCGCGCCGAGCGCTTTGACGATCCCGATCTCGCGCCGTTTTTGCACGGTCACGGTGATGAGTGTGCTCATGATTCCGAACGCGGCCACGATCACGATAAAGAAGAGCAGGAAAAACATGACGTTGCGCTCGAGCCGTATCGCTTCAAAAAATTGTTTGTTCATGTCGATCCAAGTTTGAGCGAACTGCGGCGGCTCGAGGAACGCGCCCATTGATTCCTTAACTAGTTCGGCATTGTAAGGATCATCCGTCTTCACGGTGATGCCGTGCATCGCGTCGCCCAGCCCGTAAAGTTCCTGGCCGATAAAGATGGGCACGATGAGGAATTCGGAGTCGTGCAGATAATGGCCGGTCTCAAAAATCCCGGTGACCGTCAGCTCTTTCGGCAGAATCACTTCACGCAATTGTGCGATCGCTTTCTTCTCTTCGCCGCCCTGCGCATTTTCGAGTTTCTTAATTCCATCTAATATCTGTCCGAGATTGCCGGGCGAATAGACGGTGAGTTTGTCGCCCACGGTGATGCCTAACTTGCGCGCCAGGTCGACTCCGAGCACGGCCGATTCACCGTCCAGATCCAGCTTGCCTTGCGTGATGAATTTTCGCAGCGGCGTTACCTTTTCTTCCTGTGCCGGGTCGACGCCGCGAATCATCGGCGCGAGCCGTCGATTTTGAAATTCGACAATGACCGGCCCCTGCACGTAGGGCGCGGTCGCGACCACATGCGGCAGACGGTCGATCTTTTCCCGAACCGCCCGCCAATCCAGCAGCACATCCTCCGTCGTGACGAGAATGTGCGCGTCGAAATCCATCACCTTCTGCCGCAGCTCACGGTCGAATCCGGTCATCACGGCGATAACAAGAATTAGCACCGTCACGCCCAGCGTCACCCCGAGGATCGAGATGAGCGTGATGATGGAAAGAAACGTGCGCTTCGGTTTCAAATACCGCAGCGCTAAAAATAAACTGAACGGCAGTTTCAAATCGCCGATACGGTGCGCGCGAACGTGCGCTTTTCCAACAAAGAAAACCTCGGGGCGCTGCGCCGGTGCGACGCGACGTCTGAGCGAATCACGCCTTCAGGGCGTGTGCCTGGAGTTCCTCCAGACTAACGAACTCAAGGACGGACGAGTGCGTTGCTTCGAGATCGAGCGGCGCAGCACGGCCATGGTCGAGCGCGGATTTCCAACGCGTCACGCACACGCACCATTTGTCGCCCGGCTTTAATCCGGGAAATCCCCACTCCGGATGTGGCGTGACCAGATCGTTGCCATCGAGCACGGAGAAATCGAGAAACTCGCGCGTCGTCTTCACGCAGACGGTGTGCAGCCCGCGATCTTCCGGGCCGGTGCGACAGAAACCGTCGCGATAAAATCCCGTCATCGGATCGGTGCAACAACATTTCAATTCGGTCCCGAGAACATTTGTTGGCATCGCACAAGATCGACAACGAACGTCTCCGCGCAAGATCGACATCTTCATTTGGCTTGACGCTTCGGCGCGAGGAATCGAAACTTTTGCGTCAGCGAAATTCAACCGGAGGTGCTTATGCGAGTTTTCTCTTTTATGATTTCAGTCCTGTTTCTGGCCGTGCGCATGACGTTAGGCGCAAACGAAAAAGCGGCGTCACCCGATTGGGCGATGAACGCCACCATCATCGAAGCGTGCAGTTGTCCCATGTTTTGCCAGTGTTACTTCAACGAGAAACCGGCCGGGCACGGCGGCGAGCATGCCGGTCATTCCCATGGCGAAGGCGGCGAGCACTTCTGCAAATTCAACAACGCTTACCAGATTAATCACGGCAGCTACGGTGCGACCAAACTCGACGGGGCCAAGTTTTGGGTCGCAGGCGATCTCGGCGGCGATTTCTCGAAGGGCCAAATGGACTGGGCCGCGCTGACTTTCGATTCATCAGTCACGCCCGCGCAACGCGAAGGGATCAAAACCATCCTCGGCACTGTTTATCCCGTGAAATGGAATTCAGTTACGGTCGCGAACGATTCCAAGATGACCTGGAGTGCGACGCGCGAGCATGCCGAAGCGAAATTGGACGATGGCAAAACCGGCGAAGTCGTCCTGAACAAATTCAAGGGCATGACCGATGATCCGATCGTGATCAAGAATTTGAAATACTGGGGCGCGCCGCGGAACGGCGGCTTCATCATGATGCCTAACGAAGTCGAAGCGTATCGCGCCGGCGACAAAGCGTTCGAGTTTAAAGGCTCGAACGGATTCATGATCACGCTCGACATCAATTCCAAGGATGTCGCGGCGGCCGGAGCGAAAGAAGAGACCGACACGTAAGATCGACAAGAAATCTGTCATCGTTTACTGGCTGGTGCCGGCGAAAGCGGAGCGCGAATTATTTCGCGAGATCGTCCGGATTCTGGCGAAGCAATTCGACGCTCCAACGTTCGAGCCGCATCTCACGCTCGGTCTCGCGCAAGATCGACAGTCAGCGCAGCGAGTCTTGCGGCGGCTGAAAGCGTCGCCGATTCGGCTGCGCCTTCGCGGAATTAGTCATTCGTCCAAATTCACCAAGACGTTGTTCGTTCGATTCGGCCCTAACAAATCGCTCGGAAAACTGATTGTCGATCTTGGCTGCAAATCGGTGCGCGATCCGCACGTCAGCCTGCTCTACCAGAACATGTCGATCTTAACGAGGCGCGAACTTGCGCGAACGATCCGGCTGCCGTTCCGAGAAGTCGCGTTCACTTCAATCAAAGCCGTGCGCTGCGTTTCACCGACCACGACGCGCGCTGATGTCAAATCGTGGCGCGTCGTGGCGACAAAGCGATTGTCCGCGTAAAATCATGCGCGATGGAAGCGCGGACGAAAATCTTTGGGGAGCATGACGCCGCCACGATCAAGCAAATCGAGACGTGCGTGGCGACTGGCGGCGAGCGCGGTGTGCTTTGCGCGGATGGGCACAAAGGTTATGCGCAACCAATCGGAGGCGTGGTCGCGTATCAGGACAAAATTTCGCTGAGTGGAGTTGGATTCGACATCGCGTGCGGAAACCTCGCCATCCTGACTGACATCAAACACGAACAGATTGCGCAGAACATCGACAAGATCATGGACGACGTCGTGCGCGACATTTCGTTTGGCATCGGGCGAAAGAGCAAAACCCGCATCGACCATGAGCTGTTCGATGACGCGGCGTGGAAATTGAAGCCGATGCGCGATTTAAAAGCGACGGCCGCGGAGCAACTGGGAACGGTCGGAGGCGGAAATCACTATGTCGATCTTTTCGCAGATGAGCAGGAACGGGTTTGGGTGGGCGTGCATTTTGGTTCGCGCGGACTCGGTCACAAAACGGCGACGCATTTCCTGAAAGCAGCCGGCGGTAGAGATGGAATGGATGTGCCGCCGACAGTGGTCGATGAAAGATCGACAATCGGGAATGATTACATTGTCGGAATGCATTTGGCCGGTCGTTACGCGTATGCGGGTCGCGAAGCGGTCGCGCGCCACGTCGTTAGGGGAATTCTTCGCGCGAAAGTTATTGAAGAAGTGCACAACCATCACAACTTCGCCTGGCGCGAAAAACATGATGGCGACGAGTATTGGGTCGTGCGGAAAGGAGCAACACCGGCATTTCCCGGTCAGAGAGGGTTTGTCGGCGGCAGCATGGGCGATGACGCGGTGATTATCGAAGGAATTGATTCGCCCGTTTCGCGTGAGGCATTGTTCTCCACTGTTCACGGCGCCGGCCGCATCATGTCGCGCACGGCTGCGAAAGGAAAATTCGTCAAAGTTGGCGCGAAAAAGATTCGGCAGGAGGGGCTCGTTAGGCACGATGAGATGGTGAAGTGGTTGCAAGATCGACATGTGGTTTTGCGCGGGGGCGATCTCGATGAAGCGCCGCAAGCCTATCGACGTTTGCCCGATGTGCTGACGGCACACGCGGGCACGATTCAAATTCTGCACACACTCCGCCCGATTGGTGTGGCCATGGCCGGCCACGACACGGTTGATCCATACAAAGACTGATGAGCGACATTGTTGGCATCGATCTCGGGACGACGAACTCTTTGGTCGGCGTGATGGATGCCGGCTTTCCGGTCTTGCTGGCGGATGAAAATGGGGAGCGACTGACGCCATCGGTCGTTCACTTTGCGAACGATGGAACCACTTTGGTTGGCCGCGCGGCCGCGCGCAGGCGCGCGATTGAGCCAAGATCGACAATCTATTCGGTGAAGCGTCTCATCGGCGTGCGAAGCGATGCGGCGGAAGATGTCGATCTTGCGTATGAGATCGTTAGGCAAAAAGAAGAGCCGGTGCGGATTCGAGCGAGCGCGCGCGAGTTTCTTCCGGAAGAAATTTCCGCGCTCGTTTTAAAGAAATTAAAAGGTGATGCCGAGCGTGCGCTGGGGCGTGAAGTATCACGCGCTGTCATCACGGTGCCGGCTTATTTCAATAATGGGCAGCGGAACGCGACGAAGCGGGCGGGGGAGTTGGCCGGATTAAAGGTAGAGCGAATTATCAATGAGCCGACGGCGGCGGCGTTGGCTTATGGGCTGGATAAACTGAAATCGAAATCGAAGGTCGCGGTATTCGATTTCGGCGGCGGTACATTCGACATGTCGATCTTGGAATTGAGCGATGGAATATTCGAAGTGCTGGCGACGAATGGGAATACGCGACTGGGCGGAGACGACATCGATGCGGCGCTGATTGCCGATTGCGAATTGCCGATGGCCAATTGGAAAAAGCGAGAGGCGATCGTGGAAGCGAAACATAAATTGTCGGCGGACACTTTGGCCAAGATCGACATGCCGTTTGTCGATGGGAAGAATTACCGTTACGAACTTTCGCGAGATCGACTCGAGGAGATTGCGCGGCCAATTATTCTGCGAACGCGCGCACACTGTCTGCGCGCGCTGGCGGATGCAAAGTTAAAACCGGAGCAACTAGACGAAGTCATTTTGGTCGGCGGCGTGACGCGGATGCCGCTGGTGCGGCGATTTGTGACGGAACTTTTCGGACGGGAGCCGAACGTTTCGCAAAATCCGGATGAAGCGGTGGCGATCGGCGCGACGATCCAGGCGGGGATCTTGTCGGGAGCGGTGCGCGACATTTTGCTTCTCGATGTTACGCCATTGTCGTTAGGGATCGAAACGTTTGGCGGGCTGATGAACGTCATCATTCCGCGCAACTCAACGATTCCCACGAAAGCAGGCGAGATGTTCACGACCGCGGTGTCGAATCAACGTTCGATGTCGATCAAAGTGTTACAAGGTGAGCGCGAGATGGCGCGCGATAATTGGGAGCTGGGCGAATTCGAAATTGAATTCGAGCCGGCGCTGAAGGGAACGCCGCGAGTGGGCGTTCAGTTCGAGATTGATGCGAATGGGATTTTGCAGGTGCTGGCGCGCGATACAAAAACAGGGCGCGAGAAAATTTTGGAATTGAAAAGCGCGGTCGATGTTTCGGATGAAGCGGTGGAAGCGATGCTGGCGGAATCACTCGACCATGCTTTTGAAGATGTGAACGAACGAATTTGGACGGAAACGAAACTGAAATCGGAGGAGATGTTGAGGGCGCTGGACTCGGCGATGCAGATCGCGGGAGACAAGATCGACATAGTGGAACGGGAGGCGATTCTCAAACTGGCCGGAGAAGTCCGCGCGGTTTTACCTTCGCGCAGCGTGGAAAAACTTAAAAAAGCAAACGAGGCGCTGGACGACGCGACGCAGAATCTGGCGGCGATTATTCTGTCGAAGCTGGTGTAGGACTCGGCGAGGGCGTTTCGCTCGGTAGCGGTGACGCGCTTGGCGCAGCGGTCGCAGTGGGATTCGGAGCCGCGGAAGAGGCCGCCTCGATTTTTGCGGTCACTTCCTCAAGTATTTTCTTTTCCTCGGAGAAAATGGGGCCGTGATGGGCAGCCTCAATGTAGTCCCGGGCTTCATCGATTAAGTTTTCATCCGCCAAAAGCGTGGCGACGTAGACGGCGGCGTGGGAATCGTGCAATTGCTCGACCGGCAATTTGCGAATGATCTCGAGGCCTTCCGCGGTGCGACCGATTCCGTAAAGCGAATACGCATAAGTGACTGCGCAATTCACATCATTCGGTGAGCGATCGTAAGCTTCTTTAGCCACGCGATGTCCTTCGGCCGTGTTTTGCTCGAGCAACAAAGCGAGGCGCGCGTAGTTGGCGGCGGTGCCGGATTCATCGGGCGAGCTCTCATGCAAGCGCTGCAAAGTGCGATATAAATTTGGAAGGTCATTGTTAGCGCGATAAATCCGAACGAGGGCGTCGAGCGCTTCGCGGCGCATCGGCGCATTCCGGGCCAGGTGCAACCAAAGCTGTTCAGCTTCAATGACGACATTCCATTTCATAGCGAGCCGTGCGAGACGCAGCTCACGGTGCGGTTCATCTCCCGCCGTCCGTTCCGCCGAACGCCAGAGAGAAGTAAATTCTGCGTCGCCGCCCGATTGTCGATTTTGCCGAACGGCGTAACCCTGATAAGCGAGACGCAAATAATCCGAGTCTTTCCATGAGCCGCTGCGCGTCCAGCGTTTCAGGCGGGACCAATTCTTTACTTCCGCAAAAGCTTCCGCGATCGCGATGGAGACAGGAGGATTAGTGGTGAGATCGGAGGGCAGCTTCTCCATCCATTTTAAAACATCGGCGGCGAGACCACTGCTGTTCATCCAATCCATGAGCAAGGCCAGGTCGGTGGCCTGGCGCAACGCGACCGGCTTTACCCTTTCGAGCAAGGCGTTGAACTTTTTGTCGTCGAGTTTTCGATACAGATTCAGACAAAGGAGGTAATCGGCGAACGTAACCTGCTGTGACATTTGCAAGTCCTGGGCAAGGTCGTTAGCCGCCGCGAGATCAGCGCGCTCGACCGCGTCATTGAGCAGAGCGCGCAGCGCGCCGGTGCGAAACTGGGTCGACTTACTCAGGCGATCGAGGGTTTGGCGCGCGCTGTCGCGCTTCTCCATATCCGGAGATTTAATCTGGAGGACGGCGAGATTGAACTGGAAGAGCTCGTTGTTAGGCTCTTGTTTGAGAGCCGCGGCGAAATGCTGTTGCAGACCAGCTTCGTCACCTTGCGCGCGCGCCAGCCAGCCCGCCACGATGTGATAAGCAGCTTTGTCGCGGTCGTTAGGCGAAACGCGCTCGAGCGCCTTGCGCGCGGTGTCGAGCTCACCGAAGCGCAGCGCGGCGGAAGCGAGATTAAGGTGACTGTCGATCCTGTTCGGTTGCAGACGCGCGATCTGCGCCCGCCAGGCCACGGTCTCGATGCGGTTCTGCTTTTCGGTCGCTTCGGCCAAAATCTGGAAAGCCGGCAATGAATCGCGCTGGGATTCGAGCGCTTGCAAGGCGGCGCGCGTTGCTCCATCAAAATCCTGGTGGTCCAACATGACGGCGGCGCGCTTGATTAAACGCGATTCGCGCCAGTGGTGAAAGGTGCTGGACCCGTAGTTTAAACAAATGAGGCCGATGGCGGAGCCGAGCACGATCACGCCAATGAGAAGCGCGAGTTGACGCGGTTGAAATTTATTTCCGAAGTCGCCGAGGTCAGCGAAGGATTTGATTTTTCGGCGACGCCGGATGCGCTTTATTTTCTCCGCCATTTTCCCAGTGTCCTACTCGTAGCGCAATCGAATGCAACTCAGTCGCGTTAGATCGACATGAAGAAGGCGCGGTGGTCGCTACGATTCTTCGACAATCGGGATGTGCTCCATATTTTCCATGACTTGCTCGCGCAAGCGCCGGCCCCAAACATAGCGCGCGAGCAAAACTTTGATGGCGGCGGTTAGCGGCACGGCGAGAATCGGTCCGAGCAGGCCTCCGATTAACAAGCCCCAAACGAAGATCGACACGATGACAGTCATGGGATGGAGGCCGACCGAATCGCCGACGATGCGTGGCGCGTAAAACATTCCTTCGAGATTTTGAATGACGATGAAGATGGCGGTGACGATGAGCGGGTGCGTCCAGTCGCCCCATTGGAAAGCGGCGATGAGAACGGCCGGCACCCAACAGAGCAAGATGCCGATGTACGGAATCATCGTGAGAACGACGACGATGATGCCGATGAGCGGCGCAAAATTAAGACCGAGAATCGTTAGGGCACTGCCGATCAACGCGCCATCGACCAGGCAAACGAGAAGTTGGCCGCGAAAATAGGCGATGATGTAATGATTGATCTGCGAAAGAACTTCGGCCACTTCGTCTTTGAGCGGTGAGGCACGGAGCGGCAGATATTCTTTCCAGCTTTTCTCGATACGCGGCCGTTCTTTAAGCAGAAAGAAAAGATAGATCGGCACCAGGACAAGACTAAGAAGAAACCCGGTCACTCCGAGAAATCCGCCGATGCTGGTTTTGAGCAAGTTCCAAAACTTGGCCGTGAGCGTAGGAAAATAGCGCTCGATATTCGGGATCTGTTTCTCGACGTAGGCTTGGACTCTCTGGCGATCGGCCGAGCTCAGTTTGGCGGGAGCGGGCGCGATGCTGTCGGTGAAAGCTGGAGGCGATTCGGCCGCGGTCGGATTTGCGGTCGGCTCGGGAGCTGGTGTTGCCGTCGGCTTCGCGTGTGGCGGAGGAGAGCCGAGAAGCCAATCGACCACGCCCTTCGTCGGCGAGGTGGATTTGCCGCGACCGCTCGACGGGACGCCGAAGGTGTTGTTGTAACGATAGACAAGATCGACAACTCGGTCGCGCGCCTTCTGTGTATAGCTGGGCAGTTCCTTAGCAAAATTTGCGCTCTGCATCGAAATCATCGGGACGATCCACGCGCCCAAAGCGAAGAGAACGGTGAAGACAGTTCCGAAAAGTAACGCGATGGCGGAGGTGCGGCCGAGACCATGGCGCGTCATTCGGGTCACGGCGGGATCGAGCAAATAGGCGAGGATGGCCGCGATCGCTACGGGAATGAGAATGGGCTGCAGAAAACTGATCAAGTTGGCAACGACCCAGATAACGCCGCCCACGGTGACGATGAGAAAGACGATGAAGAGCGCAGTGAGCGCAGCCCACATGGTTTTTTTCTGCCAGGCGGTGGGGTATCGTGTGGTGTGAGCGCTCACGGGGTTTTTTGATTCGGCTATTGAATCGGATTCGGATTGGGCGGATCGCCTTTGCTCATTTTCGTTTTTGCGTTGTCGATCTTGTCGGCCACGATTTTGTTTTGCGGGTCGAGCGTGATCGCTTTCTGCCACGCCTCGAGTGCTTGCGGGACGCGATTGAGTTTTAAATAGGTATCGCCGAGGTGCTCGAAGACGACGGCGTCTTCGCGATTCAGATTTTGAGTGGCCCGAAGCAGATCTGTTAGGGCTTGTTCAAATTTTCCCTGGCGAAATTCGATCCAACCGAGGCTGTCGAGATAAGAGCCGTTATTCGGATCGATTTGCAACGCGTGGTTGATCATGTCGGCCGCCTCTTCCAGATGCGAATTATGTTCCGCCCACATATAACCGAGGTAATTGTAGGCGTCGGCCGCGTTGGCTGGGTCCAAGGCAATTGATTTCTTAAATAAATCCGCCGCTTTGTCATACAGACCGGCCTGTTCGGCCGTCGCGCCATAATCAAAGTAGAAACGCGAATTCGCCATCTCGCCCGACTCCGCTTCGGTTTCATGCAATGCTTCTTCGAACGTGGCCACAGCTTGTTGCGGTTGTTTTGCCTCGCGCAAGGCGAGCGCGAGATAGTAAATCATTTCCGGCGAATCGGGAAAACGATGGCGCGCTTCGTTAAGAATCTTGACCGCACGCGCGGGATCCTTGACCGGCCCGAGAAGCAACTCCACCAAACGCAAGTAGGTGTTTCCGTGCGCGGGATTGATCAACAAACTTTGTTCATAATTCGCCGCCGCGTTCGCGAACACTGCCTTGGCTTCGTTAGGCTTGTTCTCACGCTGCAGGGCGCGCCCTTGATCATCCAAGACTTGGGCCAGCAATTCATAGGGCTGATATTTATCCGGGCGCTGTTTGATGATCTCCTGCAGCAATTCAATCGCTTTTGTGCGCTGATTTGTCAGGACGAATCCAGTGGCGAGCTTTTCCTGTGCGCCGGCGTCATCCGGCTGCAACTCGAGGACACGAAGATAGAGCGGGATCGCTTCATTGACCTGCTGCGAAGAAGCGTAGTAATCCGCCACTTCTTTGAGAACGCTGGGATTATCGCTTCCATGCTGAACGGCCTTTTTGAAAATCTGGTTGAGACGCGCGATGTCATCCGGCTTTGCGGCCGCATCTGGTTTAATGACCAAAGCGGCAAAAAGTTTTCCGAGTCGTGTCCAGAAAGCCGGGTCGTTGCTTTTAACTTTTGTGGCGCGATCAAGTGATTGGAGTGCTTTGGCTTCGTCGCCCGCGGCAAGCTGAATTTCGTAAAGGCGTTGATAGGCGTCGATGTTTGCCGGATCGAGCGCGATGCCAAGATTGGCATATTCGACGGCTTGGTCGGGCTTCTTTAGATATTTCGAGTAGATGAAAGCAAGCTGAAGATAAGCTGGCGCAGACTGGGGCTTCGCCTTGATGGCATCTTTTAAGATGTCGATCGCCTGCGGAAAGTCATCCTGGTGCGTAAGCAGCGATGCCACGCGGCAAGCCAACTCGGCGTTGCCAGGATCGACATTGAGCACCTTGCGATACGCTTGCAGCGCTTCCTCCATTTCGCCGTTTTCTTCGAACGATATTCCTTCGACAAAATGAGCGAGCGCGTCGGCTTTGCGTTGACCCTCCGCCTGCAGAACAAGATCCTTGGCGGCGGGACGTGCGAGCGAATCATCTTCGCGAGCGTTCTTTTTCGGAGATGCAACGGGGGCCGCTTGTGGCAATGCGCGCGGCAGAGGTGCGCGCGCGCTGAGGTCGCGGTGAAAACCAGAAAGGAGAATGATTCCCAACAGAAGAGAGCGAGCGGACGTCGCTCCATGCTTCCGTTTAATCATGTTGGCGATTCTACCTGTAGGCCATGCACTTCGCAAACAACCGCGACGCGGCTAACGAAAGCGAAACTGGGCGACAACAGCTAAGCTTTGTAACGCAGACGCTTCTTGTGGCGATTATCTCGCATGCGCTTGCGGCGCTTGTGTTTTGAGATTTTCGCTTTGCGTCTTTTTTTGAGAGAACCCATATCGCGGCGGTCAGTGTGGCATTGAATCGGGCCGCATCCAAGCATTTGCTGCGAAAGAGTGCAACAGGCTTCTGTAAGAACATGCGACGTGCGCGCAAGATCGACATGATGAAAGCGCGGAAGTCCGCCGACTCATTGTTCGAACATCAGGACCAATACGCCGACAACGCAGAGCAAAGCGCCCATGATGCCGCTCTCATATTTTTCCAGCCACGCGAGTTTGATTCGACTGAGTCCGGCCAGCGTCAAAGAAGTGAAAAGAATCATTCCAAGGACCGTGCCGACAGATAGGATAACGGTCAGAAGGGCGAACCCATTCCATCCGTAACGAATGCCGGAGACATAGATTGGGAGAAAACTTTCGCAAGGCGAGAGGGTCAGGAACGCGAGCAAACTAAAAATGGCGGCGGCATCTGAAACCGGACGCGGCGCAGCGGCTGCGGGGTGGGCGTGATGCAAATGCTCGTGCGGATAGTCGAAGTGAACGTGACCCTTTCCGGCAAACTGACGAAACAAATAGTAAACTCCAAACAAAAGGAGAGCGCCGCCGGCAATTAGCGCAAACCAATTGCCGATGGATTTATTTAAGACCGCGCCGAACCACGTGATGGCAACTCCGAGAAGAGCGGTGATGGCGACGTGGCCCGTCCCGGCTAATGCAGTCACCGCAATCGTTTTGGCGCGATTCCATTTTTGCACTCGCGCCGTGAGCACGAAAGGTAGCCAATGCGTGGGAATGGCCGCGTGAAAAAACGCAATCCCGAAACCGGTGATCGCGATCGTAGTAAGAACGGCTTCGTTCATTATTCGCGCAAATATTTATCGGGCTGCAGGGATTTGAACCCTGGACCTCCTGCACCCGAGGCAGGCGCTCTACCAAGCTGAGCCACAGCCCGTCACTAAGAAGACATCCAGTAAACTGGCGCCTCTATTTTGGCGAGATAATACATGTCAGCAAGCGCAGTCGCAGACGATCCGGTCTTTTGTGAGTATCGGTTGAGCTCTCTAATAAGCCTCGAACAATCGACGGACTTTATTTGATCAAAGAGCTCGCCGCGCAAGGTATCAACGCCCGCAGTCGCGTTGTCGGACAATGCAGGGGGAATCCGACCTGCTACGACGGGTTTCCCGTCGAGCCTTTAACCGCTTTTGCTTCGATCCATTGCCACGACGTAATGCTGAGACGGAAATCATTGTTTAGTGCATCAAAGTCGGGCTTGGGGGCACTGAAACGAAAGACCAGTTCGGTGTCGGGAGTGCGGACGAAAAGGACGCTTCGACAAAAGGTTCGGCCGAGCACTTGGTAGGAGATCACGACCTCAAAGCTCAGGTTTTGATTCATGAGCACAGGGTTTTGTTCACGCTTTAGAACCTGGACGGCTTGGCTGCCTGGCGGCGCGCTATCGACGACCTGTTGCTCGATCACTTTCGTGGTCTTTTCGTCAAACGGCTGCGGACCGGGGAGAGATGCGGCTTCCACGGTTGCTTCCGCGAGGTTGGAATGAGGAGGGCTGAGCTGAAGCCTCGCGCTCACACCTCGGACGGTCCAACCTTGTGGCGGCACGAACGTAATATCCGCTTTGTCGTCTTTTAAGGTGACTTGGCGGTAGACCATGCCTTGGCGTGTGTATTCCTTTACGAGCGGTGTGAAGTCGATCGCCGCGGTAGCTGAGCGAAGTGCGACCGCAAGGAGCAGGAAATTGCTTAGACCACGAAACATTTGGAGAAATGTCCTAGTAGACCTGATACCAGCGCTGCTGCTGAAGGTATGCTGCGAGCTGGAGATTGCCAGGGGGGCTGTTGTAACTGAAGATGACGTCGTCGTAATAGAAAGGAAGTGTTGAAGGCTCGGTATAGACGGAGCCACTACCATTCCAATGGCCGATGGCCTGGTTGCTCGCGTATAGTTCAACCATCGAACCGTAGTAACAGAGAGTGTTGTTCGACCAGTTTTCGAGTAGCCTGATGAAGTTTTCCGCGCCGCCGCTATAGTAGGTTGTGTTGGAAGGGACAATGCCTGCCACTAACGCCGCGTTCACCGTGGTGTTCGAGGCGACTCGCGATGAGATGGCCAAAGACGAATTCGAATCGCTCCACCCGCTCGAAAGAACAGTGATAGAGTCGGCAATGACTGCGGCGGGTCTGCGGGTGTATCCACTCGCTGTCGGGCTGGTATAGGTGCCACTGTTGGATGGCGGGGTGCCGCCGGTGTTGTAGTTGCCTTGAATGTAAACAGGGTTCTCGGAGACGATGGTCAGGCTGCCGGTAGGCAAGGTGGCACCACTTATTAGACGGAAAGCACGTTTTGTGGTTGTGGTCGTAACGCCGTTGACCGTCACGCTCGCCGAAGTCCCAGCGCTTTTGACCGTTCCATCAGAGTTATAGGTGGTTGCTCCCGCGTCTGCCATATACAAGAGGCCGGTCCAGCCGGTCATCCCCTTACCGACCTCAGTTACGAGCTGGGCAACGTCCACGTCTGTTACTTTGACCGCCGCGCCCTCGCGCGCATCGTAAAGTGCTTTGTTTGTGTTGAGGATATTACTACCTTTCGTGCCCTGGCCGTTGTTCGCGCAGAAGGCGTTATAGGCGCTGCCGACCAGCGTGGTCACAGTTCCGCTGCTATTGATCCTAGTGATGGTGACACTGGTGTCGGCGTTAATGACAAGCCGATAACCTGGCTGACTATAGTAACGCACATTGGCCAGGGGATCGACGCCGCCTGTCGGTCGCTCGATGATTTCGTGGTAGCCGCCGTTGGCGTTCCCCCCGCCTACAGACATGGCCAGGTTCCAGCCGAAGGGAAGGAAGGGCGAGACTTGCGCGGGCGGACAGTCGGACAACGTCAGGGTTGGGTCACTTTTCGCAAAGTTCGGGGTGGTAAAACCGGACCCCGGATAGCGGGGATCTTTCGGCGAATAACCATTTACGAAATCGGACCCATATTCACAATAGGACGCGGCGGTGAAGTTGCTTGTCCCGATGTATAAAGTGCCGTTGGTGTGAATCGGGCCGGTGACGTTGAACGCCCCGCTCGGTTGTAGCTCGAGATCGTCTACAAAAAATATCGCGTAGGTCCAGGGCTGATCGAATTTCTTCTCAAATACGCGGCGCACCTTGGCCTTTACGTTACCGGACAAAGCCGGGACGGTGATGTCGGCGGCAGCAAGGTAAAAGTAACTGAATTGATTCGAGTTCTGTCCATAGGAGCTGGGAGGTATCGCTGCCGGACTCATGGCCGAGTATGTTCCGGAACCCTTCGACGCCTCTACAAGCGCATTTTCGTTCGCATCGAGGGTGATCATCGGGTCAATGGCCTGAATTCGATACTGGGTAACACTATAGTTTGCATCGGTCGGAAAGTTAGAGTGTGCCGGCAGCGCGATTTGCGGCGGCGTGGCCGCTGGACTCATGAGCGGCACCGGGGTAGGCGCGGGGCCTGGCGAATACATCGAGGTATAGAAATAGTTGGTCCCGACGAGCGAGTTGTCGGTGCCGCCCGAATTGGAAGTCGATTTCCAGGTCGCGCGGTAAATGTTCCGCCAGTTTGTGAACAACGCTTCAAGGTGGCCGTCAGCAATCTCCGTGGCCAGGGCGATCTTTCGATTACGCTCGGTCGTGCGCGAGACCTGGGTGGTGTATTCGACGGCCGTACCGAGGAGCACGAGCAGCGCCGCTACGACAATAATGGTAACGACGAGGGTGCTCCCGTCGAGATCCGAGGATTTTCTCTTCATATGTTCATTGAAAGAGCGTGAGGCGCGACCGGTAATCGACCTGAGTATCCAGCAACGAAGCGGTGGCGATGTAACCTAGATTCGTGGACTTAGGGTCGCGCGCGCTGAGCTGGACTTTGACATACTTGTTATCCGATGATCCGGCGCGGTTTAAGGGCACTGAAAAGGGATTGGGACTGCTAAGATATCGTGCGACGACGGCGGTGTCGCTCCAGGAGAGCGAGGAACCTGAATAGCGCTGCTGGTAATAATGCAGCTCACCATTTTCGTAATGGTACTGGCCGGTGCCGGAAGGGACTTGAACGTATTTCCCGCCGGTAAGGACGAAGTCTCCTTTCGAGTCGGCGACGTAGTTGCCGTTCTTCACCAGATACATCACTCGATTCGTATAGTAGACAATGGCATAGGTGCTTCCAGCATACGCGGGTGCATTGGCGATGTTCTGTTGTCCGTGTACGGTAAAAACGTTACTGTGATTAGCGGTGCCGGAGGCCGTTACTTTCGCGATATCGTCCTCGACTCCCCAGAACGGGATAATCAATCGCATGCCGGGAGTCGGCTTGGTGGGGTTATCCTTGATCATAATCAGGTTTGCGGCCCCCGGATCCTTCCAGACATAGTTTGGGCCCGAGGCGATGTTTTGAAACGAAACCCCCGCAGCGGTCGGCGGTGTCGCACCAGGAGAAGCGCTCGGACTGGGGGTAGAGCTGACGACGGCGAAATTGGTATCGCGCAACTGGGGCACCGAAATGGACGCGTGAATGTCCCGCGTCATGCGCAGAATACCTTGTCGCGCTTGTTCGTGCGCCACGTTCACAGCGGTATTCTTCGCTGAAAGCGTCATGCCGGCCTGAAGCACGCGAAAGAAAACAGACCCGAGCAGGCCCAGCACGGCCAACGCAATCATGATTTCGGCTAGGGTAAAGCCGCGCTTGCGGTTATTGTCTGTAATAGTTTTCATTGATCTGCGGTGCGAAGCGTATCCATCGAGACGACATAGTCACCGTGCTGAGTAGCGCCGAGCCCGTCTGTCACCTGGCGAAAGCGATACGACACGGTAACGTTCGCCTTCCGTGTATTGAGGTCTGTCGCGCTAGCACTAACATAGTTCATAGTCATACCCGCGTCCGTTACCGTGGAGGTGAGTGTGCCGGTGACGAGAATGCTTCCGCTTACCGGATCCTGGTAGATGAAGGCCTGCTTTTGGATTGGGCGCCCACTTCCTGTGCGATAATAAGGGTAGTAAGGGAAGTATGAGCTCGTGGCGGCGGGCGCAGATGTGGGCGGGGCTGTCGGAAAAGTCACGCCGGAAGTGGCCAGTGCGTCTAGCTCAGCGACGGTCATAACTTCTACCGGGATCTTGTTTAAACTTGGATTAAAGGATCCCGAGATGTAAGCCGTCATGATGTCGAAGGGTTCCTTCGACAGAATGAGATCGATCTGGTTCTGCGCTGCGGTCACAGCCTCGCTGTAGAGCCGCGAGCTGACGGCATAAGTGTTGACCGCATTGAAGCCGAGGTAAACGCCGGCGGCCATCGTGGCGAGAACGGCAAGCGAGATCACGACCTCGACGAGCGTGAACCCCGCCCGGCAAGCTGCCGGGAAGCGGGCAGATCGCTTACGTTGAGAATGGCGTGAGAGCAGCAGCATTATAATTACCATATAGCAACTAATATGCCCCGTGATTGGGGAAACGCGCTCATGGTTCAATACCGCTCCAACCGAGCGATCAGCGGGGCCGCCTCCCTACAACAGCACCCTGACTTACTACGGCTCGATGGTGGAGATGTTTTCGAGCAAGACAGGCGTCGGCGTCTAAACCGGATCTGGCAACACTTACAAAGCACCGGATTTGCATTGGTATTACGACGACGCGAAATACAGCAACATGTCTTCGACACCGCCGGGCAGCCTTCAAATCGCGGCCTACCTCCAGCAGCAGCGCTGGTATCGGGTTTATTAATCGCAAGATCGACATGTACTTCTTCGCGCGATTCCTCATCGCTCTTGCAGTGCTTCCGCAGATAGCAGCGGCCGGAAACGCGATTGAATTCAGCGCCTCTCTTCAGGAATTCACCGGGCAGGGGATTATTTACCACCGGCTCATCTTCAAGGACGACAAACGCACTGTGTTTTACCAGCCGCCACAGGGTTGGACTGCCGAGATGGCCGGAAATCGCCTTCGACTCAAACCTTCCGACAAAACTTTCGCCGAAGCCGAAATCACCTCCGTGCCGCTGAAGAAACCAGCCGCCTTCGATGAGCCCACGGTTGCCGCATTGATGCAGCAGGTGCTCTCAAATGCGCCGCCCACGAGCCAGCAGCCGGAGCTCGTTTTTCCGTCCTGCCCCAAAACGCCTATTAATCGGGCGTTCTGCGTTTGACTAGGAGGCCACTTCACCATTTCGGCATTACTCGGGGAGATCGCTTCGACACCCCATAAAACTCTCAACCCTGAGAAAACCTCCCGATTTTCTCATTCGGCTGCCTAGAGCTCTCATATTTGACATAACAGGCATATTTAATGCTCTTTCCATAATATCGAAAGATGAAACTAACGAACCAAGGAGCGACCCAATCCGGCATGACTCTGATCGAGATTATGGTAGCGGCTGTCCTGCTTGCCGTGTTTTTTGCGTCCATCTTCGAACTCAATGCGGTTTGCCTCCGTTATATCGATGCGACGAAGGAGTCGGTCGCCGCGCTCCAGACTGTCCATGATCGAGCGGAAACATTACGGAATCTCGCTTTCACTGACCTAACTAATTCGACCTACGTGCAGGGAGTGATGGGCAATCCCCCGAACGCATCCGACTTCTGCAACAAAGCGACCGAGGTGGTGAAAATCAGCGCCTATCCTACTCCCAACGGCGTGACGCAATTCACCCGCACACCGAATGGCAGCGTCGCGAAAAATTCCTCCGCGACTGATCTCGGCAGCACCCTTGTCCAGATCGACATCTTAACCTCCTGGAACACGACCCTTGGAAACCGGGGTCGCTCCGAACAAACCAGCACGATCGTCTCAAACGGAACAAAAAAATGAAACTATCACCCTTCAAAACAAACGCCGGCTTCACTTTGAGCGAAATGATGATCGGCCTCAGTATTAGTTCGGTCATCATGGGCGCGGCCCTCACCTCGACGGTCGCGCTGCAAAAAAGCTTCAACGCCGTTGACAATTATTTCGCCACCCACATGCAGCAAATTCGTATCGTCGATTATCTCAATCGTGACGTGAAACGCGGGTTGGCCGTGACGACTTCGATAGATCGACAATCAGTCACGGTCAGCGTGCCTAACTACATCATTCAGGCTGGGGACGCCGAAGCCGTGGCAAATCCTTCATCAATCGGAACACCGCGGACGCCTACCATCACTAACAGCGCGGCCGGCTTGCAGGTGAACTACACCGCGTCGCCAACGACCGTCGTTTATTCAATCAGCGGCATGTCGATCTTGCGCGTTGAAAACGGAGTCGTCACGACCATCGCCTCCAGCACCGACCAACTCGTTCCCCAGACTACTGATGTTGAGCTCGCGAACACGGAGTATGCGAGCACCTCCGTCACCTTTTTGCCAATCTTCACCTCCAGCAATGTCACGGCTGAGCGCACCGGAACAAACATTTCCGCCACGGCTTACCTGCGCAACCGCCGCCGCGGCTAATAGCTGGAGCACTTGAGATGAGAAAACCGATTCCATCCCCGACAGAAGCGAACGTTTTACTCTGCGTCATCGGCACAATCCTGATTGTCTCGGCAATAGGAGCAAATGTTCTTTTGAATTGCGTTACGCGTTTTAACGCCGCGTCGAGTCAGGTTCGCGGATGGAAAGAGTCGCTTTACGCGGCTGAGGCGGGTGGTGATATCGCTTACGCCGAAGTTCGCAAAACTGTTCTCGATCCTACACAAGCTTTTCACGGCTGGACCAATTCCGGCAGTTCCTACAGCCAGGCGCCCGTCACGTTCGGAGTGAACAATCTTACGGCGAAGAGCAGCGCCGATATTTTTTATTATGATGCCACCACCGGCAATCCTTGGTTTCGAATTCGCGCCAAAGGGACAGCCCCCGTTCTCGGCTTAAAGCGGGTCGGAATGGACGACCGTATGGGAGTGGGAACACGCGGCGATAGTTTGCTGCGGAAGATAGATTTTAATTACGATCATTTCACCGCCGCTTATGGCCCTAACGGAGATGGAGTCGGAAAAGCTCTTGTCTCTGTGTCCCGTCCGCAAGTTTCCCGCCGGGTCGAACTAATTGCCGCGCCCATCACGCCGTTTGAAGCTGCCATCAAATGCAGCGGCACCTTTTATGGTCTTGGCGATGCCGCGCAGATCGACAGTTACAATTCAAACAACGGCGCCTATCATTTTGCCGCGAACAATCCCTCCGATCCGAATTATGCGGATTCGCGCAGCGGTTCAGTCGAGATCGGCACATCCGTCGCCACCATTCGCGGAATGCTTTACGGCAACCTCGCCACCAATGGCGGGACCATCGTTCGCTCGCAATACATTACCGGCACGATCGACAACAACGTCCCGTTCACGATCCCTCCGTTCAAAATGCCCACCGACTTACCGACTGCGCAAGCATCGCCCACCACCGTCACCGGCACCATTTCCCTCACTCCACCTGTCGCCGGCTCCGCCATTACGCCGACGTTTTACCTTCTCTCATCTCTCAGTGGAAAACTCACCATCAATCCAGTCGGCAGCAGCCAGACTTACGTCGCCATTCACGTCACCAGCGATGTGACCGCGCAAATTACGGTCAAGCCGAACGTCCACGTTCAGGTCTTTTTCGATGGTAACATGAGCGTGAAAGCGCGCGACATCGATAACCAGAGTGGCATCGCCGCGAATCTGCAATACTACGGCATCAGCCCGATCGACCCGAGCACGATCCAAACGATTAACGTCGCTCCTCCCGGCAATTTCGCTGCCACCTTTTATGCACCCGGCGCCGATTTTAGCATGAATGGAAATCCCGATATCACCGGCGCCATTGTTTGCAAAACATTCTATGGCAACGGCAACACCAGTTGGCATTACGACCGCGCTCTCGATACTGAAGGGAACGCCGTCGATTACCGCGTCGCCAGTTACGTCGAAGATATTCGTTAGGTTCCCTCGCAAATGCGATTGTCGATCTTGCCCGCGTCCATTCGCGCGGCGAACAAATCCGGTTGACAAGCGCGAGGCTCACTCTCAAATTCAAAACTCCTTTTTTGAGATGCTCGCGCCACTTTCGCCTCCCATTCTCGCCGGCAACGAGCCGACCGTCCTCCGATTCCAGACGGATCCATCCCGCAGCGTTAGATCCTTGCGTAATATGACAACCCAACTTCTCCAGGAAGCCGCTCAAGTGATCCCAAATCAGCAACTCCTGATTAACGTCGTCTCTAAGCGCGTCCGCCAGCTTGGCCTCGGACACCGCCCCATGGTCGAAACCAGCCCGCGCTCCTCGCTCACCGACATCGCCCTTCAAGAAATCATCGCCGGCAAATTGACTTTCGAAGCGATCGAAGAGTCGGACGAGAAAGCCTAACGAGCTGTAGCCGCGGTCGCTGACCGCGGCCCGGCGCTGAGAACATGGCGGCCGAGTCGATCCTCAATCGCAAGGCACTGCGCGATTTTCATATTCTCGAGCGCTACGAAGCCGGCATCGAGCTCAAAGGCAGCGAAGTAAAATCCATTCGCGCCGGCAAAGCCAATATCGGCGATGCGTTCGCGCGCATTGAGAGAGGTCAGGTCTTTCTCTACAACGCCGACATCCAACCTTACGCGCAAGCGAGCCACGAAATTCCGCCGCCGAAACGCGTCCGCAAACTTTTGTTACATCGACAAGAGATCGACAAACTCTACGGCGAAACTCAAGTCAGCGGCCGCGCCCTCGTCGTGCTCAAGCTCTATTGGAAAAACGGCAAGCTCAAAGCCGAGCTCGGCGTCGCCCAGGGAAAAGTCGCGCACGACAAACGGGCCGACTTAAAAAAACGCGCCGTCGATCGCGAGACACAGCGCGAAGTCGCGCGCTTCAATCGCAAGCATAGCTAAGATCGACATCTGCATTCGGCGTTGAACGTTGAACGTTGAACGTTGAACGTTGAACGTTTGCCGATGTCTCCTTTCTCATTCCGCGGAAAATTCGCCCTCATTACCGGCGGCTCCCGCGGCCTCGGTTTCATCATCGCGCGGCAACTCTGCCAAAACGGCGCCAACGTTGCGCTCCTCGCGCGCGACGTTAACGAACTCGCACACGCGAAATCCGAGCTCGATCAATTCGGCACGCAAGTCATCGCCGTTCAATGCGACCTACTTGAGCCGGCTCAAATTCAATTCGCCATCGCGCAAATTCTCGAACGCTTCGGCAAGATCGACATCTTGATCAACAACGCCGGCATCATCGAAGTCGGTCCACTCGCTCACATGCAACGCGCAGATTTCGAGAAAAGCATGCGCCTCCATTTTTGGGCGCCGTTCGAATTGATCATGCAAATCATTCCGCACATGCGCCGAAACGGCGGCGGCCGCATCGTCAACATTTCGTCCATCGGCGGAAAGATCGCCGTGCCACACATGGCTCCCTACAGCGCGAGCAAATTCGCGCTCACCGGACTCTCCGACGCGCTTCGTGCCGAGCTCGCGCGCGACTGCATCCATGTCACCACCGTCACTCCGGGTTTGATTCGCACCGGCTCGGAAGTTCACGCGAAATTCAAAGGAGATCATGCCGCCGAATACAAAGCGTTCACCACTGCGGGCAAGCTGCCGTTCGCTTCCATCTCAGCGGAGCGCGCGGCCAGGAAAATTCTGGCCGCTTGTCGCCGCGGCCGGTCCGCGCTCGTTATGCCCCTAACGACCTCGCTCGTCATCATGGCGAATGCCGTCTTCCCAAATCTAACCGGCCGCATCATGAAAATCGCGAACGAACTTCTGCCGGCGCCAGTCAATCGCGACGGCGACGAGTTACGTGCCGGCACCGAGATTGGATCAAAGTGAACCGCCTCTTCGTCGCCATCGACCTCCCCAAACCCACGCGACAATTCCTTGTCGATCTTAACCCGCACATTCCCGGCGTTCACTGGATCGACACTCGACCACTGCATCTCACCCTCGGTTTCTTTGGCGAAGTCTCGCCCGATGTCGATCTTGCCTTGCGCGAAAAATTGCGCGCCATCGAGTTCGGCGCCTTCTTTCTTCCGCTGCGCGGAATCGGAACATTCCCGCCCAAAGCGCCGCCGAAAATTATCTGGATCGGCGTCGGCAGCGGTCATCCGCATTTGTTCCAGATTTATAAACGCGTGCAGGAAGCCGCGCTCGCTTCCCGAATGGAGCCCGACCTTCGCAAATGGCATCCGCACATCACCCTCGCACGTTGCCGCGACGTCTCCGCGCAATCCGTGCGAAAATTTTTACAATCCAATGTCGATCTTGATGCCGGAATGATCCGCATTGACGCCTTCCATCTCTATTGCAGCGAACTAAAAGCCTCCGGTCCCATCCACATTTGCGAGCTCACAATTCCCGCGCGGTCGGAACCATGATGGCATCGCGCATCCCGTGCAAAAGTTTTTTGTCGGCCGGGACGATGGTGGCGAGGGCGCCGCGCAGTTTTACCTTGTTTTCCTCGACGAAGAAATAAGGACAGAGGCGAACACGGCCTTTCATTGTTTTCAATTCGGCGGATTCGGCTTCCCAATAGCGATGATCGAACAATTTCCCTTTGTGGAAACGTTGCATGATCGTCGGTTGTGATTCGAAATTCGTTAGGGCCCCTTCGATGCGTTTTTCCCATTCGCTCTGCGGAAGATCCGCGCCCAGCGCGATGCCGCGACTGCCCCAACCGAGCGGCGAAAACCCGCTCACCTTCAAAAGTAGATCTCGATCTTTCTGGCTGAATTTTCCGGCTTCATGCCAATCGTGGATTTCCAATCGCGGAATGACGGCGTGTTGCGGCAACGGTGTGGGATCGAGCAGCCAGGAGTAGGGGATGACCTTTTGCAATTGCAGGAAATATTTTTCGCCGAGCTCGCGCCGCCAGTATTCGCGCAGCGGTTGCATCCAGAAAAGCGCGAACCACATTTTCTCTTCGAGATATGGTTTCAGCGGCGGCGTGATCGTTAGGCGTTTCTGCACCTGCGCACGAAAGAGATTGTCGATCTTCGGAATGTTTGGCAGATCGAACAACTCGAAGAAGCGATAAACGTCGCGGCCCTCCTGCGGCTCGTAGTTTTCCGCGGCGACCACGCGCCACTCGGCTTCTCCATGTCGATGTTGCAAACGCGCCGCCAGCCATTTCATTTCCGGGCGATACGTTCCGGATTCCTCCGAGATGACGATATCGCCACCGTTAGGCAAAACGCTTTTGAATCCTGCGATCATTCTATCAGAACCGCCGATGATCTCGGGATCAAAGCGCGAATAGGTTTCGTTCAGCCACGCCGTCAAGCCGATCCCGCCCGGAACCGAATCGATCTCGGCAATGGTGTAGCCTTCATTCGTTAGGACAAGATCGGGCCGAATGACCTGCGGGATATCATCGCGAATTTCTTTGCGTCGCGAGAATTCAATCAGCTCAGCCGGTTTGCCGGCATCGAGATATTTCGCGATCCAGGCCGGTTGTTTCCCTTTGACGCTGAGTTGATAGAGCTGATTGCAGGCGCGCTGGAAAACGAAGAGACGATGACCGAGTTGCTCGAGCTCGCGCTCGAATTGTGTGTCGATCTTGAATGCCTCGGGGGAGAGCAGCCAATCTTTCTCCGCGAAGAGGCCCTCTTTGGGAAAGGCGTCGCGAATGGCGCTTAGTCGATCGTCTTGCGCAATCATCAAGAGCAAACGTTCAACGTTCAACGCACAACGTCCAACGCTCAATGACAGACTCTGAATTGAATGTTGAGAGTTGAACGTTTGCTGCTTATCGCCCTGCCGCGATTTGTTTTAGCGCCAGCCTAACGAGCTCCTCGGCAGATTTGTCGCGCTCTTTTTCCTGGAGGTCACGCACGACGCGATGCGCTTCGATTTGTTTGTAACCGAGTGCGATCAATGCGAGCACCGCTTCGTTCGCGTGTCCCTGTTCCGGTGTGGGCGCATGCGTCGCGCTCGCCGCTTCCCACGCCGCCGCGACTCCGACTTTGTCTTTCAATTCCAAAACGATTCGCTCCGCCGTTTTTTTCCCGAGTCCGCTGATTTTCGACAACGCCGCTACGTCGGAATTAACGACCGCGCTTTTGAAATTCGTAACGCTCATTCCGCTGAGCACAGCGAGACCGAGCTTTGGCCCGATGCCGCTGACATTGTTGACTAGAAGGCGAAACAGATCGCGCTCCGGCGCCGTCATAAATCCGTAGAGGATGTGCGCATCTTCGCGCACATGCAGATGCGTGAGAATGCGCACCGGCTGGCCGACCGCGGGAAGTTTGTCGTAACTCGATAACGGAATCAGCACTTCGTACCCGACACCGCTAACATCGACAATCGCCTGGGTCGGAAGCGCGGTCACGAGTTTGCCGTCGAGAAACGTGATCATGTTCGCAAATCCCTAACAGACGAGACTGAAACTGCAAACGAGCGAGAGGATTCGACCGATGGTCATAGACCGCCGCTACAATATTACTCCGGCTTCAGGATCAAAGTCAGATCGGCGCGTTTTCCTTTCACGAGGTTGAATCCGCGCGATGAGAATTTTTTCCAGGTGTTCGGCAATTCCGGATAAATCGTCGCCGCCAGTTCGGTCGGGAGAATGATGAAACGCGGGCCCATCTGTTCCATGAATGGTTGAACATTCGATGGACGCAAACCCTGCGTCTGTAGAAATCCGCGAACTTGTTGCCGAAAATACCACACCAAACTCGGCTCGTTGTATCCGATCGCGCCGAACTTCATCTCGGGTCGCAAATCTTCACGCGCTTGGAGGAAGAGATCGCGCGAAGGAAAAAACGAGATCGTGAAAGGCGCGACGATTAACGCGAGAAGCAGGTACGCCGCGCCCGTTATCGATGCGGTGCGTTTGAGAAAAGCGGTCGGCATCTCACTGGCGAACCAGCGGCGCACCAACAACAACGTTAAGAGTGGAAACGCCGGCAGGATGTAATGCGGCAGTTTCGTGGCCACGAAAGTAAAGATGCCGAAAGTGATTGCGATCCCGCTGAGAAGGTAGATGTCGATCTTGTCCCGATCGGCTCGAATTTGTTTCACCAGCCACGGCAATTTCAGCGACCATGGAAAGAAACTCACCAAGATGGTCACGAAATAAAAAGGGAGGAGCAACACATAAAGCCCTAACGAGCGCGCACCATGTCCGCCGATGGCGGAAACGGAACGCCCGATAACATGCCGACCGATCCCTACCCAAAAGAATTCACCGTGCGTTCGAATCAGCGCCGGCACGCCCCAGAGCGAAACGATGACGAGTGTGAGCAGCATGCCACGACCGAAGGCGAAGCGTCGAAAAAGTGCCGGCTCGCGCAGAAAGATAATTGTCGATGTTACGGTTAACAGCGGCATCCAGCCGATCGGGCCCTTAGCGAGAAAACCGAAAGCGAGGGCGAGATAGAATATCCACCATCTGTAATTGAGCGTTGGACGTTGAGCGCTTGCCACGCCGTAGCTTGGTGAAGGCGGGTTGGGCGTTGAGCGTTCGCGCTGTCCGAAAATCAATTCATATCCGGCCCAATGCGCCAGCGTAACGAAGAGAACCAGCCACATATCGGCCACGGCTGCCTTCGCATGAACGACAGTTTGCAGTGCGAGCGAAAAAATTATCGCTGCCCACCAACCGACGCGTTCTCCGCCGATGCGGCGGCCCCACGCGAAGATCGACATCGCAGTCAGCGCGGCCGCGACCGCCGATGGAAAACGCGCCGCGAAATCATTTTCTCCGAAAATCTTGTAAGCCGCGACCTGCATCCAGTAAGTGAGCGGCGGTTTATCGAACCGATATTCATTATTAAAATAAGGAACAACGTAATCACCGCGCTCGATCATTTCGCGTGACGCTTCCGCGAAACGCGGTTCATCGCGGTCGATCAACGGGACAATCCACGTCCCAGCGAGGTGGAAAAGCAGACCGCCAAAAAAGAGAAGCGCGTAATTGCGGATTGCGGAATTCAAGATGCGCTTCAAAACTAGCGTTCAAGAAAGGCCGCGGGAACTTATTTGTGAATCGGAAACGCATTCTTTATTGGGTCGTCGCGGTCGTGGTGGCCACCATGTCGATCTTGTGCGCATTTCATTTCGACGAGGCCATGCGCAATTACATTGCCGTGCATCAAGATCCGGCCGTGAAAACTTTCATGCGCAATGTGAGCCGCTTCGGCGATTGGCCGGAACATCTTGCGCTTGGAATAATCGGTGTCGCGATTGCGTGGTGGCGTGGCAACACAAAGTGGACGCGCATCTTCTTGTTGATGTTACTGGCGTGTGCGCTCGCCGGAACAGTTGCGCGCGGAATCAAAATCGCCACCGGTCGCGCCCGGCCATCGGTGAAATCAGAAGAAGGTTGGAACGGTCCACGGCTCAGTTCGAAATACCACGCTTTCCCGTCGGGACACACGGCGGCATCAGCCGCGTTCTTGGCCGCACTATTTCTCGCGAGCTGGCGGATCGGGCTCGCGTTTTTGCCGGTACCGATGGTGATCGCGCTGTCGCGCATGTATGTCGCAGCGCATTACCTCTCGGATGTTGTCTGTGCCGCGATTCTCGGAATTACGTGCGCAATTGTCGTTAGGCTTTGGTTTGATCGACAAGCCGACATTAGCCGATCATCAATCGGCCCTTAGCTCATTCCCGCTTGGAGTAATGGAGTATTCGAGTAATGAGTTGGCTTGGCGCGCGCCTTAATCCCGGAGGGGTGGTCGAGTGGTTGATGGCTCCGGTCTTGAAAACCGGCAGGGCGCAAGCCCTCGTGGGTTCGAATCCCACCCCCTCCGCCGATCCGCGAGCGTAAAATTCGCGCTGGACAGGGGTATATGTTCACAACCGTGTGCCCAAGAAGTTTCACGCGGTCATCAAAGAGACCGCGCAAAGCAGCGCCGCCATTCATGGCCGCGGCGCATCTTGGAACCCCGCGAATCGATTCGAGAAACTTCATGTCGATGTTAACTATGTCGATCTTGCTGCAGAAGAGCGGCCGCGGCCACAAACGCAATTCTTTCGGGACGCGACCAAAACGATCATCGCGCGGAACACAAGCCCCGATGTCTGTTTTGACTCGAGCGTGAATCCGTATCGCGGCTGCGAGCACGGTTGCGCTTATTGCTTCGCGCGACCGACCC
The DNA here is from genome assembly GCA_038229295.1 of Chthoniobacterales bacterium. Taxonomy (GTDB): domain Bacteria; phylum Verrucomicrobiota; class Verrucomicrobiia; order Chthoniobacterales; family UBA10450; genus JAJPGZ01. The sequence goes on along the minus strand of JBBROO010000023.1, from coordinate 10,170 downwards.
ATGAGTATCTCGGTTTTTCGGCCGGACTCGATTTCGAGCGCAAGATCATGGTGAAGGAAAATGCGCCCGAGTTGCTCGAAGCGGAATTGTCATCGCCGAAATGGAAGCCGCAAATCGTTGCCCTCAGTGGTGTGACCGACCCGTATCAACCGGTCGAACGCAAGTTGAGAATCACGCGGCGCTGTCTGGAAGTGCTGGCGAAATTCCGGAATCCAGTTGGCATCATCACCAAGAATCGTTTGGTGACGCGGGATGTCGATGTGCTGAGCGAATTAGCTGCGAACGATGCCGTTGCCGTCAACATCTCGGTGACAACACTCGATGCAAAACTTCAACGCATTCTCGAGCCACGCACTTCGCCGCCGCAGGCGCGGCTGGACGCGGTGGCGCGGTTGCGCGCGGCCGGCATTCCAGTCGGAGTAATGGTAGCGCCGATCATTCCGGGAATTACCGACCACGAAGTTCCTGCCATAGTCGAAGCTTGCGGAAAAGCCGGCGCACAATTTGCGCCGCATGTCATTTTGCGTCTGCCGTGGGCGGTGGCGCCGCTGTTCGAACATTGGCTCGACGAACATTTTCCGGAGCGCAAAGAGAAGGTGTTAGGTCGCGTCCGAGACATGCGCGGCGGTGGCGGAAAGGTTTACGATTCACGATGGGGGATTCGACAGATGGGCGAGGGAATTTTCGCCAAGCAGATCGCGACCATGTTCGAAGTCGCCAAACGTCGCGCTGGCATGACCGAACGGCCGGCGCTCTCGACTGTGGCGTTCCGGCGACCTAACGAACAGTTGAATCTCCTCTAAACAATTTTCGGCTGCGGCTTCGCCAGATTGACGCGTCCCAAGATCGACATCATCAACAGGCCGCCGATCACGCCGAAGGGCGCCATGAAATAAAAATAACTGCCCCAACTGCGATCGAGCATCGTCCCGAGAAAATATCCGGCCAAACTTCCGCCGAAATATTGAAACGAATCGATTACGCCCGAAGCGAACCCGGCCATTTTCGCGCCGCCGATGTCCATCGCCGCCGCCGTTCCGAGAATGGAATGCGTCGCATTCGCGGTGAAGGAAATGAGGACGAGAAACAGAACGGCCGCGTTCGCCGAATGAAATTGCGCGGCCATCAGAATAATAATTGTCTCGAGAAAGTACAGTGCGCCCGCGACGGGAGCACGGCGGCCGTTAAAAACTTTGTCGGACACAAAACCCGAAAGCAGCGAACCGGCCGAAGCGACAAATGGAATGGAAAACGCGACGAGTTGAAATTGCGCCGATTGATAATCGACATGATGAACCTCGAGCATGAAACGTGGGAACCATTGATCGATTCCCTGACGGACTGCGCCCGTGCATGCGTAGGCCGCCGCAATAATCCACACCACTGGATTTGAAACGATCGTCCGCAACACATCGCGGACACGCGCGCGAACTTCGCCGCCCACTTCCTCGTCCGGATTGACCGACGGAAAGCCAGCCTCTTCCGGCGTGTCCTTCACGAAGATCGACATACAGATGGCGACGAGCGTTGCGATTCCCGCCGGAATCCAAAATAACCAACGCCAATGCAGCGGCGGTATTTGCCACAGTCCGAGAAAAACAAAACCCGCCAGCAGTGCCGGGCCGAGTTTAAAAATCCCGAGCCGTCCGAGATTAATCATGAATCCGAAAATCCCGGCGAAGCCGCCGCGTTCGGTCGGGCGAAACCAGGCCGCATTTATTTTCACCATGCCCGGCGCGCCGAACGCCTGCATGTAACCATCAATGCCGCGAATCAAAACGAACAACCAAAGCAATCCCCAAAAAGATGCGACCCCGAACAAAACGTTCATCACGATGGTGCCGGCTGCGCCGATGAGCATGGCGCGTTTTCCGCCGAGGCGATCGGCGAGCAGGCCATTGATGATTTGCCCGCACGCGTAGGCCAGCAGCGCGGTCGTGATGATCGTGCCCATCTGCGATTTGCTGAACCCGAACTCGGCGCTGATGGCGCTATTGCCTAACGACAAATTGTAGCGGCACATGTAGAACGACGTGTAGAGCAGACCGATGAAGGTCCAGTTCAATCCGCGTCGCGGCCGGAATCCGGGCGGATGTTTGGCGGTCATGGTCGCGGTCATGTCAGCGAGCTAAGAATGCGCGGCGCGGATGCAGCGAGACAATAAAAAACGTGGTTGAGCTTTGCTCAGCATCCCAGAAGGTGCGGAGGTTATGTCACTCAAGATCGACAATCTGCATATCGGAATGAAAGTGAATCATCCGCGTTACGGCCTCGGCGTTGTCAAAGCACTGACCGAACACACCGCCGACATTTCTTTTGACGACACGCCGCGCACGCTCGATCCCGCTTCGGCAGAATTAACATCCGCGGAAGCGACGGCGACATTAACCGAGCTGCAAGTTCCGCTGGCGAATTTGATTCGTGAAACGGCCGATGCCGTCGTCGGCGCGCTTGGTCTCGAGAAAAGAGATGTGGTCGAAGGATTGGCCAGTCGCTGGCAACGCGGCACGCTCGTGATGCAATCGGCCGATACCTCGCTGCAACCAAAAGAAGTCCCGCTCGAGACTTTCTTTCATAAGATCGTCATGATCCGAAATAACCTCCGCGTGCTCGAACAAAAAGTGAACGCGAGCGACAAATTGAGCGACGCTGACAAGTTCGACATGCAGCAATACATCACGCGCTGTTACGGTTCGCTCACCACATTCAACATTCTGTTCGCGAACAAAGAAGACCAGTTCTCGACCAAGTAGTCAGTTGATCCAGACCGTTTTCGTATTCGTGAACTCGCGAATGCCGGCGCTGCCGAGCTCGCGGCCGAAACCCGATCGCTTTACTCCGCCGAAAGGTAATCGCGGATCGGACGCGACCATTCCGTTCACAAAAACCATGCCGGCATCGAGTTCTGAAACAAAAAGCTCCTGCTCGTCTTTGTCGTTTGTCCAGACGCTCGCGCCCAATCCGTAGATGTGATCATTCGCCATCTCGATCGCTTCCGCTTGATCGCGCACACGAAAAATCGAAGCGACCGGACCGAAAACTTCTTCGCGGTAAGCCGGCGAATCTTTCGCAAGATCGACAAGTACGGTCGGCTCGTAAAAAAATCCGGAGCCGGCGATACGATTTCCACCCGTTAGGCATTTTGCGCCAGACGCGATCGACTTCTGCACTTGCTCGTCCACGCCTTTCAAAATCGATTCCGTCGCGAGCGGCCCGATCTCCGTGGTGTCATCCAGCGGGTCGCCAATCTTGAGCGCGCTCATTCGCTTCACGAACTCATCGAGAAATTTGTCGTAAATTTTGTCGGCGATGAAAAATCTTTTCGCCGCGATGCAGGATTGGCCGGTATTGATCGTGCGCGATTTCACGCCGGTCGCGACGGCATTATCGAGATCCGCGCTCGGCATCACGATGAACGCATCACTGCCTCCAAGTTCGAGCACGCTCTTTTTTATTTCGCGCGCGGCAATGCTCGCGACCGCGCTGCCGGCGCGCTCGCTTCCCGTTAGCGTCACTGCTTTGACTCTAAGGTCGACAATCAACTTTTCGACCTGCTCCGCTTCAATCAGCAGCGTCTGGAAAATTCCCTCTTCGAATCCCGCGCGGCGGAAAATATCTTCGATCGCGAGCGCGCATTGCGGGACGTTCGCCGCGTGTTTCAGCAGGCCGACATTTCCCGCCATGATCGCCGGCGCGGCGAAACGAAACACCTGCCAGAATGGAAAATTCCACGGCATGATCGCGAGCACGGCGCCGAGTGGTTGATAACGGACAAAACTCCGCGCCGCGTCGGTCTGCGCCGGCTCGTCTTCGAGAAACCGTTCCGCGTTTTCTGCGTAGAATCGACAACAGCGCGTGCATTTTTCGATTTCGTCCATCGCGCCGCGCAACAGCTTTCCCATCTCCATCGTCATGATGCGCGCGAGCTTTTCCTTTTCTTGCTCGAGCAATGAAGCCGCCGCGAGCATGAGCTGCGCGCGTTTCGCGAACGGCTCCCGGCGACGACGACCGAACGCTTCGTCCGCACGCTCTAAACGCTTTTCGATTTCGTCCTCGTTGAAGGCAGGAAACTCTTTGAGTTTCTCGCCCGTAGCGGGATTGAGCGACGCGATGGCCATTGTCGATCTTACAACCGAAGTCCCTTTGGAATCAAAACGCGATCCAGTAAATCGAACGTCCACTGCACGAGCAACGCAAGGACGGCCGCCGGGATTGCGCCCTGCAAAATCGTCGCGTGATCATTCAAGTTCAGTCCACTCAAGATCGGCTCGCCCAATCCGCCCGCGCCGATCAATGCCGCGAGCGTCGCGGTGCCGATATTAATGACCGCGCTGGTTTTGATTCCACCCAGAATCGATCGTGACGCGATCGGCAAATAAATTTTGCGCAGCCGCGCGCCGGATTCGAGTCCGAGCGCCGTGGCCGAATCACGAACCGGTTGCGTGATGTCTTGCAAACCGGTCGCGGTGTTACGCACGATCGGGAGCAAGCCGTAAAGAAAAAGCGCAGTGATGGCAGTGCGGACGCTGATTCCGAAAAATGGCACCGGTACGAGCAACGCGAGCAACGCGAGTGATGGAATGGTTTGAACGATGCCGGTGAAACCAAGGATGACGTGACCGACCGCGCCGCCACGACTGGCGATGATGCCTAACGGAATTCCGACGATGACAGAGAGCAAAAGCGAAATGCCCGCGAGTTCGAGATGGCGCGTCGTCCAGCGAGTCAGTTTGTGAGCGAACGATTCGGTCATTGTCGATCTTGCACCGGTCTCGAAATACGAACTGGCCGCGCGCCCGTAATCTTTTGTGCGCTCCGCTTCGTCGTTAAGCCGAATCATTTTTTGCTCGTCTATTGTTCCTTCGAGTTTGCGCAAAGCGCCGATGGCTTCACGCGAAAGTGAAGAGCGAAACAAGAACACCGCTTCGTAACGCGGAAAAAAATGGCGATCGTCTTCGAGCGCGACGAGATCGAACTCCGCGATCTTCGCGTCGGTCGAGTAGGCATCCTTTACGTCGATCGAATTTTGTTTGAGCGCGGCGTAGCCAAGCGCGTGGTCGATGCCAACAACACTTCGCGGATTCAAATGATACGCCGCGGCCAGCGGCGGCCATCCATCATGTCGATCTAAGAACTCATGCGTGAGCCCGAGCCTCAACTCGGGATGTTTTTGCAAATCGTTGATGGTGCGAAGACCAAGCTTCGCCGCCTGATCACGTCGCATCACCAGCGCGTAAGTATTGTTGAATCCGAGCGGCTCGGTCATGCCAATGCCGAGTTTGCCCAACTCGTTTTCGATTTGTTGAAGCCCGAGTTGCTGATCTGACTTCAAGATCTCCTGCGTGATCGTGCCGGTGTATTCCGGATACGCATCGATCTGACCGCCGCGGAGCGCTTCCCAAACGATGATCGTTCCTCCCATTCCCTGTCGATGTTCCGCGCGAACACCGGCGTCGCTCAATGCGCGCTTTGCGATCTCGCCGAGCACGTACGACTCGGTAAACTTTTTTGAGCCGACGTTGACCGGATCCGCGGCGAAAGCCGACACGGCCACGAAAATAAATGCGAGGCAGGATTTCATGCGAGCGCGACGGCGCGTTGGGCGTTGAGAAATTCGGACACGAATTCGTTCGCCGGTTTTTCGCGAAGATCGACAATCGAACCTTGCTGGACGATTCGGCCTTCGTTCATCAGCACGATGGAATCGCCGAGGTACGCAGCCTCGGCCAGATCGTGCGTCACGAGCAAAACCGTTTGCCGCAATTTCGCGAAGATTTCTTTCAAATCTTTTTGCAACGATGCGCGAACGAGCGGATCGAGCGCGCCTAACGGTTCATCGAGCAAGAGCAACTCAGGCGAAAGCATCAGTGCCCGCATCAAACAGACGCGTTGGCGCTGGCCGCCGGAAAGTTCGACCGGGTAACGGTCGAGTAAAGATTCGGGCAACCTCGTTAGGGCAGTTAGCTCAGCCAGACGCTCACGCATTTCGTTTTCCGGCTGGCGGAGATGGCGCGCCATCAACAAAACATTTCCGCGCGCGGTCAGGTGAGGGAACAAGCCGCCTTCCTGAATGACGTAGCCGATTCGCCGACGCAACATGTCGATCTTGCCGATGTCGATCTTGGCGTTGTCGAAAACAATTTCGCCACGGTCGGGCGCGATCAATCCGATGATCAATCGCAACAGCGTTGATTTTCCGCAACCACTTGGACCGATGAGGACGGTCGTTTTGCCGCGTTCGATGGACAGAGTAGTGGGATGCAACGCGACCGCATCGCCGTAACTTTTGCTAAGATCGACAAGTTGAACGAGCGCGCTCACCGGTGGCTAGTTTGCCACGGTGAAATAGAAAACGCCAAATAGGCGCGCCTCGTCTGTCCAAAGCTTCTCGAATTTGAATCCAGCTTTGGCAGCGAGCGCTGCAAAACCTTTCGGAGTGTGCTTGTAGGAATACTCGGTCAGGATTTTTTCGCCCGCCGCGAAATGCAGATGTCGATCTTGCACGCGAACGGCCTGATCCGTTTCGCTGATCAAATACATCTCGATTCGACCGTTGGCTGAGTTGTAAACCGCCCGGTGTTTCCAATTCGTTAGGTCGAAATCTGCGCCGAGTTCGCGGTTGGCGCGCGCGAGGAGATTCAAGTTGAATGCGGCGGTCACGCCGGTGCGGTCGTTGTAAGCCGCTTCGATGACAGATGGATCCTTCTGCAAGTCGACGCCGATGAGCAGGCCGCCGTCTTCGCCGGCAAGATCGACAAGACGCTCTAAAAATTCCTCGGCCGTTTGCGGATCGAAATTGCCGATGGTCGATCCCGGAAAATAAATAACGCTGCGCGACGAAGGTCTCCGCGGCAGCGGCAACTCGAACGGCTCGAGGTAATCTGCGCAGACCGGCAGAATTTCCAACTGCGGAAAAGTTTTGCGGAAACGCTCGCTCGATTGTTGCAATTGCTCCTTCGAAATGTCGATGGGCACATACACGGCCGGATTTTTTAGTTCCCGCAGGAGGATGCGTGTCTTGGTTCCGGCGCCGGTGCCGAGACCGATTAATTCAATGTGCTCGCCCAGCTCCGCGGCGATGTCCGCGCCGTGCAATCGCAAAATCTGGAGCTCGGTGCGCGTGATGTAGTATTCCGGAAGCTCGCAAATCTGTTGGAATAATTGCGCGCCGCGTTCGTCGTAAAAATATTTGCACGGCAATGTGCGCGGCGAGGCCGACAGACCGGCGATGACGTCGCGAAAGAAATCGGTCTGGACCAATTCGATCATGCCGGATCGCGCGCGAGACGAATGCCGGTGAATTGCCAGCGCTTTTCGGGTTGGAAGAAATTGCGATAGGTGCGGCGGATGTGCGTGCGCGAGGTGGCGCAGGAGCCGCCGCGCAGAACGTATTGGTTGCACATAAACTTGCCGTTGTATTCGCCGAGTGCTCCGGGTTCGGCGCGGTAACCAGGGTAAGGGGAATAAGAGCTGCGCGTCCATTCCCAAAGGTCGCCGAACATTTGCTGGAGATGTCGATCTTGCCCGGAAGATCGACATGGTGCGGGATGGAAAGTTTCGTCCTCGACGAAATTTCCGTCGATGTCGATCTTGCCCGCGGCGCGCTCCCATTCGAACTCGGTTGGTAATCGCGCGCCGGCCCAGTTCGCGTATGCGTCGGCTTCGAAGTAACTGATGTGCGTGACCGGCTCCGATTTGTTAACGGGACGCATGCCGGACAAGGTAAAGTTCCACCATTGGCCGTCGCGCTTGGTCCAATAGAGAGGCGATTGCCAACGTTGCTCGTTGACGGTCATCCAGCCTAACGAGAGCCAGAGTTCCGAACGCGAGTAACCGCTGTCTTCGATGAATTGCATGTATTCGCCGTTTGTGATCGGCCGCGAGGCGAGCGAGAACGGCAGGACCAACGCGCGATGCTGCGGCCCTTCGTTGTCATAAGAAAATCCGCTGCCACCGTGACCGATCTCCACCGTCGCTTCCTCGAACTCGACGAAGCGCAAAGGCGAGATGTCGATCTTGCGATTGTCGATCTTGCTTTCGCGATAAACGGGATGCAGCGGATTTTGCGCGAAGACGTGTTTGATATCGGTCACGAGTAGTTCTTGGTGTTGCTGTTCGTGATGAATGCCGAGAGTGAGGATCGGCTCGATCTCAGCCAGAAGTTTTTCGTCGGAGCCGGAAATGAGATCGTCGACGTAACCGTTAATGGACGCGCGATAGCGATGCGATTCGTTAACGGTCGGCCGCGAAATCAAACCGCGGAGATCACGCCGGTGCATGTCGCCGGCGGCATTGTAATACGAATTGAACAGGAATGCGTAATCAGGATTCTCCGATTGATAACCGGGCAGCCATTTTTTCAGAACGAACGTTTCGAAGAACCACGTGGTGTGGGCGAGGTGCCATTTCGTCGGGCTCACGTCGGGCATCGATTGCACAACGCAATCTTCCGGCGCGAGATTTTCGGAAAGCCGACTCGAGAAATTTCGGACTTCGTGAAAGCGCGCGAGAAGAGTTTGCGCACGCGAGGGCTCGCGGGCCGATTTGGCCGCGGCCGGCGGAAGATCGACAAGTCCGAGCCGGGCTGGCGTTGCGGCCGCGCTGGAACTCAAGTGATGTCGCCTTCCTGTTCGATCTCTTCCTTTCGCGCTTCGAGCATTTGATCGTGCGTCGCTTCCTCGAGTCCATCCTCCACCAGATGTTGGCCGACGGTCTCTTCGTTTTCGTCAACACCCGGGCGAGGCACGCGATGGCCGCGATCTTCGGCGACGACTTCCCATTCTTCTGCCAGCGTGGCGTTCTCTTTTGTTTCTTCGGGCGGATTCGGAATGGCGGTGCCGTGCAACTCACGCGTCGCCTGGTCCCAATCGGCATCGGTAAAATCATCGGGGTTGCGTTCGTTGATCAACGCAATCTCGCGTGCGCGTTTTTCCACTTCCTCAGGCGACGGCGCGCCCAGTCCATTGCCATGCACCGAAATTTTTCCCGCACCCGGGTCTGAGTAATCGTTCATAGTAGTAATACGAATTAGGAAGGTGAAATGTTTGCCCCAATATTTTGGACTACAGATGGAGCGTGCGCAACGTAAGCTTGGAGCACTCGCCGCATCGAGCGGAGGAATGGCTTCGGCGAATTTAATTCAACTCGCGACCGGCGCATCGATCGCCGTGGAGGAATACGGCGATCGCAATGGTGTGCCGGTGATTTTTTGTCATGGCTGGCCAAGCTCTTGCACGATGGCGGAGTTGACCGATGACGCGGCGCGCGCGACCGGCGTTCGGATTATTTCGCCGGATCGGCCGGGAATTAGCGGCTCGAGCTTTCACGAGAATCGGAAACTAACTGACTGGCCGCCGGTCGTGAAAGAGTTGGCCGATCATCTCGGCCTCGCGGAATTTCGAATGCTGGCGATTTCCGGGGGTGCGCCTTACGCATTCGCGACAGCGTGGGCGATGCCTGAACGCGTGCGCGCGATCGCGGTGGTGAGCGGCGCGCCGCCGATTGTCGATCTTGCAGATCATGGGGGATTGCTGCCGCTTTATCGCTGGATGCTCGTGTTATATCGCGCTCGGCCGGAGCTGTTGCGTAAATTATTTCGCATCGCGCGTCCATTCGCATCGCTTCGCATGTCGATCCGCGTTGCGCGAAGACTTTTGCGCTTCCTGCAGCCGTGCGATGCCGAAGCGCTGCGCGATGCGGTGGCCTTCAACGCCTGTTTCGAAAGTCAGCGCCGCGCCTGGCGCGGCTCGACCGACGGTGTCATGATGGACGCCCGGATTTATGCGGAGCCGTGGGGCTTCGCGCTTGAAGATGTCGATGTACCGGTGCGTTTGTGGCACGGGAAAAAAGACCGCAGCTTTTCGTATCGCGTGGCCGAGGAAGTGGAAAAGCGTCTCCCAAATTGCACCGCGCGTTACTTCGATGACGCCGGACATTATTCGCTGCCGATCCGAAACATGCGCGAGATTTTGGAAGATCTCATTACGGTGTAATGGATTCTCGCGATTGCCGCTGAGGACAGCGGCCTCTACAGTTCGCCGTGGAAGATTTCACCGCCGGAGCAACTCAGAACCAACCGTCGCGCCGCATTTCGACGCTCGGCGGCGAATGGGACGCGCGCATCAAAGCGTTGGTGGCGGAGTGGGGCGCGGACAAAAGTCCGGAACTCAT
>JBBROO010000022.1:0-46188 GCA_038229295.1 Chthoniobacterales bacterium | reverse complement strand
CTTTTCCGGATTCGTGGGCGGACATAAATCGGAGAACGCCCGCGCCCGACGCGAGCGTCATCCCGAGCTCTTGGTCGAGCGGGCGGTGCGTGGAATGATTCCGCACAATCGTCTTGGCCGCTCGGTTTACACAAAGCTGAAGGTTTATCGCGGCGAAGCGCATCCGCACAGCGCGCAACAGCCGAAACCGGTCAAGTTCGCCTAACAAATCAATTTCGTATGGCCCAATCGCAGGAATTTATCGCCACTGGACGCCGCAAGACTTCGGTCGCGCGTATTCGCATGACCGCAGGCAGCGGCAAGATCGAGATCAACGGTCGCAATTTTGAAGATTACTTTCCGACCGCGCCGCTGCAGAACACCGTGCTGTAGCCGTTGCAAACGGCGAAAGCGGTCAGCACCTATGATTTGTCGATCAACGCCACGGGCGGCGGACCCACTGGGCAGGCCGGCGCGGCGCGTCTGGCGATCGCACGCGCGTTACTCCAAGTCGACGGCGATCTTCGCAGCGCCTTGAAGGCAGAAGGCTTGCTCCGGCGCGATCCGCGAATGAAAGAGCGGAAAAAATCCGGACAACCGGGCGCGCGCAAGCGTTTCCAATTCTCGAAACGCTAAGAGAACTATTGCGGCTTCGGCGGAGCTGATGTTGGTGCCGGCGCTGGCGCCGGATTCATCGGGGGCCGCGCAATCAATGAGGGAGCGGCCGGCACTCCGGGCATTGCCGATGTCGATCTTGCACCGGGTCCACCACCCGGCGGCGGTGCGCTCGGTTTCAAATTGCGCATCTCCCGCATCGCTTCGCTCGCCCAAAAACTCTCGGCGTAATCCAACAACATCTTCTCGCACAGACGCCGGGCCGCGTCCGGTTGGTTCTTCGCCTTCAGCAAATGGATCTGCGAGATAATCGCGAGCGGCGCATTGAAACTCTTGGGATCGGCCGCGACGACTTGCTCGTAGATCGACAATGCTTCATCGGTCTTCCCTAACGACTCCGAATTGGCGGCAATGGCCACACGCACGCTCGTGACCAGCTCATGCTTCGGATGCTTCGCGATAAAATCCTGCAGCGTCGTGCTGGAGGCGGCGAAATTTTTCTCCGTGCGCTGCGCTTGCGCGAGCATCAAGTAGGCCGAGGCGCCCGCGGGCGTGTTCGGATATTTCGTGATGACTTGCTGATAATCCGGCGCCTTCTTCGCATTCGCGAGCAAAGAGGCGGCGAGGGAATTCTGGTGCTCGCAATAGAACCGATAACCGGCCACGCCGATCGCCGCCAAAATGAGCACGACCAGAAATGCCGCGATTTCCTTATGGTATTTGATCCAAAAAACTTGCACGTCGACTTTGGCGTCGTGAGTAGCTGGCGGAGCGGTTGGCATGGTTCGATGTCGATCTTAGCGCGCGAAGTCCAAATTGCGCGAGCGGTCTTATGCCATGTGAAACTTTGCCGCGCAAGATCGACATACACTCGCCAGCGTTTCTTCCAGCGATAAACTCTTTAGGTATGAATACGTTTTACCATTTCGTCGAACCACTTCTCGGACTCGGCGCGGAGCCGAAAGACCTGACCTTCATTCAAATCTCGCTGCGCGGCATCATCGTCTTCGTCGCCACGCTCATCATGATCCGGCTCGGACATAAGAGATCGCTCGCGCGCAAAACCGCGTTCGACGCCGTCCTCATCGTCATCCTCGCGTCGGTGTTGTCGCGCGCGATCAACGGCAGCTCCGCGTTTTTCGCGACACTCGGCGGAAGTTTAGTTATCCTGCTGGTGCATCGGCTGTTCGCGACGATCGCCTACCATTCGCATTGGTTCGGCATTCTCATCAAAGGCCGCGAAGAGATCATCGTCGAGAATGGCGACCTTATTGTCGGAACGATGCGACGGAATCACATCTCGCGACACGATCTCGAAGAAGATCTGCGTCTGGGCGCGAAACTCGAAGACCTGTCACACATCAAAGTCGCGCGGGTCGAACGCAGCGGCGATATCAGCTTTATCGAAAAGGAAAGCTAAGATCGACATCTGCATTCAGCGTTGAACGTTGAACGTTGAACGTTGAACGTTTGCTGTGATCCCGCACGACAAGCTCTTCACTCCCGGCCCGGTCGAAGTCTCCGCGAAAACGCTGGCCGCGTTTTCGCGTCCGATGATCGGCCACCGCGGCGAAGATTTTAAAAATCTTTACCGCGAGATTCATCCGAAAATGCAAACGTTGTTCGGAACGAAGCAGCCAGTTTTTCTTTCCACCTCATCGGCATGGGGCGTAATGGAAGCAGCGATCCGCAATCTGGTGAATCGCGGCGTGCTTTGTTGCATGTGCGGCGCGTTCTCGGACAAATGGCTCGATGTCGCGCGGCGTTGCGGAAAAAACGCCGAGCCTCTGCAGGTTGAGTGGGGAAAACACATCGACGCGAAAGATGTCGATCTTGCGCTCGCGTCGGGAAAGTTCGACACCGTCGCGCTGATTCACAACGAGACTTCAACTGGCGTGATGAATCCGCTCCCGGAGATTTGCCGCACGCTCGCGAAGTATCCCGACGTCGCGCTCATCCTCGACACAGTCTCTTCGTTTAGCGCCGTCAAGATCGACATGGACGCGCTCGGCATCGACGTAATGCTCACCGGGGGGCAGAAAGCTCTCGCGCTTCCGCCCGGTTTTTCGCTGTTCTCCGTTTCGGAAAAAACATTCGCCCGCACCGAAAAACAAAACGACCGCGGCTACTATTTCGATTTCCTCGAATTCAAAAAACAACAAGAGGGTTGGATGACGCCGACCACGCCAAGCATCGGTCACATCTTCGCGTTGCAATCGAAGCTCGAGGAAATTTTCGAGGAAGGAATGGATGCGCGCTTAGATCGACATGCGAAAACCAACGCGCTTGTGCACGATTGGGTCCGCGATCGCGGCTTCGATTTCTTTGCCCAAGAAAACTTTCGCTCTAAAACGCTCACGTGCGTGAAAAATAATCGTGGCATTGATGTCGCGAAACTCGTGCGCGATCTGCGCGAGAAACATCACCTCGTCATCGATCCCGGCTACGGCAAACTCAAAGGCAAAACCTTTCGTCTCTCGAACATGGGCGACGAAACCGAAGAAACCGTTTCGCATTTGCTCGCGTGCCTGGATGATTGTTTGTGATAGAATAACCGGCGATGAAAGTTCGCGAGACTGCCGCCGAGTACGTGGTTAAAAATGGAAAGCGAACCGCCGTTATCATTCCGATCGAAGAGTATCAAGAGATGCTCGAAGACATGCATGACCTGGCGGTGATCGCGAAACGAAAGAACGAGCCGACGATTCCATTCGCAGAGGTCAAACGCAGGCTCAAGCGGAATGCCACGGTATCGCGTTGAGTTTCGTCGCTCGGCTGAAAAAGATTTACGGCGTCTTGACGTCAACATCCAGACGCGCGTGTTGCGAGCGATTGAGTCGCTGACAGGTCAACCCAGACCCTCGGGGTGTCGCAAGTTGACCGATGCCGAGAATGCCTACCGAATCCGCATCGGCGATTATCGCGTTATCTACACGATCTCGGACATCGTGCTCGTTGTCGCGATTGAAAGCATTCGGCATCGGCGCGAAGCGTATCGATAAAGAGAAGGGCGCCTTCGTTTCCGAAAGCGCCCTTCATATTTGATGGCGGTAAGCCGAATTCTGTCCGGCTGATTTTCATCAGCCCCGACGATCATTTATCTCACCCCGCCGTGGCGGGGCGCCCGACGAACTTTCGTTCATCGTGATGCGACGAACCCGAGGAATAACGGACCGGCTGCCCTCCCTCTGTTTTGTCTTGCACCGCATGGGGTTTTTCCTGCCACGCGAATTACTCCGCGCGCGGTGAGCTCTTACCTCGCCTTTTCAACCTTACCTGCGCTTTGTTGCCAAAGAACCGGCGGTGTCTTTTCTGCGACACTTTCCGTCAACGCTCGCTTGCGCGAATGTTGCCCCCGCGTTCTGCGGGGCATGCTGCCGTATGGTGTTCGGACTTTCCTCTCGCGAGCCTAACGACTCGCCAGCGATCGTCTGCCATCGGCGCAGAACTTAACACAATCAGGAAAACAGGAAAGCAGGAGATGTGAGTCCACAGATTTCGCAGATTTTCACAGATTAAAGAAACGACGAATCAAACCTTCAGAGATCTGCGGACCTATTTTTCTTTCATGCAAGATCGACAATCAAACGCCGCTCGTGGCCGTCGCCATCTCACGAATGTCTCGTCGCGCGCTTCTCTCGAGGTGCCGGAGAAAGCGAATGCATTCGCGGCGCGCCTCACGAAAGAATTCCGCACGGTTCGCCCCCGTCATGGACAAGCAAGCGCGATGATCGAACCAGGCTACGTGCGTGGCCGCAGTGAAGAGCGCCTGAAATTGCGCGTTCCAAATTGCACGCTCGATCGGCAAAAGGCGCGATTGAAAATCGCCGAACCAATCCGCGTGAAAATCGACATGTTGCGCTTCGTCCTGCAAAATCAACGTGCAAGCGTCCTCCAGAACCGGATCGGGCGTGCGCGTGTGCAGCAGACGGTAATAAGCCGTCCCGACTAACTCCGCGATCACGAGCAATTGAATTTCGAATTTGAAGCCGAGCGCATGTCGCAAAAGGCGAAAGAGTGTGTGCGTCCAGTGGCGATGAATGATCGTGCCGCCAAAACGCAGGACCAGCCGTTCCAGCAGTCGCGCGTGCTCGCATTCTTCGCCCACAAAAAGACGCAGCGCCTCATGATAACTCGCGTCCTCGGACGACTGCGCTTGCGCGAACAAAAATTTCCCTTCGCCGGTTTCGCCCAGTTGAAAATGCGAGAGTGAACGAGCAAGGACGTGTTGCATGCCGGAATCGAGCGGACTGGGCAGATTCCATTTCGGTTCAGGGCGATTACGGCGGTTGTTTTGGTAGTAGGTGAGCCAATGCTGCGCGTTCATGATGTTGCTTTGTGATTTGGTTTTTGTCTGGACTGCGTCGATGAAAATTGCTGGAGCCGCTTGAATACGGCTTCGACGGTTTCGTGCATTGTCGATGTACCGGCGGTTAGTCCGACGTGTTCCACCCCTTCGAAGTCTTCCACTTCGAGTTCATCGGGGCGTTCAACGTGAATGGCGCGGCGTCCGGCGGCGCGACAAGCTTCGACCAGTTGCTGCGTGTTATTGCTCTTGCGCCCGCCCACGACAACAATCGTCTCCGCTTCCGCGATTAACTTTTGCAGCGCGAGTTGTCGATCTTTCGTCGGCTTGCAAACAGTGTCGGCAAAACGAACCTCGCTGTGCGGATTCAGCCGGCGCATCTCTGCCACAAGTGCGCGCACATGCGCGATCGGCTGCGTCGTTTGCGAAATGACACCGTAACGATCGCGCCGCGGCAATTTCAACAGATCGCTCGCAAGATCGACAATGAAGGCGTCCGGAAAATCCTCGGTCAATCCGCGAACCTCCACGTGCCCAGCTTTGCCGATGACGACCGGAAAGTATCCCGCAGCCACCAATCGCTTCAGTTGCTCGTGCGCATGCCGAACGAGCGGACAGGTTCCATCGACAACATTGAAAGCGGCGGCGCGCCACTGCCTTCGTTTCACATCGGAAGCGCCGTGCGCGGTGATCATGACACGAGTAGATGTCGATCTTGTCGAATCGAGCGAAGCCTCGACGACACCTCGTGCGCGCAGCCGTTCCCGCACGATGGGATTGTGCACGAGCTCGCCGAGAACTGTGAGCGGTCCTTCCGCCGCCAGCTGTTCTGCCTCGGCGATGGCATCGCGCACGCCGAAACACATTCCGAAATGTTCCGCTAAAATAATTTTCATCGCGTGGAATTCCTTTAACTTTGTGTCACAAAGTAACTCGGCAAAAAAATACCAGCCCTTAATTTTTCCATCTCTTCACAATCTGCTCGAGCACCTTGATATGGTCCCGAAAGGCCGCTCGACCTTTCGCCGTCAACGCATAACTGGTCTGCGGACGGCCGTGAAATTCCTTCGTCACCGAAACGAGGCCGAGCTTGTGCAGCGTGCGCATGTGCGTGATGAAATTGCCGTCGCTCATTCCCAGCTCCGCTTTCAATTCCTGGAACGACCAGCTCCGCCGCGACGCGAGCAACGCCATGATGGCGAGCCGCCACTTTTCGTGGATGATCTTGTCGAGCTTCTCGAAATCGAACATCGCTCATTCGTTGACAAGTTCACCGCCGCCGGACGCACGTTGGCCCGCCCAAATGCCGACGGCGTAAATGAGATGGTAACATCCGAAACTTAAACCCATGACCATGTTCGGAACATCACCCGGAAGATTTTCTAACGCGTTCGCGATGACCGGCACGCTCACACCGGTGAGCAAAAATGCCCAGCCCAGAATCGTCAGCGATCGGGGCGCGAACAGGCCCGTCGACAAAAGCGCGAGACCATAAAATACGACCCATATGACGACGAGTTGTAATTCCACCGCACCGAGGTAGCCGATTTTCAAAAACCAAAGCGCGAACAATGCCGGCACGATGAGATTGGGTGCAATCGCGCGCAGCGCCAGCTTCATTCCGGAGGAGATGAAAGGTCGGCCGCCGCTTTTCGCTTCGCGCCAGACGAAGAAGATGTTCGCGATCGCGGTGAGCACGAGCACGTCCAGCCAGATCACGGCGAATTCGCGCGGTCGAATGGCGCGGGCGAGCGGACCCTGGCCCGAATCGCTTAAATAAATAAAAGCCGAGGACAAGATCGACAACACGCCGCCGACCATGGCCGTGGGCGCGGAGATGGCGCGATACGTCGTGGCGCGCTCCATGAGCGTGCGAATTACGCGAAGGTCTTCTTCCGCTCGGGCTCGCTCAGTCATCATTTACTTTGTATTACAAAGTAAACCAGACGCAACAATATTTTTGCGCTTTTATTTTGCGCTTTTATTTTGCGGTTCGCGTCCGGGAGCGATCCAAGATCGACAAGGTGCCGGTAACGAATGCGACTCGCGCCGAGACCGCACCACAAATTTCGCTCCGCTCGGTCAATCCGCGAATGGCGTTCAGATTTTCTTACGGCGTGAGATCGGTCATCAGGCGTGTCGATTCAAAAAGGCGAAGGCGCACTCACGAGGAAAATGGCGATCATGATAAGGGCAATCAGCAGCTTCGCGATCATGCCGCCGAGATTTCCGAGCAAACTCCCCCAGCCCGCGCGACCGGCCGCGACCATTCGTTTGCCGCCGATGAATTCACCGGCGATCGCACCGATGACCGGGCCAACGAACAATCCGAGAATGCCGAAAAAAATTCCGGCGACGGCGCCGATGGCTGCGCCGAACATTCCCCACTTGGTCGCGCCGAAATGTTTCGCGCCGAAGTAACTCGCGAAAAAATCGAGAGCGTAAGTCGCGAGCGTGAGCAGGACGAGCGCGGCGACAATCGGCCAGCCGATACTTTTCTGCGGGCCGATCATGATGCGATGAAGAATGGCGGCGGCGAGAATGATGGTCGTTCCCGGAAAAATCGGAACGATGGTGCCGATCAATCCCGCGGCGAAAAGGACGATTGTGATGAGCCACCAAAGAAGTTCCATGGGTGAGATGTCGATCTTGCGCGCAAAATTTTTGACCGGCTAGATGTCGATCTTATACTGACATTCCTTATGTCACTCGCTGTTGGAACAAAAGCACCAGATTTCACATTGCCCACGAAAACGGCCGAGGGCCCGAAGCAGATCAAGTTGAGCGATAACTTCGGCAAGAAACACACGCTTCTGCTTTTTTTTCCAATGGCGTTCACCGGCACATGCACAACGGAGATGTGCGGCGTGAGCATGGACCTGTCCGCATACGGATCGCTCAACGCCGAAGTTTACGGGATCAGCGGCGACAATCCGTTCGCGCAGGAAGCCTGGGCACACAAGGAGAGCATCACTGCGCCGCTGTTGAGCGATTACGAACACCAGGTCGCGAAAGCGTACGACGTCGCCTACGATTCTTTTCTTCCGCAAATGAATCTCGGTATGGGCGGCGTCCCCAAACGCGCGGTGTTCATCATCGATCGCGAAGGCATCATTCAATACGCCGAATGCAATGACGACGCGCGCGCGTTACCGAACTTCGACAAGGTGAAAGCGAAACTGGCGGAGATGCAATGACTAACGAATTCAAAACGCTAACAAAGTTCGACGCCGGCCATGGCCGCGAAGGATTTTTGCATTCGTTGCCGGCACTGGAAGAACAAGGCCTCGGAAAAATTTCGCGATTGCCGGTGAGCATTCGCATCGTGCTCGAATCGGTTTTGCGCAATTGCGACGGCAAAAAAGTTCGACGCAAAGATGTCGAGACGCTGGCGAATTGGAACGCGAAGAAGCCGGCGAATGAGGAAATTCCTTTTGTGGTCGCGCGGATTGTTTTGCAGGATTTCACCGGTGTGCCGCTCGTTGTCGATCTTGCGGCGATGCGGAGCGCGGTGAAGAAACTCGGCGGCGATCCGAAAATTATCGAGCCGCTGGTGCCGGTCGATCTCGTGGTCGATCACTCAGTGCAAGTTGACTTTTTCGGTTCAGCCGAAGCGTTGCGCTTGAATTTGGAAATGGAATTCAAACGCAACCGCGAGCGTTACGAATTTTTGAAGTGGGGCCAGCAAGCTTTCAAAACATTTCAGCTTGTTCCGCCGGGCATCGGCATCGTCCATCAAGTTAATCTCGAGTATCTCGCGAAGGGCGTACTCAGTGGCAAGATCGACAACGGCGAAATATTTTATCCCGACACACTCGTCGGCACCGATTCGCACACGACGATGATCAACGGTCTCGGCGTGGTCGGTTGGGGCGTTGGCGGAATCGAAGCGGAAGCGGGCATGCTCGGACAGCCTGTTTATTTTCTCACGCCCGAAGTTGTCGGCGTGCAATTGACCGGGCGTTTGCAAGAAGGCGTGACTGCGACCGATCTCGTTTTGCACATCACGCAATTGCTGCGCGCGCAAAAAGTCGTCGGCAAGTTCGTGGAATTTTACGGCGAAGGCGCGGCCTCGTTGCCGGTGCCGGACCGCGCGACCATCGGCAACATGGCGCCGGAGTATGGCGCGACCATGGGTTATTTTCCGGTCGACGAAGAGTCGATGAATTATTTGCGCGCGACCGGCCGCACGGATGAGCAATGCGCCGCGTTCGAGAATTATTTTCGCGCGCAGAAAATGTTCGGGATGCCGCGCAAGGGCGATATTGATTACTCGGTAGATATAGATGTCGATCTTGCCGATGTGCAGCCGGGCGTGGCCGGACCGAAGCGGCCGCAGGACCGGATCAATCTGCCCTCGTTAGGCGAAACCTTTCGGTCATTGTTAACGAAGCCGATCAAAGACGGCGGCTACGGAATGCAAGATGTCGATCTTGCCGCGAAACATTTGGTGGAGTTGAACGGGACGGCGCCGCGCGATGGCGAGATGCCGAAAGTCGAACCGGGCGAGGAACGCAACAAATCCGAGATGGTGACGAACCGGCCGACACCGGACACGGCGAAGGAATTAAAAGATGCGACGGCTGATCCGTTTCATCATGGTCAAACCAACATCGGCCACGGCAGTGTGTTGATCGCCGCGATCACGAGTTGCACGAACACGAGTAATCCGAGCGTGATGCTGGCGGCGGGTTTGCTGGCGAAGAAAGCGGTCGAGCGCGGACTGCATGTCGATCCTGCGGTGAAAACTTCGCTCGCGCCGGGCTCGCGCGTCGTGACCGATTATCTGAACAAGACCGGGCTCCAAACTTATCTCGATCAACTTGGATTTAACATCGTGGGTTACGGTTGCACGACCTGCATTGGAAACTCGGGGCCGCTCCATCCGAAGATCGAGAAGGCGATCAGTGAGTTTGATCTTGTCGCGGCGTCGGTGCTTTCGGGAAATCGAAATTTCGAGGCGCGGGTGCATCAAAACATCAAAGCAAATTTTCTCATGTCGCCGCCGCTGGTGGTCGCGTTCGCCCTGGCGGGAAGAGTAGATGTCGATCTTACGACGGAGCCGATCGGGAAAGACAAAGACGGGAAGGAAACTTTTTTGCGCGACTTGTGGCCGTCGTTAGGCGAAATCCGCGACGCGATGGCTTCGGCGCTGACGCCGGAAGTGTTTCGCAGACTTTACCGCGACTTCGCGAATCAAAATCCGAAATGGAACGAGATCCCTTCGAGCAAAGGCGAAGTTTACGTTTGGGATGAGAAGAGTGATTACATCCACGAGCCGCCGTTCTTCCAAAACTTCTCGATGGATGTGGGCAAGATCGACAACATCATCGGCGCGCGCGCGCTCGGAATTTTTGGCGACTCGGTTACGACCGATCACATTTCGCCGGCGGGTGCGATCAAGGCGACGTCGCCGGCCGGGGAATATTTAAAGTCGCGCGGAATTCAGCCGGAAGATTTCAACAGCTACGGTTCGCGCCGCGGAAATGATCTGGTCATGACGCGCGGGACATTCGCGAATGTGCGGATCAAGAATTTGATGGTGCCGGGAACGGAAGGCGGCGTAACGAAACATCATCCGAGCGGAGAGCAGATGTCGATCTTCGATGCGGCCATGCGCTATCAAAAAGAAAATGTGCCGCTCGTTATCCTGGCTGGCCATGAATATGGAACCGGCTCGTCGCGCGACTGGGCGGCGAAGGGAACGCGTTTGTTAGGCGTGAAAGCGGTGGTGGCGGCAAGTTACGAGCGGATTCATCGCTCGAATCTTGTCGGCATGGGTGTGCTGCCTTTGCAATTCGTCGACGGCGTGACGGCGCAATCACTCGGGCTGGATGGCTCGCAGACATTTTCGATTCGCGGTTTGTCCGACGCGATTCAACCGGGACAACAATTAAAGCTGGAGATCGAGGGGAAAGATCGACCCGCCTCTGCCAAGGCTACGGCGGGCGGGCAAGTGCGTTATGTGCCGGTGAAGTTGCGCATCGATACGCCGATCGAAGTCGATTACTACAAACACGGCGGGATTTTACCGTTCGTGTTGCGGCAGCTTCTCGCGAAGTAAAACTTCGATGGGCGAACCATCCGCGATGAAAGCGGAGCGCGGTTTAGCGGATAAAGTTTCGATGAATTGTTCGCCGTAAAGTGTCGCGATGTCGGCGTGCAGTTCGAAACTCTCGGCGATCCAAGTTCTCCAGCGCGGATGTTCGACCCGGTATTCGCTGCAGCCGGCGCGGACTTTGGTGTAACCCCAATAATGTTCTGTGATGAATTCGGCGTGCGAGCCCGCGAGAATGTTTTGCGGCTCACCACTCGCGCTCATTTTGAGTGATTCCCATTTGCGGCCGCGTCGCCAGGAATATTCCACCTTCAATCTAAGATCGACATGTTCAATGTCGTGCTTCATTGGGACTGCGAGATAAGGTTCGCCGTAAAATGTGCGGGCGACGACGGCGATAGCGCGCTTGGGCACGAGCTCGCGAACAAAGACGACGCCGCGTCGCCACATGTCGGCTGATTTTTTGCGGACGTAGAAGCGCAGATTCACTTCTTCGAAATCGCGATGGAGCGGGATGGGGAAACCGAGCAGGCGCGTGTCGAGAAAAAGAAAGCCGACAACGCTGACAAAAGTTTCGCCATTCTCGAAATCAAGTTCGGTGCCCGGCGGGACGAGCGGCGCGACGATGGCAGGATCGACCACGAAATTGAGCATGGCGAGATAACGCCAGTTCGCGGTGAGAAACGGTTTCACGCGCGATGCGATGTCGATCTTGCGATCAACGAAACAACTTCTCGAGTGATGGATCGGGCTGCGCGCCTAACGAAGTGGCGCGGGCGTAATGGCGTTTGGCCAATTCCTTGGCCGGCGGGGTGGCCGTGGCGTAGATGACGGCGAGATTGAAATGCGCATCGGCGTAATCCGGATTTTGCGCAATCGCTTCGAGCATTTCTTTTTCGGCCGCTTCCTGCCAACCCTTTTGGCTGGCGGTGATGCCGAGATAATTATGCGCGGTCGCGCTCTTTGGATTAATGCCGAGCGCTTTGGTCAACTCCGCCAGCGCATCGTCGAATTTTGCCTGGCGGTAATAAACAATTCCGAGAGTAGTGCGCGAAAATTCATCTTTGGGCGCGATCGCAACCGCCTTTTTCAACGTGAGCTCGGCGGCTTTAAGTTTGCCGGTGCGAAAATAAACGACGCCGAGATTGGAGAGCGAATAGAGATTGTTCGGACTCTTGGTCAGGATTTCCTGATACAATTTTTCGGCGGTGCGATATTTGCCCTTGTCGAAATTGCCCTTGGCTTCGTGGGCCATACCGACGAGGTCGTCCGGAACGTTCGGATGAAAATTACTGGGCGGGGCGTTCCCTTTTTCGTCTTGCGTGGCCGCTTCAGCTTGCTCGGTCGATGGCTTGCCGTCCGGACCCGTAATCGTCACCGGAGCGTTGCCGGATTTTTTCGCGAAAGTAAAACTGGCCTTCAAAGCGGCGGGGTTGTTGTCGGAAATGGAAACGACGGGCTGGCGCAGCAAGGCGAGTTCTTCGTCGCTCAATTTGGTGACGGGCTGGGCGAGCAATTGGATCTGCTCGGTCAACGTGTCGGACTTGATCTGCAATTTATCGAACTCGGCGAGCATGAGTTTCTTGGCTTGATCGCGGCGGGCTTCTTCCTGGCGTTCGCGCACGACGATATTGCGCAGAATCTCGTTCTCTTTCGTTAGGCGGGAGGTTTCCTCAGCCGTGGCGCCGACGAGTTTCGCCTGCTCGATTTCTTTACTGGCGTCCTCGAGTTGCTTGCCAAGATCGACAACGCGCGCCTCGAAATCCTTGTTCTGTTTCTGGCTCGCGGCCAGTTGCTGCTGGAGATCGTTGATCTGCTTTTTCACGTCGACGAGCTCCTGCTCTTTTTTCGGTTTGTCCTCGGAAAGCTCGCGCACACTTTTCTCGGCGTCGGCCAGCTTCTGTTTGAGGTTCGCATTTTCACTGATGAGCACCTCGACCCGTTTCTGCGCATCTTTGCCGCCGCGCAATTGCGCCATGGCCTCGTCGCGTTCCTTCGTTAGACTCGCGACCTGCTTATCGGTCGCGGTCGCTTTGGCACTGGCTTCATCGCGTTCTTTCTCAGCGCTGCTGCGGCCCTGTTCGACCGAAGCGAGCGTTTTCCTTAATTGCGCGATCTCGGCCCGCAAAGATTCCTGCGCCTTGGAGTCAGCGCCAGAAGTGGATTGGACTTTCTTCAGTGATTCCTGCGCCTCGGCCAATTGGTCGCGCACGGTCTTCTCCGCGCCTTTGGTTTTTTCGAGCTCGGCCTGAGCCTTCTCCAGTTTGGAATTACTTTCCTTAAGCCGGTTATCGAGCGCCTGTTTTTCCTTTTCAACATCGCCGAACTTGCTGCGCGATTTTTCCAACTCGGACTGCAGTTGATCGACCCGGCCCTGTAATTTCTTCGTCGCTTCACGAATCGCGGCATCATTCGGCGTAGGAGCGGGCGCCGATTTCGCGACTTCGCGCACGGGCGGCGGTGCAACCGTTTCTGGATTGCGCGGCGCGGCGATCTCGACACTCGGCTCCACTCCGCCGGGTTGCTGCGGCAGAGCAGGCGCGGCCTGAGGCAAAGGCGTCGGCCCCGTGGCCAGATCTTGTTCGGTCGAGGCCTTGTCCTGAATGCGCAAAATATTTTCCGACACTTTGCGACTCCGATATTCGACGATGGCCGGCTGCCAATCCGCGTGCGTCTTGCGCAATTGCTCAAGCAAGCTTCCGGCAAAGCGATATTTCGCGAGCGCGGCTTTGAATTGACCTTCGTGTTCCAGTTTCTCGCCCTGCTGCGCGGTCATGTAGGCTTTCAGAAAACTTTCGCTCGGATCATCCGACTGCGAACGAACCAGGCCGGGCGCGAGGAGAAGAAAAAAACCGGCGAGCAAAATCAAACCGATTTTCTTCATGCGAGGACGAGGCCGAACGATAATCAAGCCGCGCCCAGTTTCAACCCTGGCTTCCACCTCGAATGCAAAAATAAGCGGAGAGTGTGCCATGGCGAAGTCACCTTGCCCGTTGCAAAGGCAAATCTAAAACCTAAAATGCGATTCTTCGTGGTGGCCATAGCTCAATGGTAGAGCTCCAGATTGTGATTCTGGCTGTTGCGGGTTCGAGTCCCGTTGGCCACCCGCTTTCATTTTAGATTTTGGATTGCCGAGTTTGGATTGAAGAAACACGATTTCTCTGCCCAATCCAAAATCGAAAATCTAAATTCAAAATGTCTTCAGTGCCTGTAGCTCAACCGGATAGAGCTTCTGACTTCGGATCAGAAGGTTGGGGGTTCGAATCCCTCCAGGCACGAAATGCAATTGTCGATCTTGCATGAAAACTTCGTCCGTTCGTTCCGAACTCGACTCGATGATCGTGGAAATCGAGTTGACGCTGGTCAGTATTATCCAGGGCGTGGCGCTTTATTTTTTGATCGAGTCGGCGCGCGGCGCGCTTTCGTTAGGCAAGATCATGTTCTGGCCCTATGTCGTCGCCGGCTTGCTCATGATTTTTATTTTTTGGTCGCGCTCGGTGTTGCACATTATCACGGTCATCCGGTGGCCGTTGGAATTCGGCCATAATTTTCTCTACATCACCTGCGCGTTTTTTGAGGCGGCGCTGTTTTCGCAACTGAACGATCCGCGACGCTGGTTTATCTTCGGCGCGGCCTTTGCGGCGATCGGCTGGGCGCTTTTCGTTTACGATCTGCGATTGATTCGCGCCCGCGCGCAAGACAGCGCCGGCGAAGCGAGTACTCGATTGTCGATCTTGGTGACGCGTGACCAACTTCGCAACATCACGGTGCTACTTCCTGCGATATTCCTGCTGAATGTCGGCAGTGTTCTCGTGATTCAAACGCATCCGGAATTTTTTCTCGTGCGCAATGGCCATCTCTGGTTGATCGCGGCGCAATTAATCGGATTCGGCGGCTACCTGTTTTACGTGGTCCGTTTTTACGATTCGCTGTCGAAGTTTATCTCGCAAGCGCGGGCGGAATGGCGCGCGACAAATGACGCCTCTGCGGATATTAATTAAGAGATGAAAACGCTGGCGGCATCGCGAAACGGCAGAGCGATCAAGTCTGATTGGCGCGGGGCGACGGTGGACCAGGTGATGATCGAAGAGCGCGCGGCGGCGTTCGCCAAACGCAGCATCAAGACTTCGGCCAAACTCGCGGGATTAAAACTGGCGACGTCGATGATGGATCTAACGACGTTGGAAGGAAAAGATACGCCGGGGAAAGTGGCGTTCCTGTGTCGCAAAGCGATGCAACCGCTGGATGCGCGCTATCAAGTACCGTCGTGCGCGGCGGTGTGCGTGTATCCGAATTTTGTCCGCGTCGCGAAAAAATTTCTCGGAAGATCGACAGTGAAGGTCGCGTCGGTGGCGACGGCGTTTCCAACCGGACTAATGCCGCTGAAGTTGAAACTCGGAGAAGTGCGAAGCGCGGCGCGCGATGGCGCGGACGAGATCGATATGGTGATCAATCGCGGGGTGTTTCTGGCGGGAGAACACAGAAAGATTTTCGATGAGATCGCGGCGACGAAGGAAGCTTGCGGTGTGGCGCACTTAAAAGTGATTTTGGAAACGGGCGAGCTGCAAACCTATGACAACGTGCGAACGGCGAGCGAGATTGCGATGCGCGCGGGCGCGGATTTCATCAAGACATCGACCGGAAAAATTTCGCCGGCGGCGACGATGCCGGTAACGCTGGTCATGCTGGAAGCGATCCGGGATTATTTTTACGAAACCGGAATCCGGATCGGAATGAAACCAGCCGGTGGAATTCGCACGGCGAAACAAGCGCTGGCTTATTTGGTGATGGTGAAGGAAACGCTGGGCGACGACTGGCTCACGCCGGACTTGTTCCGATTCGGCGCGAGCACGTTGGTGAACGATGTGCTGATGCAGATTGTAAAAAGCGTCGACGGAAATTATCAGGGGCTGGATTATTTTTCTTTGCCGTAAGATCGACAGTGACAAGTAACATCTAGCCAGAAGTTCTCTCGCTGTGATAATCTTTGACAGAAAGAGGGCCATGTTGAGGCCGGCCGCCGAATCATAGAGAAGCCAGTATCTCAACCGCCCAATCCATCCCTGAATAAATCCTCATGAAATCTACACGCCTTCAGTCCTTGATCGTTTTCGCTGCATTAATCGCTTTTGCGACCACTGCCATCACGTTTGCCGGCAACAAAAAGGCTAGCAGCCTCAGCGCGTATGCGCCAGCGGCATCGCTGGTTGCTCCGGCCAATTGCACATTGCCAGGCATAACAGTGGTCACTGATCCTACAGGGGATCAAGGCGCTCCTGGAACTTCGAATCAGGACATCCAATCCATCTCCATTGCCGAGCTTGCCACTGACACGAACATGCTCACTTTCACGATGAAGGTGGCCGACCTGAGCGGGTCGCTTCCGCCGAACGGCACGTGGCGGATTTATTTTACGGCGCCGGCACCGAGCATCATCAACTACTGGGTGAGCATGCTGACGGACGCGACATCGGCAGTGACTTTTACCTATGGCACTCGGGACAACACAACCGGTGTGGATTCGGGGGTGGGCGCCGCCGATTCCGGTAGTTTCGCTGCTGATGGCAGTATCAGGATCAAGATTGCCAACAGTAAAGTGGGAAGTCCCGTCGCGACCAATACCTTGACCGCGATTTTCGGGCGAACATACACCCTTGTAGGCGCAGCCGGCTCTGGCCTGCTGGTGACGATAGATTCCGAGACCAACCAGACTGGCGCGAAGCAATACACGCTCATCGGCAACGCCGCATGCGTAAGCGGTACTCCAACGCCGACGCCAACTCCGACCGCCACTCCTACTCCAACCGCTACCCCGACACCAACGCCCACGGCAACGCCGGCCAATTGTGTCCTGCCGGGACTTCTAATTCTGACGGATCCAGCCGGCGACATCATCACGCCCACAGGTCAACAGTCAAACCCGGGCTGGGACCTGCGCAGTCTCTCGATTGCCGAGCCGGGGGTTTTCGCGCCAGACAAATTGGTCTTCACTCTCAAAGTGGAAAGTTTCCCCGGCGGAGTTCCTCCCGCGAACACCCGTTGGCCGATCCAGTTCAGATTTGCTGGCGATCCGGCGACAGTGGGACGCTGGGTGGACATGAGCACTTACCCGGCCGACCTTGCCGGCGCACCGCCGGGGACCGTGGCGGTATTTAAATATGGCACCTTTAATCCTACTGGGGGAACCGGTGGCACTTACGGCGCGCCAAATACCCGCCTTGGCGATGCCGACGTGGGCAGCACCTATAATTCCGACGGGACGATTACCATCGTGGTTTCGCGAAGCAAAATCGGTAACCCAGGCGTAGGGGGCGCCTTGGTAGGCTTCCTCGTCCGGGTGCGTTTCGGAGCCGATGCTGCTTCGGTTACCCCTGATAACATGCCCGACAGCCTCGCGACGAACACAGGTATATATACTGTCGTGGGCAACGCCGCTTGTCCCACGGCCACACCAACACCTAATCCTGGTGCGCCGAGATATTTTAATTACACGGCGCCGCAAGGTCTTGGCGAAAGCGTGGGCGAGCCATCAATCGGCGTCAATTGGAAGAGCGAAAAGACGTTCAGCAACAGCATGTTTACGATTCCGAACGGTGGAACGGAGTTATACTTCGGCGGGTTCTCGCCTTCCCTGTTGAGAATCACCTTCACTGACTGCTCGTCACCCGCCGGCACGCTTTGGGAACCCAAACCGCTCGTGCTGGCAGCCAGTCCGCACGTTTTCGGAGATCCAATTCTATTTACGGATCATCTACCTGGCCGCACGTTGGTCTCGCAACTCGAGGGACTCACGCCGGCGGGCAGCGCAACCGATATTACGGATAATGACGGCGACTCTTTCACGCCGAGTGAAGGATCGAGCCTCCCGTCCGATATCGATCACCAGACGATCGGCGGTGGCCCCTTCCACACGCCGCTTGTCGGCACCACCGTATACCCGAACGCCATCTACTATGCATCCCAGAGCGTCGCAGACGCGCGAGCTTCGCTCAGCCTTGATGGCGGGCGTACTTTTGGCCCCGGTGTCCCGATGTACACCACTGTCGACTGCGGTGGCTTGCACGGCCATCTCAAGGTTGCCCCGGACGGCACCGTTTACGTGCCCAACAACGCATGCGGAGGAACCGACCTGATAGGCCACGTGGACGGTCAGCAGGCTGTCATCGTGTCCGAAAATAATGGCGTTACGTGGGCCATCAGGAAAATTCCTGGGTCGACCACATATAGCGACGACGATTCATCGGTCGGCGTATCGATTACGAATGATCCTGTAACCGGCACAGAGGTCATCTATGAGGGGATGCAGTCTGGGGACGGCCACCCACGCATCGCCGTGTCAAAGGATAAAGGGGTAACGTGGTCCGTTCCTTTTGATGTCGGCGCTTCGGTCGTCAATGGCGGGCCGGTGGTGAACACCGCATTTCCGGCAGTAGTTGCCGGCGACTCGAATCGCGCAGCCTTTGCCTTCTTCGGCACCGAGACTGCGGGCGCTGATTACAATCAGCCGACCTTTACCGGCGTCTGGTATCTCTATATCGCCACCACTTTTGATGGCGGCGTAACGTGGCGAACCGAGAACGTGACGCCGGGCGATCCCGTCCAGCGTGGCGGAATTTGCGGCAGCGGCACCTGCCGCAATCAGCTCGACTTTTTCGATGCGTCGATTGACAAGGAAGGCCGCGTGGTCGTCGGCTGGGACGACGGTTGTATCACCGCGACCTGCATCAACGGCGGCGCCAATGACTTCACCGCCAAGGCCGTCATCACCCGGCAGACCGGCGGCAAACGCATGTTTGCTCAGTATGATCCATTCGAGCCGGCGATACCGGGCGCCCCGTTGGTGACTGCCACGGTCAATGGCGCAAACACGATTGTAACCTTGAAGTGGCCGGCGCCAGACAATGCTGGCTCGCCGATTACAGCTTACAAAATCTATCGGAAAGAGGGGGCCGGCGGCACACCCGTGCTGATCGCCACGACCACGGTGACAAATTACACCGACACTACTTTCAATCCGGCTGCGCAGAACTTCTACCGGGTTACCGCAGTGAACGCTATTGGCGAGGGGCCCTACTGCGGCGAGTTCTTGCCCACGGTAGTGAGCGAGCCGAACCCATGTGTAACGCCCGGCGTGCTTGTCATCACCGACCTTAATCCCGACGGCACAGATAACGATTCTGGAGCAAACATTCCGCCCGATCCACGCGTCAATATCAAGCAACTCTATATCGCCGAACCGTATCTCGGCGCTGGAGTGAATAAATTAATATTCACGCTTCAGGTCGCGCCCTCCACAACACTCACCACGCCGCCACCGAACAGCCAGTGGTACATTGTCTGGCAACGGCTGAACCCCGATGCAGACTTTGACCGCTATTACGTGGGGATGAAGTCGGACGCGACCGGAGCGCTCTCGTTTGAATACGGGAAATTCGGCGTGCCTCTCGATGCCACCAATCCGAACCCGAACGCAAACACACCGGTAAAGCTCGGCAACGCCGACAGTGGCAGCTATAACGTCGCCACTGGTGTGGTCACGATCACGCTCTCCAACAGCAAGGCCGAAAACATTGGTGCTGGCCAGAGTCTGTCGAAGATCAACGTGAGGACCTACTTTAACCGGCCTGACGCCGGGCCCAAGACGCAGGGAACAGCGAGTGACATCACCAGCGATGGCAATTACACGCTCGTCGGCAACGCCTTTTGCTTCGTGCCGCCGCCGCCCGTGCAGATCGCCGGTGTCGTATCCAGGAAAATCCACGGCGCTGCTGGCCCGTTCGATATTACGTTAGCCCTCACCGGCAGCCCCAGTATCGAATGTCGCACCGGCGGCGCGACCGGCGATTACCAGATGATCTTTATCTTCGCGAACACTCTGGCCAGCGTCAGCGGCGCCAGCGTCACCAGCGGCACTGGCACGGTAAGCAGCAGCATGATTGATAGCACTGATGCCCATCGATACATCGTCAATCTCACCGGCGTAACCAATGCGCAGCGGCTCACCGTCACCCTGGCTAATGTGACCGACACAACAGGAAACTTCAGTGCCAGCGTCCCCGCCACAATGGGTGTGCTGGTCGGCGACACCACCGCGGACACGTTCGTGAATTCTGGCGACATCGCCCAGACCAAGTCGCAATCTGGTCAGGTCGTCACCGGTTCCAACTTCCGCGAAGACGTCACCATCGATGGCAACCTCAACAGCGGCGACATCGCGCTAGTGAA
Organism: Chthoniobacterales bacterium; assembly: GCA_038229295.1. GTDB lineage: Bacteria > Verrucomicrobiota > Verrucomicrobiia > Chthoniobacterales > UBA10450 > JAJPGZ01. Next base: position 26,005 of record JBBROO010000022.1, on the reverse strand, counting down.
ATCCAAGTCGGGCACCGCGCTTCCGTAAGACAGGCAAGATCAGCAATTCAAGGACCGCGCTGGCTCGAAAGAGTCAGCGCGGTTTTTGTTTCATCGCGGCTTCGATCGCGTCGACCAGGCCTTTGGGATTGAAAGATGCCGGCGGCACCACCTCGTCGTTAATAAATAGAGTCGGCGTCCGATCAACATGGAGCGATCGCCCGCGCTCCTGGTCCGCGGTGATGCGTCGTTTCACTTCTTCACTGTCGATCTGCTTTTTGAAAAGATCGACATCGAGATGCAACTTGCCGGCGTAATCTTGAAACAATTTCTCAGGGTCGACCGCGCTCGGCCAACTGAAGCGCTCGTGGAAAAGCAGATCGTGCATTTCCCAAAACTTTCCCTGTAGTCCGGCCGCTTCACAGGCGCAGGCCGCGCGAAATGCATGCTTGTGCGCAGCCATGGGAAACTCTCGGAAGATGACGCGAAGCTGTTTCGAAAAATCCTGTTCCAGCTTGTCGAGAACCGAAGACAGGTTTCCGCAGGGCGGACATTCGAAGTCGCCAAATTCCTCGAGCGTGACGCGCGCGTTCTTCGCTCCGCGAATGTGCGCAGGCTCCGCGCCGACGACGCCGACCGTACTTGTCGATCTTGCGCGCGGCGCACGAGAATAAAAAAGCCAGGCGCCTGTTCCGACCGCAATCAGGAACACGGCGCCGACAATGGCGAAAGGAAGGTAACGTTTCATAGTGGAGAATCTTGAGCGAACCTTACTGAAACCTTATACTTTAGTAGATGCGAATTTTGGTGATCGAGGACGAAAAGAAAACGGCGGCCTTTTTGGCCAAGGGTCTTGGCGAGGGCGATTTCACCGTGGAGATCGCCGCGGATGGTGAAGAAGGCTTACGACTGGCGGGCGCGAGTCGGTACGATCTTCTGATTGTCGATGTAATGCTGCCAAAAAAAGATGGATGGGATGTGGTCAAGGAATTGCGAGATGGGAATGTGCGCACGCCGATTCTTTTTTTGACCGCGCGCGACAGTGTGCGCGACCGAGTGAAAGGTCTCGAGCTGGGAGCGGATGATTATTTGGTAAAGCCATTCGCGTTTTCGGAATTGCTGGCGCGAGTGCGCTCGCTGCTGCGACGCCCGTCGACGCGACAGGCAGAACATATTCGTCTTGGAGACCTGGACATCGACACGCGGCGTCATCGCGCGACGCGCTCGGGCGTGGCGCTAAATCTTACGGCAAAAGAATTTCTTCTGCTGACACATCTGGCCCGTTCCATCGGCGAAGTGGTGTCGCGCAAGGAAATCGCGGACCAGGTTTGGGACATTAACTTCGATACCGGGACCAACGTGGTCGATGTGATGGTGCGACGATTGCGCGCGAAGGTGGACGATCCGTTCGAAAAGAAATTAGTGCACACGATTCGCGGCGTCGGTTATGTCCTCAAAGTCGACTGAACCGCGATCGATTGCTTCGCAGTTGGTTTGGTTGTTTACGGGCGCAGCCGCGCTCCTGCTCTGCTGCGGACTGGGCGTGTTGTATGCGATCGTGGTCCAGCACGCCTTCGAGGAAGACAATGCATTTCTGGCCGATAAAATCTCGGCGCTGCGCAGCGATCTAAATAGACCCGACCAATCCCAGTCACTCATCCAAGAGTTGACCAGAGGCGGCGAGCACACTGCGTATTGGGTCCGAATCGCGAACCCATCTGGCCGCACCCTGGCCGAGACACCGGGCATGCGGCGGCTCCTGCCCTCGAATATTTTTCCAGCGCCGGGGGGCGGCAATTCCTCGCTGACGCGACCGACAGACTATCGCATCGGTGACGAGCTCTTTTCATTAGTGGCGACACCGGAACAAGCCGACGGCGAGCGCTACATCATTCAAGTGGCGCAGGACCGCTCCAGCGATGAGCGGTTCAAAAAAGAATTTGGCGCTTTGCTGGTGGTCGTTCTCGCCATCGGCATTCTCGCTGCGGCCCTCATCGCGCTGACGGTGACGAGACGTGGTTTGCGTCCTCTAAAAGAAATGACGCACTCACTTATGCGCACGGGTCCCTCCCACCTGAACGAACGCGTCAGCCTGGCCGGCTGGCCGCGCGAACTTCAACCGCTCGCCACCAGTTTCGACGAGATGCTCGATCGTCTCGAAGATTCGTTCACGCGGCTTTCACAATTTTCGGCCGACCTTGCCCACGAACTTCGGACCCCGGTTGCAAATATTCTGGGCGAATCACAGGTTTGCCTAACGAGAGTCCGCACGGCCGATGAATATCGGCAGGTGGTCGAATCGAATGTGGGAGAATGCGAACGGCTTTCAGAGATTATCGACAACCTGCTTTTTCTGGCGCGGGCTGAAGCTGCTGACACGCAGACCCACCAGACTGCGTTCGACGGCTGCGCTGCGGTCGAAAAAATCGCGGCGTATTATCGGACCCTGGCCGAAGATCGACATGTTGCCATCACGTGCACGGGCGAAGGCGACATCTACGCCGATCCAATATTGTTCGGCCGAGCGGTGAGTAATCTGGTCGATAACGCGCTGCGCTTCACGTCCGATGGGGGCGCGATTCGAATTCAAATTGCGGCCAACGCCACCGAATCAAAAGTGGAAGTGACCGACAATGGTTGCGGAATATCCGCTCCTCATCTTCCGCGCGTGTTCGACCGTTTCTATCGCGTTGATTCGGCGCGCAGCTCGCATGGCGTCGGCTTAGGTTTGGCCTTGGTGAAATCGATCGCCGATCTCCATGGCGGTTCGGCCGCAGTGCAAAGCGAAGTCAATCGCGGCACCACCGTGACTTTGATTTTCCCTAACAAGTCGAAGAAGGGATCGGACGGGAACTCATCCGCTCCATTGTAATTGTCGATCTTGCACGGTTAGGGCGAGGTCAGCTTCCAATGACATTACCAAATAGTAATACAATTTTAACGGTCGATCTGCATCCCATCGGCTCGCCTAACCCGAATAGAGATCAACCACTAAGAGAGGTCTTCTCATGAAACATGTTCTCAATCATAAATTCCGTTGGTTAACTTTCCTCACTCTAATACTGGCAGCGATCGGCTTCGGCTCGTTGTCTTTGTCCGATGCGTGGGGTAAACAGCGGCGCACCTCGAACGTTGGTCCGGTTAGTGGGGCAGCCCCCGCCGGTGTCGAACGGGTCGCGAGCTACAACACCGCCGCCACTGCAACCACCTTTAGCGCCCCAATCGAGTTGATACGCCCTGTATCACCGATTTTCTTCCAGCAAGGTGGTGAGCCGGAGATAAAAGTAGATCTTTTCGGCAACGTCTACGTAACAGCCATCCAAGGTGTCCCGGGTGGTGTCGATCTTTGGAAGTCGATCGATAAAGGCGGGAGCTTCGTCTACCTTGGGGAGCCTGACGGAGCGCAAGACAAGTGTCTCACCCTACCCCAGTGTGCTGGCCTCGGCGGCGGCGACGATCAGATTGATGTTTCGCCAGGCGGCTATCTTTATATTTCCAGCCTTTGGCTCGGCAATGTGACCATTTCTACGTCGATGGACGGAGGAACAGGTGGCGTCCAACCAGGACAAGCCTGGCAGGTCAATGGGGCCGCTGCGGCCGTGGTCGCTGATGACCGGCAATGGATCGCTGCCTACGGACCGCAGACTTTGAATATGACCTATAGACAGGCGCCAGGTACGGGTGACCTCTTCTTCGTTAAATCAACCGACGCGGGAAAGACGTTCGGCGCGCCGGTGCTGGTAAAGAGCGGAAACAGTACCGAGGGAAATCTTGTTGTGGATCCCTACAATGGAAATCTTTATACGACGACCATTCCCGGGACCAATCTCACTGATATTCATCTACTGAAGTCAACAGACGGCGGAGCGACCTGGACAGAAACGACAGCTTACGCGGGCGCGGCTGGAACTGATCCAGCTCATAAGTTTACGATTCTCGCAGTGGATCGCGGCGGGAATCTCCATCTTGTTTTTAGTCGCAGCAGTACCAACGGCTACCATGTCTATCTTACGAGCTCAAGCAACGGCGGAACCACCTGGCTGCCCGCAGTGCAAGTCGACAGCGGAAGCGGCAACACAACTACTGCAGTGATGCCGTGGGTCGTCGCCGGAAGCCCGGGCGTAGTTGACATTACGTGGCTGGGATCGAGCGGCGCTTCACCAAGCGCCACTCCGTTTAACTGGCAAGTCTTCTACACGCAGACAACCAACGCGCTGTCGGGCTCCCCCCTTTTTAACCAGGTTCAAGTCACAACCAACGCCATCCACGACACCAACATCTGCTTCAATGGTAGTGGTTGCACGGGCACGAATAACCGAGACCTGCTCGAGTACTATACAATGACGCTCGACTCCGAGGGACAGGCGCATATCGCTTTCCCGGATAGCGTTAATGCCTGCCCCGCCGCTACGTGCAAAACCAACGCCTGGTACACCAAGCAAACGAGCGGCACGAACGCTTACGCACCGCCAGCACCGCCAGCACCTTCCACTTTCGCGTTGAATATTCCCCTCAGCGGCGGAGCCGGTGCCGAGCCCAGCATCTGGGTCGATACGCACAATTGCATTTACGTCACCGCACCGGGCGGTCTTAAAATCTGGCGATCCGTCAATAACGGCGCGAGCTTCCTGCCGCCTGTAAATCCCGGCGGCACCGGCCTCACCGGGGGTGATGAGGACATCGTCACTCTGCCAAAGGCAGATGGATCACGTTCCGATCAGGTCTACTTCGCAGATCTCGGTATTTCTTCGGTTCACATTCGAAAGTCAACCGATGGGGGCGCGGTTTATTTTGCGCCGGGGACCGGCGGATCAGCCGGAGAGGTCTCGATCTCGTCCGACCGTCAGTGGCTCGCCGCTGATCGCATTGGTCCAGATCAGGATGTCTATTTATTGGACCACGAATTTACCAGCGAAGTGATTCGCATCTCGAGCACGACCAACGATGCCCCGTGGGTCACGGCGAGCGGCATGACTGATCCGGAGCTATCGATTTCCGTGCCGAACACGAATCCAGGTCCCATCTTCGTGGACAAAACCCTGCACACTGTTTACGGCGTGTTCACCGCTTCGATCCCGACTACGAACCTGCTAAATCCTCCGTTCGGAAAGCTGTTGAATATTTGGGATGCAGTGGGAAATCCACCCGCGGCGACCGGAGGTCCGGCTGGTCCATTCGTCAATCATCCAATTTTCAAGGGAGTCATCGATTCGCCGACCACGCCAGCCCCGCCGGCCGGCACGACCACCTTCGGTACGAATTGCGCGAATATTTTCCCGGCTGGTGATGTCGATTTGGCCGGGAATATTTACGTCGCTTGGAGTATGAATAATGCCCGAACGAACGAGTTCAGCATCTGGTTTGCCTCATCGCACGATAAAGGCCTGACCTATTACGGACCCTATCAGATCAGTCAGGGGCCCGGCACCGCCATCTTCCCGTGGGTCTCCGCCGGCGACAACGGACGAGTTGACATCGTGTGGTACCAATCGAGCACAGTTGGCAATTCGAACACCATGCCGCCTACCGCCACCTGGAACGTAATGTTTGGTCAATCGCTGAACGGTAATGCGCGCGAGCCAGTGTTCGCCGTTAGTCAGGTGAGCGACCACGTCATGCATAACGGCCCGATCAGCACGGGCGGATTGATTGGCACTTCCGACCGCTCGCTGCTCGACTTTTTCGAAGTCTCAGTCGGGCCTGACGGACTGGCCAACATCATTTACGCCGACAATGGTTCCACCGCCACGCATGCCGAATACGCGCGGCAGAACAGCGGCCCACTGGCAAAAGCAAACCCGACCTTCCCCACCTGCCTGCCACCGCCGCCGGTGCCAACAGCCGTCGTTTCGCGCAAAACGCACGGAGGAGCCGGCGACTTCGATGTCGATCTTCTGCCACCCGCTCCGGGGATCGAATGTCGCACGGGCGGAGCGAGCGGCGATTTCAAGATGGTCATCACCTTCCCGCTTCCGGTAACCGTGGCCAGCGCATCCGTGACCTCGGGTACCGGCACCGTAAGCAGCACGGTCGTGAGCGGCAATATCGTAACCGTTAATCTAACCGGCGTGACCAACGCGCAACGACTCACCGTCACGCTCAACACCGTGGCCGATGCGAACGGTTCGGGTAACGTGCCCATCAACATGGCTGTCCTTGCGGGAGATACCACCGCTGACACCTTTGTGAACTCTGGCGACATCGCCCAGACCAAATCACAATCAGGTCAGGTAGTAACTGTCTCCAATTTCCGCGAGGACGTCACCATTGATGGCAACCTCAACAGCGGCGACATCGCATTGGTCAAATCCAAATCGGGCACCGCCCTGCCGTAGTCGCCTAACGAATCCTTAGATGTGAACCACAGCCGCTCGGCTGTGGTTCACATTGGCCGGAAAGGCACCATGTCGATCTTTCCTCGCATCGGGCGCTGGACTTCAGCCACCAATTAACGAACATTCCGATCCTTCTTGGAATGAAACGATATTTTCCGTTTGTAATCGTAGCGCTTGTCGCCCTGCTCGTGGTTGGCGGCGGCGCGATGTTATACCGCGCCAAACGACCACCGGTCCTGACCATGTCGAAGGACACAACATCGGCCAAGGAAAACGACTCCGGCCATATCCGCGGAAATCCGAAAGCAGCTGTCACGCTCGAGGAATTCGGAGACTACGAGTGCCCGCCGTGCGGGAAAGTTTCTGGCCCGATCAAAAAACTCGAGGAAGAGTACGGCGACAAATTGCGAGTGATCTTTCATCACTACCCGCTCATCGTTCACCAACACGCGCGGGATGCAGCGCAAGCCGCCGAAGCGGCTGGACTGCAAGGCCACTTCTGGGAAATGCACGATCTGTTATATCGAGAGCAAGCAGTCTGGACGAAAACGCCGGGCGTACGCGAGCTCTTCAATTCGTATGCTGGACTCATCGGGCTCGACCTTGAGCGATTCAAAAGAGATATCGATGGCTCGCAGGTGAAAGCACGGATCGAAGCGGATCAGAACGAAGCGAAAAAGGTTGGCGTGACTGCGACACCGACTGTTTTCATTAACAACCGTGCGGTCTCGACCGCGACGGAAGATCCAGCCAAACCATTACGCGCGGCGATTGATGAGGCGTTGAAGGCGCCTAAGATCGACAACTCCTAAGATCGACATGGTGACCCAATCCCAACCTCGCATTCGAGTTATTTTATATGGCATCGCGGCCGCCGCCGCCGCCGTCGGTCTCGCCGAGGCGACTTACCTGACGGTATTATTTTTAACCGGCGAGACCGCCGTATGTGGTGGATCGCCCGATTGCTTTCAAGTCCTCGGAAGTTCCTATTCTAAAATCAAAGGCATCCCCGTCTCGGCCTTCGGCGCGATCGCATATTTCAGCGCGTTCAGTTGCGCGACTTTTGCGGCCTTCGGTTACATCCGCGCGCGAAAATTTTTCGCGCTGGCGGTGTGGGCGATGTTCGCGGCCACGCTTTGGTTTCTCTACGTGCAGGCGTTTCTCTTGCACGCTTATTGTCGTTACTGCCTCTTCTCTGCCGCGCTGATTTTTTTGCTTGCCGGTATTGTCGTAGCGAGTCCGGCATCGGAATAATCAGTAGTCACGCACGGAGCTGGTAGACTATAATGCTTCTCCAGCGGCGGAAGATATTTCAGATAACAATGAGAAGCTTTTAATCGATCCGACGAATGCGAGCGACCAAACCTGTTTCGGACAACGAGTAGGCCTTATGGACAGAAAAAGTTTTATCCTGCTTTTATGCTGCTTCTCGTTTGCTTTGAATGGTTGCAAACGCCAATCAACCGCTATTCAGCCGCCAGCCGACTCTCAAACAAGTGCTCAACCAAAGATGGATGCGTGTCAGCTCCTAACGCGCGAGGAAATCCAAGCGGTGCAGGGTTCCCCCATTACGGGCACCGTACCCAGCGGACGTTCCGACGCCGGGATTCGGGTATCGCAGTGCTATTTCGCGGCGGAGCAATCGAACAAGTCCGTCAGCTTGACTGTCACGCAGAGTGATGTGTCAAACGCGGACAAAAACCGCATCAAGGACCTTTGGAAACAAACCTTTGGCCGTGAACACGGCGACGAGAAAGAGAGCGCGGCTAATAAAGAAAAGCGAGAGAGCTTGCGCGAGCAATCGCGCGAGAAGGAAGAAGAAAAAGGACCGCCCCCGAAAAAGATCGAGGGCGTTGGCGATGAAGCGTACTGGGTTGGCAGCCGAGTGGGTGGCGCGCTGTATGTGTTGAAAAAGGATACCTACATTCGCGTCAGCGTCGGCGGCCCGGACGATGAAAAAGGTAAGATCGACAAGTCGAAAGCGCTCGCGGAAAAAGCCATCGATCGTTTTTAGCTCGCTGTTGTGGTTAGACTAACTCGCAGAAACCGGGAACGGCACCGTTCCCGACGCGAGAGACGGTTGATTATTAGAAACGTAATCTTGCGCCAAGGCGCGACCAAACCGCCACGCATTTCCGAATCTTAATCAAACTGCCCTGCCGTTTCCGCCATGGCGCCAACGGTTCGTGCCTTACCAAATCCGTCTTATGAAAAAGATTAAATCCTCGATCACAGCCCGCGTTGCCCTCACCGTCCTATTCGTCGTCATCGGCGTTTTCCTCGTGGGATTCGCCTTAAACCTTGAAGCAGTCGGCGGCCGCATGGCTCGCAACTCGACAAAGGTATCGCAGAATATCGCCGGGCCAAACTCGGTCCTTCCTGCCTCGGGCATTTTGTTCAGCCATAACACCATCGTGGATTTCTCGGCCGCGGGCGGTGAGCCCTTCATCAATTCCGCCCCCGTAGCGATTCCGGCGCCGAGCCCGAACGTGAACGGCGCGCCCCCTACTCCTGCGGGCGCTCCCTTCGTTTCCGTGCCCTTCGGCGTTAGCACCACCGTAAGCTTGCTCTGGAAGTCGATGGATGGCGGACGGACGTTCATTCCGTTAGGCACGCCGATCGTACGCGACTCCGTCGCCGGGCCGGGCGGCGGCGATACCCACCAGGCTTTCGACGCTTTGGGTCGCTTTTACTTTTGCGACCTCTCGGCCGCTTGCGTCACCACCGCGGTGTCCGACGATGGCGGCAATACCTTTCCCAAAGTGAATCCGGGGTCATGCCTCGGTCCCAATGATCCCGGCGGCGCACAGGACGACCGGCAGTGGATTGGCGCCTTCGGCGACGGTCGCGGTTACACGACTGTGCGCAACCTGGCCGTAAGCGTGGGGAACAACTTCCACCTCAACACAACGCGAGACGCGGGCACGACCTGGGCCGGGTCGCAAGCGATCGGCACCGTCAGCCAGTCGGGTCCATTCGTCGTGGACAAGACGAAGCGGAACATTGGGGGGACGGACTACATCCTGGCTTACCAGATGTACTACTCGGGCGGGACCCTCAAGATGTTCAGGATCCAGGATCCCGACACCGGCGCGCCGGTCTCCGTGGTTGACCTGACGGTCGGCCCTGGCTCCGCCAATGTGTTCCCCGTCCCCGCCATCGATAACGCGGGCAACCTCTACGTCGCCTGGTCCGACGCGACCGCCATTTTCATGGCCACCTCAACGGATCGGGGTAACACGTGGTCCGTCTCGAAGCGCGTGAGCCCGACGACCGGTCCGGAGGGCACGGGCACGATCATCATGCCGTGGATTATCGCCGGCGATCCTGGCCGCGCGGACATCGTGTGGTATCGCGGTTCCATGGCCGGAAACCCCACCAGCACTGATAACCGCTGGGACATTTACATGGCCCAGACCCTCAACGCCTTCGACGCCGCACCCACTTTTACCTACACAAAGGTGAGCGAGACCACTATCCACTTCGGACAGATCTGCCTCGGGGGAACGTTGTGCGATGTCACCGTGCCACCCGGCACGAACGACCGCAGCTTCCTCGAATACCCGTCGATCACACTCGACGACCGCGGTGCGGCCATGATCATCTACAACGACAACACCAACCAGTCGGCCGTGACGGCGGCGAACCCCACCGTCACCGGAGCGCCCTACGTGATGTTCAGCAAGCAAATCTGCGGCCCCAGCCTTTTTGCCTCCGTGGGTAACGTGGGGCAATCAGGGCCGGTCGCCATCACTTCGCCGGCCAACAATGCGACTGTTCCTTTGCCTGTGACTGTGCAGGGAACCCACACGCTTCCTCCCGCCACTTTCGATAGGGACGAGGCGGGCGACGGCCTGTTTCCCGACCATGGGCCTGTCATCGGGCCTAACGTCCCGGCGCTCGACATTCGCCAGGTCGATATGACCGAGCAGGGGCCGAACATTGTCGTGAACATGCAAGTGGCAGACGCCACCACCGCCGCGCTGGCCGCGGCGACGGGAACAGGCGGCGGCGATGGCCTGCTTTACTTAGTTCAGTGGGACTATGACGAGAGCGTCGCCGATCCGATCGACAAGGTTTTCTGGGTGGCGGCAGAAGTCCGCAGCGGCCAATTGATCGGCCGTACCGGGACCCTGGGCGTCATCCGCTCGGCCCTATCCAAAAAATTCATTACCTACAATCCGGACGCCGTGAACTCGCTGCAGGTCACAGCCACCAGCAGCAACACCGCGCCGGGCACGATCACTCTCACTATTCCCCGGAGCCTGGTCGGCAATCCGCCTAACGGCGCCTTGTTGAAGAGCGTGACGGGTTACGCCATGTCGGAGAGAGGACCACTAGCCGCAACGCCTTGCCCGCCCGCACCGGCGTCGTGTGAGAATGTTTTCAATCCATCGAGTCTGCCGATCAAGGTCGACGCCGCTGGCGCTTTCACCTATATCGTCGGCGCAGGCATGCAGTTGGATGGTGTGGTGGAAGTGTCGCTCGACGATCCGAGTTTTTCTTTCCCAACTTCCGCCTCCGCTAATCCCAATGGCACCTGGCAGTCCACCTTCAGCAGTCTCAGTGCGGGATCCCACACCGTTTACGTGCGGCAGACGGTTCGGGGCGGCTGCGCCACCTCAGCAGTGCAATCGCGTTCGTTCATCGTCCCCGGTCCGCCGGTACCGACCACCGTCGTTTCACGCAAGGTCCATGGCGGCGCCGGTACCTTTGATGTCGACCTCCTTCCACCAGCGCCCGGGATCGAATGCCGCACCGGCGGCCCTAACGGCGACTTCAAGATGGTCGTTAACTTCCCGCTCTCAGTCACCATCAGTGGCGCGACGGTCACTTCGGGAACCGGTTCGGTGACCAGTGCGAGTGCCAGCGGCAATGTTGTCACGGTGAATCTCACCGGCGTGACCAACGCGCAAAGGCTCACCGTTACGCTCAACAACGTAACCGATGCTAACGGTGCGGGAAATATTCCGGTCAACATGGCCGTCCTCGCCGGCGACACCACCGCCGACACCTTTGTCAATTCAGGCGATATCGCCCAGACCAAGTCCCAATCTGGTCAGCTGGTCAGTGGCTCCAATTTCCGCGAGGACGTCACCATCGACGGCAACCTCAACAGCGGCGACATCGCCCTTGTGAAGTCAAAGTCGGGTACCGCCTTGCCCTAACTAGCGCCAACCGACTGCAAGATCGACATGTTGAGCCGCGAAGTATCCCTTCGCGGCTCAACGGCGCGTTCATCCGCCCTGGTCGACATGACTAAATTGTAATCCGAAGTACGCCCCACCCGGCGTCCGCTTCTTTTCCCAATCCCGAATCAACAATGTACCCTCGTCGTATGAAAAAAAATCCCGCCTCCGAATTCGGTATCTTTAACCTCCGCGTCGTCGTGGCTTTCGCTCTTTGTTCATTGGGCGTCCTGCTCACGATGGTCAGTTTTGCGGCAAACCCGGCATCGGGCACCATCAACACAACCACTAATACCCCTGTTGCCTGGGATGGCACAGCGACGGGGACCGGGGCTGCCAATGGCGAGAGCAGCTGCGTAGAAAATGTCAACTGCGATACTTTTACGCTAACCGTTGGCGGCACGCAGGCTGATTGGTCGGCCGCGGGCAAGCGCGTCGAAGTCAAGATCACGCCGCCTGCTTCGCAAGACGATTATGATCTGGTTATTCACAAGGGCTCAAACGCCGGATCGATCGTAGATTCGTCAGGAAATGGCGCCGGCGTCACAGAGGTAGGGCATATCAACCCGGCGACAGACGGTGTCGGCGTTTTTACGGTGCACGTCATCTATTTTGCTACCACACCACCGGACCAGTATCATGGGACGGCGGCGGTAGTTCCGCTTACACCTGCGCCACCACCCACGGCACCTCCAGATAATGGCCCGAAGGTAGGGTATGAAAACTTCGAAGCGCCGGGAGTTCTGACACCGGTTACCACGACGACCGGGCCCACCATGGAATATATGGGACGTGGCGCGGGCGAACCATCGATCGGCGTGAATTGGAATTCAGCTGCGCCAAACAATGTGACCGGCGTGACCAATTTCCAGTCGGACCTCGAAACGTTATTCATCACGTTCACTAACGCCTGTCCGACAGGTGGCCCGACGGCAACTTGGGCCAATCGGCCAGCCCCGACATCTCAGGTGATTGATTCTGATCCGATCGGATTTACCGATCGCCAAACAGGTCGCGTCTTTGCGGCCGAGCTCAGCGCGACGTCGCCCTCGTGCAAGATCTCCTATACAGACAACGACGGAAATACCTGGAGCCCAACCTCAGGACCGCTCGGCTCGGGCATTGATCACGAGACGGTCGGCGGCGGCCCGTATCATGCGCCTCTCGTCGGAACGCCAGCTTATCCCAACGCTGTCTATTACTGCTCACAAGACCTCGTCGCGGCCTTTTGTTTGCGAAGCGACGACGGAGGGGCGACTTGGGGTCCTTTTGTAGACACCTACACGACCGAATGCGGCGGATTGCACGGGCATGTGAAGGTCTCGCCTAAAGATGGAACAGTTTATCTACCAAACAATAACTGTGGTGGCGACGGAGCCGTCGTCGTCTCAGAGGATAATGGAATAACCTGGCGCATTCGTCATGTTGGCAACGGCAGCATTCAAACCACCTCCGGCGGCAGCGATCCCGCGGTCGGCATCGACAATAATGGCCGTGTCTACTTCGCCATGGCTAATGCTGACGCCGCCGCGGCCGTCGCGACATCGGACGACCATGGTAATACTTGGAATAACATCGTCGAGGTCAGCTCCGTTTACGGGCTCCAGAATATCAGGTACCCCGCCGCCGTGGCCGCAGATACCGGTCGCGCCGCAGTCGCCTTCCTCGGCTCAACAACCGCTGGAAGCGCTGACTCAGCGACTTTCAATGGCGTCTGGCATCTTTACGTGGCCCACACCTTTGACGGCGGGTTGACTTGGACGACCTCTGACGCAACTCCGGGCGCTCCGGTACAACGCGGTTGTATCTGGAACGGAGGCGGGGCCAATATCTGCCGCAACCTACTCGACTTTTTCGGCATTACTGTCGACAAGCAGGGTCGCGTGGAAGTCGGCTACGTCAACGGATGTCCTGGCGGTAATTGCGCCCAGGCAGTGCCCACTGCAACGGGGAATGCCTATGCCGCCACCGGAACAATCGCGCGCCAGTCCAGCGGACGTCGACTTGTCGCTGCCTTCGACCCGCCCAGCCCATTAACCGCTACCTCGGTTCCTGGTATGCCGACCGTCACACAACGTCGCATCGGTCCCATCGTCCATCTCGGATGGTCCGAGGGTGATACCGGCAACTCGACGATCACGAGCTATCAGATATTGAGGGGAATTGCGAGTGGCGGTGAGAATCCAACTCCTATCGCAACCGTTTCGGGAAATCAGAACACCTACGACGATGTGGCGTCCGACATTACCAAGACATATTATTACAAGGTTTTGGCGGTAAATGGCGTCGGGACCTCCTGCGCAAACAACGAAATTGCCGCGCCCTATGTTGGCGACACTTGCAGCGGCCTGATTATCCACCGGAACGATCCCAGCCACCCGGAAAGCACGGCGGCGAGCGCGAACCCCCAGCTTGCCATTGACTACGTCGCAGTCGGCGAGCCCGCTGGGCCAGACAATTTCATGTTCCAGATGAAAGTAACCAATCTCAGCACCGTCCCGCCAAACAGCAGGTGGAGGATGGTGTGGGATTCCTTCGCTTCGCCCGGCCAGCAGTATTACGTCGGGATGAGGAGCGACTCAAACAGCGCGGTGACTTTTGACTACGGTACTATTGCCACCGCTGTCGTCGGTCTTGTCGTCGGTGTTCCTACCGAAACTCTTGTCGGAGCGGCTTTGCCTGCCAGCAACAAAAACGTTAACGGGACGATCACTATTTTCGTCCCAAAGTCAGCAGTCGGAAATCCGCAACTTGGGGATCTCCTCGGCGCGGTCAACGGAAGGACATTCACCGGTGATACCCCTGCGAATAACACCTTGGAGCGCTCGACCGCTCTCATCGACCATACGTTTGTCAAAGCACAGACTGACAACGCCTATCCGGCCGCGACTTACACCGTAGCCGGCAATTGCATACTACCGCTCAGCGCGGTCTCTCGTAAGACCCACGGAACTGCGGGCGTCTTCGATGTCAATCTGCCTCTCAGCGGCACGCCCGGCATCGAATGTCGCACCGGCGGCGCTTCCGGTAATCATCAGGTAGTCGTTACCTTCGCCGCCGCAATCACGCGGCTCACCTCCGCCGCGGTGACCTCAGGCACCGGAGCAGTCTCGAGCGTCACCGTCAGCGGCAATCAGGTCTTTGTGAATCTTACCGGCGTCGCTAACGCGCAGACCATCGCAATCACATTGTTCGGTCTGAGTACTGGCACAAATACCGGCAACGTCACTGTTCCCATGAGCATTCTGGCCGGCGACACGACCGCCGACACGTTCGTTAATTCGGGAGACATCGCCCAGACCAAATCCCAATCTGGTCAGCTGGTCAGTGGCTCCAATTTCCGCGAGGACGTCACCATCGACGGCAACCTCAACAGCGGCGACATCGCCCTTGTGAAGTCAAAGTCGGGTACCGCCTTGCCGTGATGTTAGAAAAACCCAAAAAAACTATGCGTGTCAGGCATCCGGTCATAGAAGGACTCCCGAATATAATGCGACTTGATTACGGCACCCCAGTTGAATGTTTGGCGCGGCCAGCTTGGCCGAGGCGTCCTTTTTACATCTTTATGGCCAAAGAAAGCCGTCCGTAAAATTATTAAGAATTTACTGGCTTTTCGAATCTAAATTCGCCTAAACTCATCACCGTCGCCCTCAAAAAGGAAATTTTCACCGACAACAGCAACAACAAATCGAAATAAAAACCCAAGTAATCAGCAACCAAATAGAAACAACTCCAATGAAAAAAACACTACTTCTCTCCGTGGTCTGCCTCATGGCAGTAACCGGAATGACGTTCGCCCAAACAGCGAGCTTCGCCTTTAATGATAACTCCGGAGCCGCGACCTCGGGGACCTACCTTCCCACTGACATAATAAGTTTGGATGTCTTCGTCACCGCTGACTTTGCCGCGAGCGGCTACTCGCTTTGGCTTCAGGCGCCTACGCTAAATGGCTTCAATACAAAGATCAGCATCACAGGTGAGACATACTTCACATTCCTTAACCAGACTGACGATGGGTTTCCGAAGTCCTTTACTTCTTCGTCGGGAGCAAGCTCCGGTTTTCTAAGCGATACTGACACTGTCATTAATCCGCAAAGCGGCACGATCGATCAGGGTGATTTGGGAGCGACCGGATTCCGCGTGGCTGGTACTTACCAGGTGGCCAATCTGCAATTCTCGTTGGCTGGCGCCCCACTCGGCACTTACACCCTGTTTACGACGACCATCAGTCCGAAGGGATCTGAAGTTAGTAGGGATGCCTCGGGAGGCTTCGCCACGGTATTCGCCCCGACTGCTGCTTACACAATTACCATCGCAGCCGTGCCTGAACCAGCCACATGGTCGTTGATGGGATTGGGTGGTCTGGGCGCCCTCGGCCTCACTTGGCTGCGCGCTCGTCGCCAGAGCTAATATCGGCTGAATAACTTGGGGAAGCGACGCCGCGGAGACGCTCTTGTCTCCGCGGC
This sequence comes from Chthoniobacterales bacterium, assembly GCA_038229295.1. Lineage (GTDB taxonomy): Bacteria > Verrucomicrobiota > Verrucomicrobiia > Chthoniobacterales > UBA10450 > JAJPGZ01. Next base: position 10,036 of record JBBROO010000022.1, on the reverse strand, counting down.
GTCCTCCATGTACGGCCGCAGTGACGCCGTTTTTTGCGTGCGGCCACCGCCAAGTAGGACTACACATTTCGTGTCGATCTTATGCCGCGTAAAAAAACTCGCTCTTCCGCCCTAACTATTTTACCGCGCGATGGCGCAGTGAATCACAGCCGCCTTGTTCTTCCCCCCAGAGATCGGCAGCTTCGCTTTGGGACCCGTTGGGAATACGCGCCCGCACCCGAAGCGCATAATTACATTCAGTTGCGCAAGCGCTACCCGTTGTTCATCAATGGAAAATTCGTCGCACCGCACTCAGGAAAATACTTTGATTCCATTAATCCGGCCACCGAGGAAAAGCTCGCCGAAATCGCCGAGGCCGACGCGCACGATGTCGATCTTGCCGTAAAGTCCGCGCGCCGCGCTTACCATTCCGTCTGGGGAAAAATGTCCGGCCGCGAGCGCGGCAAATATCTCTACCGCATCGCGCGCTTGATTCAGGAGAAATCGCGCGAGCTCGCCGTCCTCGAAACCATGGACGGCGGCAAAACCATCAAGGAATCGCGCGATGTCGATCTTCCACTTGTCGCGGCCCATTTTTTTTATTACGCCGGCTGGGCCGACAAACTGGCATACGCCTTTCCCGGTCGCACCCCGCGCTCGTTAGGCGTGGCCGGCCAAATTATTCCGTGGAATTTCCCCTTGCTCATGGCCGCGTGGAAACTCGCGCCCGCGCTCGCCTGCGGAAATACCTGCGTTCTTAAACCAGCCGAGACCACTTCGATCACCGCGATGCATCTCGCCGAAATTTTCCAGCAGGCCGAGCTGCCCGATGGCGTGGTCAACATCGTCACCGGCGCCGGCAAAACTGGGAAGGCGCTCGTCGATCACCCGAACATCGACAAGATCGCCTTCACTGGATCGACATCGGTCGGAAAACTTCTCACTCAGGCTGTCGCCGGCACGAAAAAGAAACTCACCCTCGAGCTCGGCGGCAAAGCCGCCAACATCATCTTCGAAGACGCCGCCATCGATCAAGCAGTCGAAGGAATCATTTCCGGAATTTATTTTAATCAGGGCCACGTTTGCTGCGCCGGCTCACGTTTATTTGTGCAGGAAGGAATCTTCGCGCCCGTCATCCGCAAATTGAAAGATCGCATCTCGACTCTGCGCGTCGGCAACCCTCTCGACAAAAACACCGATATCGGCGCGATCAATTCCCGCATGCAGCTCGATAAAATTTGCGAGTTGGTCGATAGCGGTTTGCAACAAGGCGCCGAACTTGTCCAACCGCGATTGCGTTTGCCCGACAAAGGCTACTGGTATCCGCCCAGCTTTTTCACCGGCGTTACCGCATCGCATCGCATTGCGCAGGAAGAAATTTTCGGGCCAGTCCTGAGCGTCATGACATTCCGCACACCCGAGGAAGCGATCGAGCGCGCGAACAACACGCCCTACGGATTGAGCGCCGGAGTTTGGACCGATAAAGGCAGTAAGATTTTCAAGATCGTGAACAAACTTCGCGCCGGCGTTGTTTGGGCGAATACGTATAACAAATTCGATCCCACCAGTCCGTTCGGCGGCTACAAGGAAAGCGGATTCGGCCGCGAAGGCGGTCTGCACGGATTGCGGCCCTACGTCACGCTGAGCTAACCCGCGTCGGCGTTAATGTTCGATGTCGATCTTGCTGTCGAGGTAGAGCAACACAAACGCAATTCCGAGCACCGGCCGCAAAATCGATTGCAGAAATCCCACGCCTAACGACAGCGGGCTTGCCGGAGCCTGCGCGCTCGTGCGCAGCGCCTCCATCAGCGCCTGCGGATCCGTCACCGTCGCCAGCGTCCGAAAATAATTTTCGATCGCCGGCCAGTTCACTGCCAGCACCACCACGAACCAAAGCGACGCGATCACGACGCCGCGCCACACCGGCCGGCGAAACCAGGAAAGACTGCGCCCACTGCGCGCAAGTTCCTTGCTTCGGCGCAGCGACTCCGCCACATCGCATCCATCGAGCACAGCGAATTGTTGCCAGAACATGAAATTGACGAAAAGCCGGCCCGTTATCCAGACCTGAAATGCGAGCAGCAACAACGCCAGAAAGATCGACGTTAACGACGGGCCTCCGAGCGCAATCGACAGAATTACCGCGACCGGCAGAAGAGTCCAGAACGCGAAACACACCACGACGAACAGGGAAAGAAACGCCACCCGTGGCCAGAATCGGACCGCTTCGTTTAGTATCCGGAGAAACCCGATGTCGCGACCGGCCGATAATTCTGCGGTCAGAATTTGAATGCCCGCGATGTAAATTGGCCACAGCGCCAGACTCAGCAGAAGCATGCAAAAGGCGAACGCGCCGGCCACGACCGAGCGAAGATCGACATCTGCATTGGGCGTCGTGGCAATGACTGCCGCTGTCGCTTGCGCGCAAAGCGATGGCCCGATCACCAGCAAAGTCAGCCCGAGATAGCGGAAAAACCCACGGCCATAAATTCGAAATGTTTCCGCAAAAATTTTCGCACGCGGACGGTCCGGTGCGGCCACCGCGATTTCTGTTTGGATCGGCGGCGCCGCCGTCTCGAATAATCCGGGGATTTTCGCCGCCGTCGTCCAAAGATCGACATCGACCTCGCGGACTTCATTCGCCGGGATAACGCGGCCTTCCGTTTTCCATTCGCGCAGCATCTCCAGATCAGCCGGCCCAAATTCCTTTCCCTCCACCCGCACGATCCACTGTTTCGCCATGCAGTGACATAACGCGAAACTACAGAAAAAGAAGGACAGGATTTACAAGGATTGACTGGATTAGATCGCGTAAATGGTTCGCGGAATTCTTTGAAATCCGGTTAATCCAGTTAATCCTGTCTTCCGCATGAAGCTGCTTTTGATCGACGGGCATTACTACGTTTACCGCTCGTTCTTCGCCATTCCGAATCTCTCTAATTCCCGCGGCGAGCCGACCAACGCCATTTACGGATTCACCAAAACGCTCCGGCTCATGATGAAACATTTGCAGCCCGAACTCGGCGCCGTCTTTTGGGATGAAGGCTTGCCGCAAAAACGCACCGAACTGCAGCCAGCCTACAAAGAGACGCGCAAGGAAATGCCGTTGCCGATGGTGCCGCAGCTCGACTTCATCCAGAAATTGACGCCGCTCCTCGGCTTTAAAAATATTTCCCTGCCCAATACGGAAGCTGATGACCTGATGGGTTGTTATGCCATGCAGGCGTGCCAACGCGGTGGGATGGAAGTCGTCCTCGCGACGAACGACAAGGATCTTTATCAACTCGTCGGCCCGTGTGTGAAAGTTTACAGCACCGCCAAAGCAGATCTGGTTACGCCGAAAGATGCCTTCGCCATGTTAGGCGAGGAGCAAGTGCAAGCCAAATGGGATGTGCCCGCGAACTTGATCGGCGATGTGCTCGCTATCGCCGGCGATTCGGTCGATAACATTCCCGGCGTGGGGATTGGTCGAAAAGCGGCGGCCAAACTTCTTAATGAATTCGGCGGGCTCGATCAACTTCTGGCTAAGATCGACATCGTGAAAAGCGAGAAGACTCGCGAAAAGCTCCGCCAAGGTCGCGAGCAAATCGTGCAAAACCGAAAAATGGTTGCGCTCGATTGCGAAACCTCTTTGCCGTTGCCGATCGACGATCTCCGGATTCGTCCCGACTATCCCGCGCTCATTTCCCAACTCGAAAAGTGCGAATTCAAGTCCCTGCTCCAGGAAATTCGGGATGAAGCGGCGAAAAACAACCCAACGCAAGGCCAGCTGCTGTAGAGGCCGCCGTCATCGGCGGCAACCAGTTGTCGTCTCCGCCGCTGAGGACAGCGGCCTCTACAGGGCAAGATCGACATAAAATTTGCCAAAAATATTTCGAACGCCCACCCCGACCTGCTGTCCAATTAGACAGGTTAAGGCGATTCGGGTAGTGGCACGTTATTTCGTATTTGTTGTTTCTCCTTGACGTGCGCTGCCCGAATCTTTTTTTTCGTTTAATCGCCGCCTTGTGTTCTGATAAGGCAGGCGTTCATGGAAACCGACGGTAACCTACTTGGCATTCGCGGCTTTCTCATCGACGCCCCGGAATTCGGCTCACTCCGCGCGCGCCCGCGTGGAGGCATCATCATCGATAACGGCCGCATTTCCGAAGTGGGCGATTACGACGACTTGCGCCGCCTGCAACGACCGAAACCCGTGCAATGGATCGATCGCGGCGCCGTCGCTATTTTCCCGGGATTAATCGATTGCCATACGCATTTGCCGCAATATTCCGCCGTCGCTCGCGGCGAAAGCGAGCTGCTGCCCTGGCTTCGCCAGCACATCTTTCCGGTCGAACGCGAGTTCACCGGCCCAAAAGCGCGCCAGGAAGCGCCGCTCTTTTTTGAAGCGCTCGGGCGCCACGGCACCACCACCGCGATGGTGTTCGCCGCGATCTACGAAGACAGTTGCGAAGTCGGTTTCGAAGCGGCGAAAGAAAGCGGCCTGCGCGTCATTCTCGGCAAAATGATGATGGACGTCGGCTCTTATGGAACTCTCCAGCCGAAGAAGGTGGTTTCGGTTTCGCTCATGGAAAGCGAACGTCTCTGTCGCAAATGGCACCGTTCCGAAAATGGACGTCTTGAATACGCTTTCAGTCCCCGCTTCGCGGTCACGTGTTCCGAAAAACTCATGCGCGGTGCCGCCGAAATGGCATCCCGCTTCGACGCCTACGTGCAAACTCATCTCGCCGAAAACCGCGAGGAAATCGAGAAAGTGCACCATCTTTTTATGAGCGCGCACGATTACACCCATGTTTATGAAACGTGCGGATTGCTTACGCCCAAGACGATGCTCGGGCATTGCATTCACTTGCAACCACGCGAGATCGCCGCCATCGCCACGGCTCAGGCGAACGTGGCGCATTGCCCAACTTCGAATCTTTTTCTTGGCAGCGGCTTGATCAAGCTCGATCAACTCTTGAAAGCGGGTATCGCTGTCGGCCTCGGTTCCGATGTCGCCGCCGGACCTGAGTTGAACATGTGGCAGGTCATGCGCGCGGCGATCGATGTGCAAAAAGCGCGCAGCGCTTACGAACCAAATTTGCGTCCGCTGCGTCCGGCGGAAGCTTTGCACCTAGCCACACAAGGTGGCGCCAAGGCACTCGGTAAAGGCGATACGATCGGCACCCTCGATCCGGGCAAAGAGGCCGACTTCATCATTGTCGATCTTGCCGCGCTCACGCCTTATCCGAAAGATCGACCCTCATTCGACGATCTTTCACCCGAAGACGTCATCGCGCTTTGCATTTATCGGGGCGGCGCGCATTCCAACCTCGCCACTTACGTCCGCGGAGCATGCGTTTATGAAAAACGATGACTTTGATCCGATCGCGATCGCGTTGCGCGAAGACATCGGCGAAGGCGATGTCACGACGGATTCCTTCGTCGCCGAAAACCTGAACGCATTTGCGCGCATCGTCGCACGCGAAAGAGCCGTCATCGCCGGCGCAGAAACTGCCGCGCAGGTTTTTCGCCATGTCGATCCAACCTGCAAGATCGACATCGTGCGCAACGACGGTTCCGAAGTTTCCGGTGACGCTGTTGTCATGGAAATTCGTGGATCTGCGCGCACGATTCTCAAGGCCGAGCGCGTTGCCTTAAATTTTCTGCAGCGCTTGTCCGGAGTTGCCACACTCACCAAACAATTCGTCGATGCGGCGGCGAACGATCGGGTAAAAATTCTCGACACCCGGAAAACGACACCGGGATTGCGCGCGCTCGAAAAAGCAGCCGTTGTCTCGGGCGGTGGCGGCAATCACCGCTCCGGTTTGGACGACATGATTCTGGTCAAGGATAATCACCTTGTGGCTGGCGACGGGTTTGGTGCGATGACTGAAGTTGTTAGGCGATTGCGCGTGGAGCGGCCCGATTTGCGCATCGAAGTCGAGGCCGACCAGCTCAAACAAGTGCGCGCGATTCTTCAGCTCGTCGATGTCGATGTTATCCTTCTCGACAACATGCGTCCGGCGCAACTGCGCGAAGCGGTCGCACTCGCCAAAGGCAAAGTGAAACTCGAAGCCAGCGGCGGCGTGAACTTGAAAAACGTGCGCCAGATCGCCGCCACCGGTATCGATTACATTTCCATCGGTGCGCTCACTCACTCCGCGCGCGCGATCGATCTCTCTCTCGAAATGATCAATGTCGGCGCCTGATCGTTTGAACGCCGAGCGGCTGCGCGCTGATCTCGGCAACGTCAGGATCGGCTGCGAGATCTTCGTGTTGGAGGAAACAACTTCGACCAACGATTCCGTTTTTGCGATGGTTGATAAGCCCGAAGGCATCGTCGTTTTCGCCGAGTGCCAAACGGCTGGGCGCGGACAACGCGGCAACTTTTGGGAATCGGCCGCGCACAAAGGTCTTTGGTTTTCTGTTTTGCTGCGTCCACAAATCGACCTGAAGGATTCGGCCCGAATAACGGATTGGGCGGCGAACACCGTTGCCGCTACGATCGGCAACGCCGCGGTCAAACCGCCTAACGACGTTTACATCAATACGCGCAAAGTCGCGGGCGTCCTCGTGGAGATGCGCGCACAGAAGCACACTCAGCACATCGCCATCCTCGGAGTCGGTGTCAACGTGAACCAAACAGCGGAAGATTTTTCCGAAGATGTTCGAACGCGCGCCACCTCTTTGGCGATGATTTCAGGCCGCCCGCAAGATCGACATCTACTCGCCGTCCGTTTGCTGCGAAATCTCGACCGGACTTACGCCGAACTTTTCGCGGAATAATTTTGCATAGCGCGCAGCTTTTCCAGGGCGCGGCCACTGTCGATTTGCTCCCGCGCATGTTCGATTCCGGTATTCATGTTGTGCGTAATTCCAGCCACCACAAATCCGGCGGCGGCATTGGCGACGGTCATCTCGCGCTTCGCGCCCTTGATTTCACCGGCCAGAATTCCGACGATCGTGGCGGCGTTCTGAGTTGCATTTCCACCATACAATTCATCGAGCGAACAGCGCGACACGCCTAACCACTGCGTATCCAGGATCGCCGACGTGGTTTTCCCATCGTCGAGTTCGGCTACAGTCGTCGCGCCGCAAATCGAAACGTCGTCCATTCCATTGGTGTTCTCGGCCAGTCCGTGCACGACCCACGCGCGTTTGCGGTCGAGACGACGCAGCACCTCCGCGAACATTCCGGTTAAACGCGGCGCATAAACACCGATGAGCTGACGTGGCGGTTTTGCCGGATTCAAAAGCGGACCGAGCAAATTAAAAATCGTGCGCTGATTTTTTTTGGCCAAACGTTCGCGCATCCCAGCGAGCGCCTTAAATGCCGGATGATACTGCCGCGCGAAAATAAACCCGAGACCGTGGCGCTCGATCATGTCTCGCAATTGATCGGGGCGCAGATGAATCGGGACGCGCAGTTCTTCCAGCACATCGGCGCTGCCGCACAGAGAAGTGACACTTCGATTTCCGTGCTTCACCACCGCCGCGCCGCCCGCGGCGAGGATAAACATAATCGTGGTGGAGACGTTGAAAAAATCGAGACCGTCGCCGCCGGTGCCACAGACGTCAATCATTGGCCCAGGTAATTTCGCCGGGTCGATCATCGGATCCACCGCGCGCTCGACCAGGAATTCGACGAACCCGAAAATCTCATCCGCGCTTTCGCCTTTCTTATGCAGCGCGGTCAGAAAGTTCGCTTTCAGTTCGTCATCGACATTTTCCGCGAGCAACAACGTGACCGCATATCGAATGTCGCTGCTCGTTAGGTCAACGCCGCCCGCAAGTTTTTCGATGAGCGCTTTCACGCGGCCGCCATTTCACGCCGCCACTTCTGATAAACTTGCGGCGAAATTTCCGACGGTTTGATTTCGCTTCGTCCGCCCCAGAAGACATTCGTGTAGGAAACCGGAATACTATTCGCATGAAGATGTCGATCTATCGCGGCTTTGTGCTCGAGCAGGAGCGCTTTGTCGGTGCCGTGCGCGACCGCCATGATGTTCACGTTCTTGAACTCCGGCCCTGCCTCGCGCCAATAACAATGCGTCAGAATGTGATGACGACCGACTTCGCCGCCCGTTTCGATTTCGCGACCAGGCGGTATCGCCCAATGAAAGAGCGCGTTGAAGCGCGTCACGCGCACGCCGCCGGCGGATGGCTTGACGTGTTCGAGAAAAGTGGAGAAGCGTCCGACGATTTTCCGCGCGCTTAAGTCTTCGGCCACAGCAAAAAAGTCATCGAGCGAAACGCCCGCTTCGGCGGCGCGTTTTTTCCACGGTGACGACGCGATTTCTTCAAAGGTGAATTCACGTTTGAGGGCCAGCAACACTTTCCACTCGTTCTCGCTAAGATCGACAACTTGCACCGGGATCATCTTCGCCGGCGTGTCCCCTTTGCTGCCGGGCTCAACCGTTTTACGACGCACATGACCGACACCGAGCGCGAAAATTCCTTTCGCCGGCATCATGCGAAAACGTTCTGCGCCCGTTTTCTCCGCCAGTAATTCGCAATGCTCCTGCATCGAAAACTTTCGCGGCACTTTCAGCGTCGTCCATAATTTGTAATCCGAGCCGGCCGCGGCGGTATCGGTCGAGCGCAAAACGACGTGACCGGAAAATGGGTCGCGCTGCGACATCCAGTCGAAGGCGTTGTCGATCTTATCTTCGGGAACTTTCCAAGCGATTAAGGCGCCGTCGGCCAGATTGGTCGCGAGCAATGTTTGCCGGACACGTCGAATCGTCCCGGCGCGCAGCATGGCGGCGATGCGCGCCATGACAAGATCGACATCGATTCCGGAACGTTGCGCGATTTCCGCGAACGGCTCCCGCATAAACCCTTCGATTTTGTCTTCCGAGACCGCGAGAATCTGCGCGTTGATGGGATCGTTGTGCTCGATCGGCAGCATGAGGATTAATGTGACACAGCCGTCCGGCCTGTGAATGTTATTTTCGCTTGTGATCAAAGCGATCTTCTTCGACGCCGCCGGCACACTCATCTATTTGACCGAGAGCGTCGGTTATCACTACGCGCTTGTCGGTCAGGAACTCGGACTGAAGCTGGACGCGCAACGATTGAATGATGCGTTTTTCGCCGCGTGGAAAAGAATGCCGGCGCGCGCAGCCATCGACGGCCCGCGAGAAAATGATGACAAAGATTGGTGGCGTGAACTTGTCGATCTTGTCCTGAATGAAGTCGCGCCTTCGTTAGGCGAACTCGATCGCGATAACTTTTTCGAGATCGCGTACGAGCATTTCGCCGAAGCCGGTGTGTGGAAATTGTATCCAGACGTTGTCGATGTTCTCGAAAAGCTGCAGCCGCGTTTTCAACTCGCCATCGTTTCGAATTTCGACGGGCGTTTGCGTTTCATTCTGGAGCAGCTTGGCATTTCGAAATTTTTCACGCACATTTTGGTCTCGAGCGAGATCGGCGCGGACAAACCGGACCCGGAAATTTTTCGGCGCGCCTTACGTTATGTCGATCTTGCAGCCGATGAAGTTTTGCACGTCGGCGACGATCGGGAGCGGGATTGGAAAGCAGCCGCGGCCGCGGGATTGTCGATCTTTCAACTCGACCGCCCAAAGAATTCCCTGCGCGAGTTGTGGTCGATCTTGTAGCAAATCTTGCGACAATGTTCGAACTGGCTTACAAACTTTTCCGCGCGGGTCGGTAGCTCAATGGTAGAGCAGCGCCCTTTTAAGGCGTTGGTTGCGAGTTCGAGTCTCGCCCGACCCAGTCTCCCAGTTCGCGCTGGACGGAGTCACTTTCGGGTTCATAACTCAGTTTGCGGGTGGAGTGACCGATCGTCCAGACGCGTGAGATCATCTTAATTCTTTGGATGGCGGCAAATCGCGGTTACGGTTTTCTAAATCAGAAGCAAAGCATGAACAAAATATTCTTATCAGCCATTGTCAGCGTGATTACCTTTGCAGTTATGAACGCAGCCGAAACGCAAAAGCAACCAGACGTGGGCAAGCCCGCGCCAGATTTCAGCCTAACGACGAGCGATGGCTCGCAAGTGAGCCTGAAGGATTACAAAGGCAAATGGGTGGTGCTTTATTTTTATCCGAAG
>JBBROO010000021.1:0-46720 GCA_038229295.1 Chthoniobacterales bacterium | reverse complement strand
TGGCCGTCGCAGATCGGCACAGCGGTTAGAACTCGAATCGGTGAAGACATCGTGAGAGCGAGAAACTTAATGTTAATCGGTTTGCCGGCAATCTTATCCAGCCTAAAATCGCCGCATGTCAGATCCGTTGGATTTTAGCGGAAAGGTGGTGCTCGTCACCGGAAGCTCGCGCGGCATCGGCGCGGAGATGATCAAAGCTTTCGGAAAACGCGGCGCGAAATGCGTGGTGAATTACGTTGTCGATCTTGCGGGACAAAACAAAAGCGACGCCGAAGCCGTGGCGAAAGAATTAAAGGAGCCACTCATCATCGAGTGCGATGTGACCAAGCCCGAGCAGGTCGAGGCGATGATGAAACAAATCCAAGATCGACATGGTGGGCTCGATGTTCTGATTAACAATTCCGGCATCATCCGCGACCGCACGATGAAGAAGATGTCGATGGAAGAATTCGAGAGCGTCGTGCGCGTGAATCTCACCGGCACCTTCAACGTCACGCAGAAAGCGGCGGCGATTTTGCGCAATGGCGGGCGCGTCGTGAATCTCTCATCGGTCAGCGGACAGATGGGTCTTTTCGGACAGGCGAATTATTCCTCGAGCAAAGCGGCGATCATTGCCCTAACGAAAGTGTCGGCGCGGGAGTTGGCGCGACAACAGATCACGGTCAATGCGATTGCGCCGGGATTTATCGATGTCGGCATGAGCAAAGGATTGCCGGATGACGTGCGGCAAAATTTCGAGAAGCAAATTCCGTTAGGCCGCCTCGGGAACGTAAATGAAATTGTCGATGCGGCTTTGTTTCTGGCGTCGCCGATGGCGAGTTACATCACCGGCCACGTGCTCAACGTGAATGGCGGATTCTACATGGGATGATGCGACGGCATCTCGTTTTCGGTCTTGCGCTTTTTTTGGCGACCGGAATTTTTGCCGAGCATCGGCTTTCGGAAGACCGCGATCTGCTCGATGTCGATCTTAGCGGCTGGAATTGCGCCGATAAACTGGAAGGAACGGCCAAGACGCCGGATGGGATCGAACGCAATCGTCTCAAGAATCGTTCCGCTGGCGAGCTCGCGGGCGCGAAGGTGCAGGCGCTGGACACGATTGGGTTTTTGAAACAGCTCGCCGATTTCGAATCGCAAACGAAGGGCAAACGTCGAAAAGACATCGCGCCCGCGCAAAGAGCGCAGCTCGATGCTCTCGAGAAACAAGTAGTTTCCCTCACCGGGTATCTCGTCATCGCCTACGCGGGCCCTCCCGAAAGTACGAACTGCGGCAATGTCGATTTTCATGATTGGCATCTCGAAGTTTTTGAAAAGCCGTCCGATCACGCGCCGCAACCAGGCGACCCGACGCCGATCATTTGCGAAATCACGCCGCGAACACAGCGCGCGATTTATCGGGATAATATTCGTGTGCAATCGCTGGCCGGTTTTTTCCGCAAACCCGACCTCACTTACGAACCGACCGGACATAAAGCGCAGAAGATCCGCGCGACCGGTTATCTTTTGTGGGATGACGAACACAATGGCACCGCGGATGTGGGCACAAATGTCCGGACCGGCGGCGCGAATCATTATCATAATCCGTGGCGCTCGACCGCATGGGAGATTCATCCGGTGGTGAAGCTGGAGCCGGCCGATGGTCTGGCAAGATCGACATCGTTAGGCCAGCCGACGCCCGCGCCGGTTGCAGTTGAAACGCCACCGCCACCGCCGGTTGTCATTCCGACGGCTACGCCAAAGCGATTCGTTACCATCACGCAGCCGGTGAAAATAAAAATTCCGTACGGCGAAACCGTTTTGCAACGCGGCACGAAATGGCCGATCGCGGCGCAGGATGCGCAAACGGTGACGGTGGAATACATGGGCGCGAAGTACGTCGTCCCGATCGCATCGACAGATTTGGCGCCATGATTGCGCAAACGCCCAGTCCTGATTTTTCGCTTCGCGGATTGGCGAAACGCATTTTGCCGCTGTCGAATCCGGCGTTCATTTCCATGCGGCGACGGTTGTCCGATTTGCGGACGCTTTCGCTGTCGTTAAATCCCGCGAAAAAAAAGCAGGTGCGCGCTGCGTTCGATCGTTGCCAGACCTCGCAAGATTTTTTCGATTTCGCGCGCATGTATCTGCAGGGCGGCGCGATGCAACATCCGGAGGAGATTTTTCCGGCGATCGATTACATGCGGACCGGAAAGCCGCGCTGCATCTGCGAGATCGGGACAGCGTATGCCGGGACGAATCTTTTGCTCAGCCACATGCTGGAGACGGTCGAGACGATTATCGCGGTGGATCTATATATAATGAACGGCGCGTATCTGCGATTGCTGCGCCGGCCGACGCAGCAGATTCATTTCATCAACGGCTCCTCATACGCGCCGCAGACATTCGAGCGCGTGAAAAGCGCGCTGGCCGGTCGCAAGATCGACATGTTGTTCATCGACGGCGACCACCGCTACGACGGCGTGAAGCGCGACTTCGAGCTTTATACTCAACTGATGCGCGACGGCGGATTAATTATGTTTCACGACATCGTGCGGGACCATCGCACGCGCTTTGGCCGGCCGACCGCGCGTTGGGTCGGCGATGTGCCGCGATTTTGGAGCGAACTAAAAGCGCATTATCGCCACCGCGAATTTATTCGCGAGCCCGACCAGGATGGACTCGGTCTCGGGATTTTGCATTGGACGCCTAACGAAAATGGTTCAGGCGCAAGTTAGTCCCACTTCTGGACTAACAACCACACCATCGCCGAAAGGATGGCGGCGAAAACCGAAAGGACGAGAGCAGCACGGGTCGATTGGCGTTTCTTGAACTCAGGGCGCGGGATGTCGTCATGGATGTGGCTCGCCTCGTAAAGCCGCATCAGCACGAACGCGACGATGAAGCCGACGGCGGCCCATTTGATACTGCCGATGAGGAGTTCGTGCATCGCGCTGCAACTTTAGCGATGCGCTCACGACACTCAACTGCGATGCCGAATCGAAAGATCGACATCGCGCAAGATCGACATGTTACGTCACGGCCAGCCGCCGTGACGTAACGGTCGAGATTAAAAAACCGATTACTCCGGTGACGCCGAAGGCGACGGAGAAGCAGCCTCGGTCGCTGAAGGCGAAGCGGACGGCGACGGCGACGCTTCAGTGCTGGAGCTGGTGCTCGTGCTCTTCTTGGTCGTCGAAGATTTCTTCGATGAGGCAGAAGGCGAAGCGGATGTTTCGGCGCTCGAGCTCTTCCTGGTCGTGGAAGCTTTCTCGGTGGTGCTGGCAGCGCCAGTTTTCTTCGCCGTGGTCGACTTCTTGGTCGTCGCGGCGGAGTGCGTAGTGGTCGCGCTGGTGGAAGTCGCGGTTGTTTCTTTCTTGTTGTTAGCGCAAGAAACGAACAATGCGAGCGCCACGACGGTTACTAAAGAGAGGGCCAATTTATTCATAGGATATGGTTGATGCTCCAGACTGTGCAGCCGTGAAAAAAATCGCAAGCAATTAATCGCCGCAGCTATTCGGCCCGTAACGCGACGATGGGATTGACGCGCGAGGCCCGACGCGCCGGAACGCTTTCCATTGTCGATCTAACTCTTCAATGGAGACGCCGCCGACCGCGCCTTTTGTCTACGCCGCGGCGATGTCCCTAAGGGTTTTTCAGCTTCAACTTACCTGGAGGCGTCGGAGTTGGCGTGGGAGTCCCCTGAATGTTCGGCCCGTCTGGGTTCGGCTTGTTAGGCGCGTTAGGCAATTTCTTTTTCTTTTTGCCTCCGCCAGGCCCGGCGTTTGGTCCGCCGTAATGTGGGGTGTTGCTGCTGCCGACACCGAGAATATTTGGGAAGAATGATGGTCCTGAATTTCCCGGCTGGCTTCCGACCGGGCGACCTTGATAAATCGGCGCCGCCGGCCGGTCTCGCGAAGCGTAAATCAAATTCCGACTCGGCAGCGGCGGAAAATCGGTAATGAGCGGATTCTTGTTCATGATAAGATCGACATCCATATCTTCGGGCGCTGGCATTTTGGTGGCGCCCGGCGGCACGTTCACCATTTGTCCCGCCCGCACGTAAGTCGATTCCTTCGGATTTTTGTTCAACCAGATCCGCGCACCGCCTTCGAGCACACTCAATTTGTTTCGGCCCGATCGTGCCGCTTCCAAGATCACCGTCGTGCCAGTGATCGCGACCGAACACGCATCGGTCTTCATTTTCGCGCCGCCAGAATCTTTCGGCACGCGCAACAACACCGCGCCGCCATTCAAGCGCACGTTGCGACCGCCATCGCTAAAGGTGAAGATCGTGTTCGCGCCCAGACGCGTGATCGTAAGATCGACAAACGTAAGTTCGGAGCGCGACTCATCGCCGGTGCGCACCGCGGTGTTCTCATCCACCTTGTCATTCACGGCGGCAGCCCGCGGTTTCGCTTCCGCTGGGAGCAACTTCACCTCGCGGATAATTTGGGTGACGCGCGCTTCGCCGGATGCGCCAGGTAAATCCGCCGGCAGAAATCCACTCGCGGCGGTAAAGATCGACATGATCCACCAACCCGCCATCGAACGACGGCTTCTCATGCCCACGATTAAATCCGAAACCAGCGAAGACAGCAATCCGCTATTAACGCGAATTATAGCTCGACTTCTCGCGCGGTGACGTGGTCCGCCGCGGTGACGATTAAAATGCTGCGCGATCGATCCAGCTCGACCGAGTACATGTCGATCTAACGGGGCGGCGGATCAGGCCGCCTTCTTCGATTTCTTCTCTGCGACTGCGCCTGGGAACGGCACGACTTCGCCCGGAGCCAGTTTGTTTTGATCGAAGGTGGACTCAAAAGTCAACTTACCGGTGGCGATTTCGGTAAGCGCGATGTCCGCATGAGCGAGCCCGATCGATTCGACCAGCGGACGATGTCCGAGGCAAAGCTGCCGAACGCGGCGCGAGACCATGTTGACCAGGATTTGCTGGTTAGGGACGACGGCGGCGGCGGCTTTGACGAGATCGGCTTTCATATAGTTGGATGGCAGTGGGAGTCCGCAGCTGACGAAGGATCCAGTTCCCGGACGGAGGAGGGTTAAGTTACGTCTCGGAAAATCGCAGCAGAGAAACTTGCCGCACTATCGTCTGAAACGGCCGATCCACAACCCCAATATCCGGTCGCTAAATTATCGAATCCGTCTTGGCATTAGATCGACAACGAAATAGCCTCGAAATTCGCCAATGCGGCGGACGCGGCCAAAATAAAAGGGAGACCGAGCGATGTTTTTAAAAAAGGTGCGGGTGACGAAGTATCGCAGCATTCGCGATAGCGGCTGGTTTGATGTCGAGAAGGCGAAAACGATTCTGGTCGGGCCTAACGAGGCCGGCAAGACGGCACTTCTGGAAGCGATCCAACGCCTCAACCCGCCATCCGGCTCGCGGGGGTTCGAGCCATTGCGCGACTATCCGCGGGCCGAGTTCGACGACATCACCTCCGGTCGCGTGCAGCCGCACAACCTCACCGTGGTCGAAGCACAGTTCGGCCTCGACGCCGCGGACAAGGAAGTGATTGATCCTGAATTTCGGGATTGCGAGTACGTCTTCGGCCGCAAGCTCGATAATAATTCGTGGCACAACTTTATCGGCGGTCCGCCGGCGACCAAGTATGTCGATCTTAAGAAAGATCTGGCGCGTCTCGCGGCGCACATTGATGGCCGCGCCCCGGAGCCCGCCGAAGGCATGTCGCCGTCCGATCCACCAAGCACCCCGTTAACAGCGCTGACTCGGGAATGGAAGGAAAGCGATTACATCGTGGGCGAACCGGCGGCGATGTTGCGGGCCGAGCTAGAGAAAATTTTCACCCGCATCGAGGAAGGAAATCAAACCGAAGAGAAACGTTACGACGATCTCATCAAAGCTATCGGCGTGAGCGATCGCCGCGCGACGGCGCTTTGGACCTTGAGTCAGCGGCTGCCGCTTTTCATTCGCTTCCGGGATTATTTTCGCGTGCGCCCGCTGATTCATCTCGAACACCTCGCGCTGCGCACGGAACGGAATTTGGTCGATGACGATTACTACGATTACGGCAACAAATGTTTGCTGCGTCTGCTCGGATTCACCGCCCGCGAGCTTTCGAATTTAGGGAAAATTCCCGAGCCGCCGCCCGATGATGCGGCCGCACTGCAGGCTTATCGCGATCAACTCGACCGTCGATCTTATCAACTCAACGCCGCCAGTGTGCGTTTGACTAACGAACTCCGCGCGACCTGGATGCCGGACTCGAAGCGAGCCGAGGCGGAACGATTGCGGGTGGTGGCGGATGGCCAATACCTAAAAGTTATCGTCGAAGATGACGTCGGCGTTGAGATCGAGCTCGATCAACGCTCGGAAGGTTTTCAGTGGTTAGTTTCGTTTTTCATTGTGTTCTTTGCCGAGAGTTCGGATCGACATCGTAACGCGATTCTGTTGCTCGATGAACCGGGCTTGAGTTTGCACGCAGTCAAGCAACGCGAATTTCGTACGACCATTTCGCGTCTGGCCGAGCTCAACCAAACGCTTTACACAACGCACTCGCCTTTCCTGGTCGGACCCGACGAACTGAATCTCGTTCGCGTGGTCGAGATGACGGACCGAAGTGTCGGCACGAAAGTGCACACTAATATCACGGCGGAAGATCCGGTCGCGTTGTTGCCGTTGCAGGAAGCGCTGGGCTACGACCTCGCGCAAAGCCTTTTCGCGCAACAACGGAATCTCGTTCTCGAAAGCCTGACCGATTACTGGTATCTCGACGCGGTCGCGCAACTCCTGCGCGATGCACGCATTGTCGATCTTAACGAAAAGATCGCGGTCCTGCCCGCGAGCGGCGCGGGGAAAGTTGTTTACTACGCCACCATTTTGCACGCACACAAATTGAAGGTGGCGGCGCTTTTGGATTCGGACATGTCACCCGATCAGGCGATGCATCAGGAGCGTCTCGTGCAAACGCTCGGCAACAAATCCGTGCTGCGCACCAAAGATGTTTACAACGGACCGCTCGAAAGACCGGCGGTGGAGGATTTGCTGCGCGAGACGCTCATCCACGTGGCGCGTGTCGATCTTGGCTGGGACATCGCCGCTTCGGCAACAGCGCAACCCGAGCTCCCGGTCATCGATTTATTCCGCGGCGAGATTAGCGATTTCTCGAAATATCGGCTGGCCAAAGCGTTCCTCCGTTGGACGCGCGATCACAAAGCGGACGATCTTTCCGATGCAGAACGGACGCAGTGGAAAAAATTGATCATGTCGATCAACGGCGCGCTTCGTTAGGCCAGCGATGGGAACGAAAGCGGCGCGACCTAAAATTGAAGTGCGCGCATCTCCGGTGCACGGTCGCGGTGTTTACGCCACAGAGCGCATTCGCAAAGGCGCGCGCATCATCGAATACACGGGGCAGCGCGTGAAATGGAAAGATGTGCCGGCGGATTCGGACGAGACGCACACGTTTCTTTTTGGAATCAATGACGGCGAGGACGTGATCGACCCGGCGGTGGGCGGAAACGAAGCGCGCTGGATTAATCATTCCTGCGATCCGAATTGCGAAGCGATCGAGGAAGTTAACGGGCGCGTTTTCATTTACGCCTTGCGCGATTTGCAGCCGGGCAAAGAACTTTTCTACGATTACCAATTGGAAGTGGACGAGCCAGTCACGCCCGAGGTGGAACAGGAATCGGCTTGTCGCTGCGGCAGTGCGAAGTGCCGCGGCCACATGCTCGAGAATTCGAGCGGCCGAAGATGAGTTAAAGCGGAGCGAGCTTTCGGTTTGCCATTGTCGATCTTGCGCGCCAGTTTCTGATTAACCAAACACGCTTATGAACAAAATCGCCGTACTGTTTAGCATTGTGGTGGGGTTTTCGACTTTCGCAGTTGTGGCCCAAGAAAAAGAAACTGGGAAGAGCGGGGCCAAAGCAACGGTTAGCGCCGAGCACAAGATTTATGCGGCGGCCGATCTGCAATGGGTGGACGGGGCGCCGGGATTACCGGCGGGCGCAAAGATGGCGGTGCTGGACGGCGATCCGACCAAAAAAGGATCGTTCACTGTGCGATTACAGGCGCCGGCCGGTTACAAAGTTCCGCCGCACACGCATCCGTCAGCCGAACACATCACCGTGATTTCGGGAACACTTCATCTGGGAATGGGCGCAAAGTTTGACGAAACGGCGGGGCGCGAACTGGCACCGGGCGGTTTCGGCGTGATGCCGGCTGGAATGCAGCACTTCGCGTGGAGCACGACCGATACGATTATCCAGATCCAGAGCGAAGGTCCGTTCGAAATCAAATACGTCAATCCGGCGGACGATCCGCGGACCGCAAAGAAATAGGGCGTCGTTAGGCGCGCATTTTTAACTTCGCCTTGCGCGTTCTCCGTTGCCGCGGGAAAATCTTTTCGCGTGATCACGACAACTGCGCTTGTGCTTTGGTCGGCCTCGGCGGTGCTCGCGGCCGGAATCGGCTGGAGCCGCTACGAGAAAAGGAAAACGCGCGACAAATTGCTGGCGGACCTGGCGGCGATGGAGCGCGAGCAACGCGAGAAATTGCTCTCGCGTCTGAATCCGGCACTGGCCATGGAAGTGCGGCAACAACTCATGCACCGCTACGGGCTGAGTTGAGCGCGCGCGGCGGAATCCGCGCAACACGATGTCGATCTTGCGGTTTATCTAGCGCGTGAATTATTCGGCAAAAGCGATTCTCTGTTGAAAGATGGATTCAACTCCGGACCAATCCGCGGCGCCGCCGCCACGCCTGCGCCTGCACGATCTCATGCAGCGGCCATTCGATGTCCGCTCGATCGCGCTCACCGGTCTCTTCATCCTCGCCATTTTTTACACGATGTATTTCATGCGCTCGATCCTGCTGCCGCTCGTGCTCGCGCTGCTGCTGAGTTATTTGCTCCGACCGATCGTGCGCGCGCTCGCGCGTCTGCATATTTCTCCGCCGTTTAGCGCGGCCGTTCTCCTACTCAGTCTCGTCGGCATCATCGGCTATGGAATCTCTTTTCTCGCCGCACCGGCAGCAGGATGGTTGGAGAAGGCGCCCTACAGTCTGCATCAGTTGCAATCGAAATTAATTCCGCTCCGCCAGCCAATGCAGAATGTGGCCAAGGCCAGCGGCGAAATCGAAAAGCTCGCCACGCCCGATGGTCCGCAGGCCAAACCCGCCGTCGAAGTAAAGCGGCATCCGGTTTCCGATCTTCTTTACGTGCAGACGCCGGAACTCATCGTCAGCACGGTGATGCTACTCATTCTGCTTTATTTTCTGCTCGCCCACGACGGAGTTTTCCTAACGAAACTGATCAAGTTGCTTCCCACACTCGCGGACAAGAAACGCGCGGTCTCCATCGCTCATGAAATCGAAGCGCATGTTTCGCGTTATCTTTTCACCGTCACCATGATCAATATCGGCCTTGGCATTGTCGTTGGCGCCGCCGCGGGAATGCTCGGCTTGCGCAATCCGATCATGTGGGGCGCGATGGTCGCGATCCTGAATTTCGTGCCTTATCTCGGCGCGCTCACCGGCATTGTTTGCATGACGCTCGGCGCGGTCTTGAGCTTCGACAGTCTCGGTTACGCGATGATCTTTCCCGCCGTGTATCTCGTCTTCGCCACACTCGAAGGAAATTTCATCACGCCGTGGGTGATGGGCCGCTCGCTCACGCTCAATCCGGTGATGGTTTTATTGTCGCTCACGTTCTGGGGTTGGATGTGGGGCATCGCCGGCATCATTCTCGCCGTGCCGATTCTGGCCGCCTTCAAGATCTTCTGCGCCCACGTCGAACCGATCGAGCCCATCGCAGAATTTCTGAGTTGAAGTTACCGCAAGATCTCACACCGTCGCCATGTCGATGACGAATCGATATTTCACATCGCTCTTCAACATGCGCTCGTAAGCTTCGTTGATCTTGTCGATCTTGATCAATTCGATATCGCAACTGATTCCGTGCTCGGCGCAGAAATCCAGCATCTCCTGCGTCTCCGCGATTCCGCCGATGAGCGAACCGGCCAGTTGACGTCGCGGCATGATCAAACTGAAAACGTTCACCGGCACCGGCTCCGGCGGCACGCCCACCATCGTCAAAACGCCGTCGCGTTTGAGCAGATTAAGATAAGCGCCGAGATCGTGCTTGGCCGAGACCGCGTCGATAATGAAATCAAAACTGTTCGCGTGCTTCTTCATTTCCTCTTCGTTTTTGGAAAGGACAACTTCGTGGGCGCCGAGTCGCTTCGCGTCTTCCGTCTTGCCCGGCGACGTCGTGAATAAGACGACGTGCGCGCCGAAGGCGTTGGCAAATTTCAGGGCCATGTGACCGAGCCCGCCCAAGCCAACCACGCCAACCTTCTGGCCTTTGCCCACTTTCCAGCGGCGCAGCGGCGAGTAAGTCGTGATGCCGGCGCAGAGCAGCGGCGCCGCCGATGCGGGATTGAGTTTGTCGGGAAGTCGCAACACAAACTTCTGATCGACCACGATGCTTTTTGAGTAGCCACCGTAAGTGATTCCGCCGGTATGTGCATCCTTGCTGTTGTAAGTAAACGTCGCACCATTCTCGCAAAATTGTTCGAGATCGGCTTCGCAGTTCCCGCATTTTCCGCACGAATCGACCATGCAACCGACTGCGGCCATGTCGCCTTCTTTAAAAATCTTCACCGCACTTCCCACTTTTAACACGCGCCCGACGATCTCATGACCGGGCACGCACGGATAATTGGTCGAGCCGCCCCATTCATTGCGCGCCGTATGCAAGTCCGAGTGACAGACCCCGCAAAAAAGAATATCGATCTGCACATCATCCGGTTTCGGATCCCGACGCTCGAACGAAAACGGCTTTAACGGTTCCTGCGCGGACTGCGCGGCGTATCCTTGGGTAGAAATCATGATACCCACTCCGTCCGATCCGAAACCGGGAAAGTCAACCGAACGAGTTTCTGCTTCGTCATTTTCATACCAGGCGAAAAGATTACCGAATTGACGGTGCGAGCCGGACCCCAACCCAAATGACCGTCTCACCGCGGCGTTCACCGACCGCGCCATAACGGTCACTGATTCGCACTGACCAGTATTTTCCCCGCCGGCCAACTTTTTGAATCGAGGGACGGGTTGTGCGGTTCGATGTCGGACAATGCATAAGTGCCGCGAGCGGCAGCGCACGCGTTTCTGTCCAGACTATCGTACGCGCGCCAGAAGCTGGGGCGCGTTCGCGATTTCACAGCCGACCCGCATCGAGCGGCGCATTCGGTTCGACGGCGGACTCACGCAAAAAAAGCATCAAGTCTGGGGCGGGCGTGTGGATTAGCGAACGCTCCCAAACGTCGTCAAAACTGATTTCGGCCAGGCGCGGAGCTCACACCCGATAACACGTCGATCAATTTCATATCCGTCGCGCCATGAATAAATCACGCCCCAAATCAGACTAAGGATAATAAGATGAAAAGATTTATATCACTATTGTTAACCTGCTCCTTGACGCTGGCCGCCGCCGCCATGGCGGAGAACGAGCAGCCATCGCCAAGTCCCGAGGGAAAGAAGGCAGAGAAATCGGAAGCCGGAGCTCCCGGCGCCGCCGCCACTAAAAATGAAGCGCAGCCGGTCCAAAAACAGGGACATGGCGGAAAAAAGGCGCGCGCTGAAGCACAATCTTCCGGACAAGTAACCGGCCCGACCGGCGCAACCGGTGAAGTGAAAACGGATGCGGGCGCGGCGACAAACGTACCGCCGTCCGCTGACGCCACCGGCAAAGTCCGCGGCGGAAAAGGAAAACACAACCGCGCGAACGTCACTGGTGCAACGGGCCCTGCTGGTACCGAGACCAACGCTACCGGCGCGGTAAATAGCCCCGCCCCGACCACCGACACCACCGTCGATGCGAATGCGAAAGTAAAGGGCGCGCATGGCAAAAAAGGTGGCAACGCTGCCGCTGCTGCATCAACCACCGCAACTCCAACTCCTGTTGCCGCTGCCTCCGCGACTGCGGCTCCGTCCGCGGCCCAAACCAACACTGCGGCCCAAACCAACACCGCCGTTCAATCGAACACTGCGGCCAGCACGCAGGTTATCGATCCGAACAGCGCGGACGTGCAGAAGCTCCGCAAGGGTAAGGCGCAAAAGGTCGATCAACAGACCGTTTTAAAAGTCAAAACTGAGCACGAAAGTTTTCGCGCGCAGGCAAGACCCGACACAGTCCCGACGGTCACCTTCAACCAGAACTACCGCATCGAAGGGTCAGATCATTGGCAGGGTGAAAGATATACCGTGTTCCGTTCCTACCATCCTGAGTTTCACGACCAGGGCTGGTATCGCTCACGTTATACTCGCGTCGAGATCATCGGCGGCGGCGCTTATTACTTTAACAGCGGCTACTGGTATCCGGCTTGGGGTTACGATAACTCCGCGCAATATTACGCCTACGATGGACCGATCTATGCCGGTCACCGCGCCGTCCCGCCCGACAGAGTCATTGCCGACGTGCAAGCGATCTTGCAACACCAAGGCTATTATCGAGGCGAAGTGGATGGATTGCTCGGCCCGTTAACGCGCCAGGCACTTGCCGCTTATCAAGCCGATGCCGGTCTTACCCCGACCGCGGCCATCGACGAGCCCACGCTCGATTCGCTTGACCTGGCATAAACCAGCCTAACAACACCACAATTCACAAACCAAAGCCGCCGGGTGCAAACCTGGCGGCTTTTTTGTTTTTACTAATCCAATAACGCTCGTTCCTTTCCCTCTGCCCTCTGCCCTGAGACATTTGACCTCTGACCTCTGCCTTCCGACCTCTGCTCTTGTCTTCATCCCGCCAATCCCCCAAGGTGGCCGCCTCGGAATTAGCATGAAACGTTTCCTCGTCAATATCATCGCCGGCGCGAGCGCAATTCTCGCCGCATCTCATTTGCACGCCGTCACCATTATTTCCGTCACCGGCCCACCGGATGGCGCCTACGGTTTCGGGACAAACGCTTCCCAAGCGGTCGGTGCATCGTGGACCCAATCTGATCCGTTTGCCAATGTGTCGATCAATGCTGTTCTCGAGGCCATTTTTGAGAACACTACTGGCACCGCGTATCTCACTAATCAGATCGGCGCCGGCACCACCGCCGCCAACGAGATCGCGAGCGCCCCGTTCGTTTTCCCCGTTAGCCGAGCCGACACGAATTTATTTTCCGGTCTCACCCTGCCGGCGGGAACGTATTATCTAGTCCTCTCCACTGCTTCGAATGGCTTTTGGGACTTTACCAATACCCAAACCGTTACCACCGCGCCTGGCGTCTCATTCAATAGCGATTACGTCTCGACCAGCACCAACGCTTATCCTCCCGCAAATAATTTTAATAGCACCAATGCCGGATTTCTCTTCTCCGTCACCGGCACATCCGTACCCGAACCGCCCATCATGTCGATCTTGTTGATCAGTGGTCTCATCCTCTCTGGTCTCGCGTTCCAGCGGAGACAATGACCTCGGACTTCTGTCTTCTATCAATCAACTGATAACCGATAACTAATAACCGAAAAGCCTTTGGCTTCTCTCACCTTTCCACTGAAAAAAGTTCCGTTACGCTGTCGCCGAAACGCGGGCGCCGGAGGAACGAGAACGCATCAAACCGACAATCAGTGATTGTCGATCTTCTCAGTCGTGCCGTTAGCCGAGATCAACTCGGCAGTCGTGACAGCGCGGCCGTCGTTTCACGATCCTTCTCGCGAATCGCTGCAATAATTTCGAGCGGCGGTCGCTTGTCTTCCATCAATCTGAAGAAAGCCGGAAGCAAGGCGTGATTTCGCAACCGCGAAGTCGTTAGGCCGCGACGCGGTCGACGGCAGCGCGGAGTTGCTCGACATAATGTTCCTGACTTGCGGATGCTTGTCGGTCTGATCGGCGACTGATACATCGAAGGGATGGGTCGGCAATGGTTGCACGCAAAACGGGAGGTGGCGGGTCTGAAGAAAGGCCAGCTCGTCGGCAAAATGGTCAAGGAGATCATGGTGGCAGCGAAAATGGCGGGACCCGACCCGGCGGGAAATGCTCGTCTTGCGGCCGTTCTCGATAAAGCGCGCAGGGCGAGTGTCACGCGAGACGTGATCGAACGCGCAATCAAGAAAGGGGCGGGCGTAGGCGATGAAGCGGTCGCGTTGGAACACATCGTTTTCGAAGGTTACGCCCCGCACAAAGTGCCGTTGATCGTCGAGATCCTGACGGACAACAATAACCGCACCGCGCCGGAGATTCGTCTCATTTTCAAAAAGAGCGGGCAGCTTGGTGCGCCCGGCAGTAATAAATTTCTGTTCGATCATGTGGGATTGGCGGAGGCGTTCCATCCGGATCCGACGGCGGACATCGAAGCGGCCGGGATCGAAGCAAACGCGCGCGATGTCGATCTTCTGAGCCATGCGGAGAATGACGACATTCCGCCAGGCGTGACCGGAGCACGCTTCATCACGGAGCGGACCGATCTGCACGCGGTCTCGCAATGGCTGCGGCAGAATGGTTGGACGATCGTGACGAGCGAGCTCGGTTATCTGCCGAAGAATTTTCCCAGCCTAACGGATGCGCAACGGGCCGAGACGAGTGAGTTTTTACAAACGCTGGAAGACCATGATGATGTGCATCGGGTCTGGGCGGCGCTGAAGTGAACACGAGCTATTTATATTCACGCCAATCAACGATCGAATCGTAAGCGGCTTATGATGGACGTTGATCGCGCAAGATCGACATGTTATTTCCGCCGGTTCGATAAACCACCGCGAGATAATAAAACGGGGACGTGAAAGATCGGCGCGCCGCCGCCGCCGTTATTAGTTAGGCCGGAGATGGCAATGCGATGAACAAGAAATTGATACTGGGATTAGTCGGATTGGGGATCATTGCGTCTTTTCCGGTCGCGTTTTTCGGATGGTGGTATGTGTCCCTGGAAAAAAGCGAGGTGCGTCGTCGCCATGAGGACGCAGAGCGACGCTCCGGTCGAGAAGGGTTTGGAGATCGGCCGGCGTTGTTCGCAGCCGCGGATGCGATCGTGAAAAATGATCCGGCCGCGATCCACCGCGGCGGCGGCGAACGTTCCGAATTTGCAAGCGGCCGGACAGGACGGGCTGACATTGCTCTGTTTCGCGGTGAGAGAATCGTGGCAGCGACCGGAATTAGCGGACGCGGTGAAGACGTTGCTATCGGTGGGCGCCGATCCGAATTACACGAATGAATCGCGGTGGTCGTTCGCGCTGGCCAACGCCGTGCACGGTTCGGCGCCCCTTTTGCGCAGCATGCTCGAGGCGGGCGGAAGTCCGAATGCGCACGACGAGTTCGATCGGCCGATCATCATGATGAACTGGGACCTTGGTTACTACCAAAGCGATGAGCGAGCACGGCTCGATTTGCTGTTGGATCGCGGCGCGGACGTCAACTCCGCGATGAAGAAAGATTCTTGGAACTGCGGCGCCGGTTATACGTTGCTACTTTGCCAGCACGAGTATGGGCCTTCGCGATCGGCTCGCGTATGCGGATGCGCTTCATCTGCTCGAACGCGGCGCCGATCCTCAGCGCGTGGCCGGTGATGGGATGACGCTTGGGAAAATGCTGAACCAGCATCGCGAACAATTTTCGCGGGATAAGGCGACGCCGCCGTCAGAGTTCGTGTCGCTTTGGGAATGGGCGGAAACGCACGGGATTTTCGGACCGCCGTAGCGATTAGCTCTCCGCGATTTCGGCCGCAGTCCATCGCAGTCGACAATCACGCCGCCATACGCTCGACCGCCAGGCGCAGCATTTCGATGTCGAACGGTTTCGGGAACAGGACGCGCACGTCCATGCGATGGAACGTTTCGCGCAATTCCGATGAGAGGTGCGCGGAGATGATAATAATTTTGGCGGTGATCCCGCGTTGCCGGATTTCTCTGACTAATTCCACCCCGGTCAGGTTCGGCATCTTTTGATCGACAATGATGACGTCGTAGTGGTCGGGATGGGAACGCAGCACTGCCAGCGCTTTCTCTCCGTTTTCCACTCCGGTCACTTCATAACGATCTCCGGAAAAAACGTAGCTCAACGAAAGCGTGATCGAGGGTTCATTGTCCACCGTCAGGATTTTGAGGGGCGTATCCATGTCACTTTCAGTAAGCAGCAATGCCTGTACCGGAGGCGCGAGTCGGACATGTCGATCTTGCAAGATCAAAAAAGGCTTCGGCCCATTATCGAAACGCAGGCAACCAATTTCCTTTCGAATCACGAACTATATCGCGGGAAGCCCCGATTTAAGGACGCTGGCGCCGCGACCGACAAGTTTGCCTGAACGAATCCCAATCCATGATGAAGAAAAATCTATTCTCCAAATCCGGTTTCTTTTACCCTCGAATGCTGGCCGCTTTCCTGCTCGCTTCCGGCGGGTTATCGCTCGCGATTATCGCTCTGGCCGCGCCGACTCCGGCAAAACCGGACGCGCTTAATGTGGTGCGCCCGCTGGTCTCTCCGCGATTAATCGATATCCCGACGAACAATCAATTGACCGATTGGTCGGATTCGAAGCTCGGCGATATCTACCGTCCGCTTGCCGGAAGATCGACACCGAACCTTCTGGCGCGCGATCCGGTCGTGCAGACGGCTGCGCCTCTTCTCGGCATGCCTCCAGTCTTGGCCTCGTTCGAGGGAATGAGCATTAGAGAAGCGTGCGGCAATTGTCTTCCGCCGGACACAAATGGAGCGGTTGGGCCCAGCCATTATGTGCAGATGGCGAACACGTCGTTCTCCGTTTACAGCAAGACGGGAACGCTGTTGAAAGGCGGGACAAAAATCAACGCGCTCTGGGCCGGGACGGGCACACAATGCGCGGCGCATAATGACGGTGATCCGATTGTCATCTACGACCAACTGGCCGACCGCTGGCTGCTGAGCCAGTTCACCGCGAGCGCCACGCCATATTACGCGGAGTGCATCGCCATCTCCACCTCGCCCGATCCGACCGGCACTTATTATCTATATGAGTTTGACGAGAGCCCGACGGTTTTTCACGACTATCCGCACATCGCGATCTGGCCAGACGCGTATTACATGACGACCAATGAA
Organism: Chthoniobacterales bacterium; assembly: GCA_038229295.1. GTDB lineage: Bacteria > Verrucomicrobiota > Verrucomicrobiia > Chthoniobacterales > UBA10450 > JAJPGZ01. The sequence continues at coordinate 29,705 of JBBROO010000021.1, read as the reverse complement.
TTTCCCGATGGCGCGCAAACGAACTCTGGCGCGGGCGCTTTCGCATTCGAGCGAGACAAGATGTTAACGGGACAACCGGCGCGGTTCGTTTGGTTCGATGAAGCGGCCATTACTACGGCTGCTTACACTCCGGGTGGTCAAAACCCAACCAATCTTGATGGTAAACGGTTGCCGCCGGCCGGTTCGCCTAACTATTTTATCGAGACGGACATGCCGCCGTCAACTCCGGTGCCGACCGCGACCGGCGGATTGATGAGCATCTGGAAATTTCATGTCGATTGGAACGATCCGACCCAATCGACCTACGGGATCGGCTCGACGGCTCCGGTGGCCAGCGGCGGTGGTCTTTATAAAGGGAACGGTGGCCAGCCGAACTTCAGCATTCCGATCGCGGATTATGTTTCGGCGCAATGCGTTTACGGCCAGGGGCCGAATTGCATTCCGGAAAAAATCAGTCCGCCATCGCACCCCGCGACCCTGGACACGTTAGGCGACCGCATCATGTTCCGCGCGGCCTATCGGAACTTTGGCGATCACGAATCTCTCGTTGTTCATCATACCGTGGTCACGGCCGCTGATACGCCGACGGGATCTACCCGCACCGGTCTGCGCTGGTATGAAGTGCGAAATCTGAGCACAACCCCGACGATTTTCCAACAAAGCACTTTCGCGCCGCTCGACCCGACGAACCCGTTATGGCGTTGGATGGGCAGTCCGGCCATGGACCACAGCGGCAACATCGCGATCGGCTACAGCGGCAGCGGCCCGAACCAATTTCCCTCGCTCTATTACGCCGGCCGGCTGGCGACCGATCCGCCGAATGAATTGACACAGGGCGAAGCGATCATGTTTCAAGGTCTGGGCAATCAAGCCTTCCCGCTCAATCGCTGGGGCGATTACAGCGACCTCACTGTCGATCCTACGGACGATTGCACCTTCTGGTACACCAACGAATACCACGCCGCGAATGGCGCCGGAGACATTATTAACGTGAACTGGCGGACGCGCATCGCCAGCTTCCGCTTTCCGCAATGCGTTTCGCCGCAGTTGCAACTCGTTAGCGCGGTCTCGCGAAAAATGCACGGCGGCGCGGGAACGTTTGATATTCCACTGCCGCCGACTGGACCGCGCGGAGTGGAGTGCCGCAGCGGCGGACCGAATAGTGATTACACCGTGGTATTCAAGTTTGCTAATCCGCTAACGAGTTGCGGTTCGTCATCATCGGGCGTCGTCCATCCGGGAAATACCGCCACCGAATGCGCGGTCGACCTGACCGGCGTGCCGAACGCGCAATACATCACCATCAGTTTGTTGAACGTGTCGGATAACGAGGGTAACGTCGGCAGCGTTTCCGCCGTCATGGGAGTTTTGTTAGGCGACACTGGCGGCGACGGCAACGTAAACTCTGGCGACATCGCGCAGACGAAATCGCAATCAGGGACGACGGTGAGCGCTTCGAATTTTCGCGAAGACGTCACGGTTGATGGTTCGCTCAATAGCGGAGACATCGGCCTGGTGAAATCGAAGTCCGGCACCGCGTTGCCTTCCGCGCCCTAAATCGCTAGATCGACATCGAGATTCGGAGTGTTGAGCCTTATGGGAAACAGCCAAGGCAGAGATAACGTCCGCAAACGCGCCGCCCGCCGCAGAAAGACGGAGCGGCTCGCGCTCGCCAAAAAAAACAGCAAGAAAAAGACGTCGAAATAGTCGCGCGCCTTTCTTCGCGCGGCTCGACCATGTCGATCTTAGTTGGTCGCGTGAGATTCGCCTGTAGCGTCCGGCGACATTGTTTGCCATAATTGTGAGAGATGTCTTTTCTCGTCCGCTTCTTTTTTACTAGCGCAACGTTTCTGGTTGTTAGTGCCAGCCTCGCGCTCGGCGATGGCGCATATCAACAAACCAAAGACGGTAGAACCACCATCTGGAATAACGATCCCAAATCCGGCGACGAAGCGACTTGGTTCGGCGAACGCGACCGCGAAGGCTACGCCACCGGCGTCGGCACGCTCACTTGGTACAGCGGGAAAAAAGAAACCGTCCGCTACTTGGGAATTCCTCTGACCAGGTCCGACGTTTACGCGCGTTATTTCGGCAACATGGTCCGCGGAAAATTCGACGGGCCGGTCAATGTGCATTCGAAAGGAAAAATCGCGCACGCTCTTTTTGTGGACGGAAATCGGAAGGGCCGCTGGGCCGGCGGTCCCGCGCCATCCCGACGAGTTGCTCAGCAAATGCCGCAGATCGAGCCCGCTAAAAAACACGCGCGCAATATCGAGCCGGAAGCGCCCGCGGTTGGGCCCGTCGCGAATGCGACGCCGGCTCCAACTCCAAAAATTGTTGAGCAAAAACGCGCGGAGCCGATTCCTAAAGAAGCCGAAATAGAATCGCCAACGCCGGCCGCGACGCCATCGCCTACACCGTCGCCGAAAATCAAACCGGTAACAGTCGCCGCAAATCCGCCTCCGAAACCGAAGCCGGCTTCTGACAAAAAACCGAAGGCGCCCGCCGACAATTCTCTGGAGTTACTCGCTCGACCGCCTTCATCTCTTCACAACATCCCGCCGGGAGCGCCCGCGCCGGAAACCCATCCGCGCCTAACGAAAGACGAAGTTGTCGATCTTGCCCGTGCCGAAGTCAGGCGACGCGGTTTTGATCCCGCACAAAACCAGTCGGCACAACCGGAGTTCAATGCGGCCGATGGAACGTGGTCGTGGCCCTACGATTCCGCTGCGGCTGAGGGTGCAGAGGAAGCGGCAAAACATTTCAGCGTCATCATCGATGATAAAACGAAGGGGACGCTGTTTGTGCCGCGCAAGTGAGCAGGCTCATCGCGCCAGCGCGGCGGTGACGATGTCGATCTTACGAGCCTCTAGACGTTGGGAAAATGAATCTTGAGCTTGTAGCAAACGAAGAGGACCAGGATCGCGCCGAGAGTAGAAAAGATTAATCCAGCCGGATGATATCGTTCGTTAGCCGGCCGCGCGAACATGTGCGTGACGCAACCGCCGATGATCGATCCGATGATGCCGAGGACGATCGTCCAGAAGATGGTCATGTGGGCGTGCATGACCGACTTGGCGATCACTCCCGCGATGAGTCCGACCAGAATATACCAGATTAAGTGAAACATAATTTTTCCCGGGTTGACGTTATCCGACCTGCCATGAGAGCGCAGGCTATCAGTCCCCATTCGACGAAACCAGGCATTCTTTTGCCAGCATTTTTCGCGAAATCACGATCGCGTTGTAACCTTGCGCCACAACAGAGGTAAACTCTGCCACCCATGAAGACGGAAAAGAAAATCCATGATAAGTCGCAACGATCCCGCGTGTTGGTTCTCGTGGATGAATCGAACATTGGCAGCTCGGTGCGCACGGCCGGACGCGGGCTTGATTGGTTGAAGCTGCGCGAATTTCTCGCCGGCGCAGATACAGGACGCGAGCTGATCGAGATGGTGGTCTACGCCGGATTGCCGCCGGCGATTCCAATCTGGCAGGAGGAACGCGACAAGAAAAACAAGTTCATGCACTGGCTGCGCTCTAATGGATTCATGGTGGTGACGAAAGATGGAGCGCCCGCCGAAGAAGGTCATTACAAGGCGAACGTCGACGTGATGATGGCGATCGATGCGCTCGAGCTTTCGGTCGAGATGCGGCCCGACGTGGTCATTCTCGTGACGGGCGACGCCGATTTCGCTTATCTGGCGATCAAACTGAGACGGCGCGGTATCCGCGTGGAAGTGGCTTCGGTCGCGCAAAATCTCGGAGGCATTCTGAAATCGGCAGCGAACGAAGTGATCGATCTGGCAGCGCTTTTTCGAACGTTCGAGATAATGAACATTTCGGATCCGCCGCGAAGGTCGCCGCCGCGGCAAAGGCCGAGAACCGGATAGCCTTTCCGGTATTTTCGTCGCATCTCGCCCGATTCCTATTGCCGGAAGTTTTGCTCGTGAGGTAAAATGTCCGTCCTGTCACCTTAAAATTTCCCTGAAAGCCACGCTGTGAAAATGCGATATCTTTTTTTTGTTTGTTCTCTCCTGCTGCTGTCGATCGTGCACGGCGCTGATGCCGAAGGCAGTTACCAGCGCACGAAAGACGGAAAAAGCCGTGTCTGGAACAACCATCCGCTGCCGGGAGATGCGGCGACCTGGTCGGGTCCTCGCGATGCGGAGGGCTACGCCACCGGTCATGGAACATTGACCTGGTATCGCACGGAGAAAAAATTCGTGACCGGGTCCAATCTGGCGATGTCAAAACACATCGAAGCGAGCCGTTACACCGGCGAAATGATTCACGGCAAATTGGACGGCCCAGTCAAGAACGTGGACGCGAATGGAAAAGTATTTCACGGCACGTTTGCTGACGGAAAAAAAACGGGACGCTGGAGTCCTGGGCCTGCGCCCAAGTCCGAGCGAAGTGAGGAACGTGTGGCCCGTGCGCAATTAGTGGAGCCGCCGCCACCCGCCGCCGGACCGCCGCCACCCCGCGCAATCCCGCAGCCACCGAAACAAAACGCCGCCGAACAGCCCGTAACGCAATCGCCCGCTACGAGCGATCATTCGGCACAGACCCCCAAAAAAGAACCGGCCGAGTACGATGATTCTCTTCGTTCGCTCGTCGGGCCGCCTTCCACCGTACCTCCACCTCCCGTCACTTCTCCGTCGCCGTCTGCGCCTCCCGTAAGATCGACATCGTCACCGCCGCCGCCAGCGGGGCCTCGCCTAACGACATCGGAAGTTACGGCCTTGGCGGATGCAGAAGCCAGCGCCAAGGGTTACAAAACAGGCGATTATCAGCGGCCGCAGGCGCATTACACGGCAGAAAACGATAGGTGGTCCGTCACCTACGACCAGGCCGCGCTGGACAGCAACGGCATGGCCCGAGTCGGTAAACATTTCAATGTAACGGTCGAGGACAAGACAAAGAAAATTTCGATCGAGAAATAATCCGCCGCCCCTACTCCGGCGCGGTTTGTTAGCCTTTCGCCAGTTCGGACGCGCTCAACACGAGACGTTCGACCCGTTGTCCGTTCGCGATTGAGTCGACGATCTCCGGCACATCCTTCACCGTGACGCGCCCGTAAAAAAAGTGATCGGGCTCGACCAAAACGCTGACGCCGCTGGCACATTGGTCGAGGCAACTCGAGGTGCAGACGCGCGCATCATTTTGCGCCAGACCGCGCGTCTTCAGCTCCGCTTTCAATGCCTGATAAACTTCCTCCGAGCCTTTGGCCGAACAACATCCCTTCGGGTTATCATCCGCGCGAACATTAATGCATACGAAGAGGTATCGGCGGCGTTGCGACATGATCGGGGGAAGAAAAATGTTAGATCGACATGCAACCGCGCTCAACCCTGCGCGTTGATCGCCTCGACATCGTGCAAACGACCGTAATCAACCGTCAGTTTCCCGTCGCCAGATTCGGTATAAATCTCGACGAAGCGATGGCCGAACCGGATGTCGCGCCACGAATAATCCTGCGCCGTCTGCACCGCCGCCGGAATGACCGGGTCAATGCCGACGACTGACGCGACCAGATGCGTGTTGCTCGATTCGAGCGAAGCCGCAGTCGCGCCGAAAAGCGGACCTTGCCCATCGATGGTGTGACGCAAGGTCAACGCCGCCGGAAATGCACTCAGCCGATCGAAATGAAGTTTCAGATTGTAAAAATAGCGGAAGTCGTCCCCTTCCGAAATCGGCTCGTTCCGATTGAGCATGATCCGAAACTCCGCCTCGACCATACTGTGTTGACGCAAATTGCCGATGCGCAACATGAGCGTCGGCTGCCCGTTCAATGTTCCGATAACGACCGATTTGCTGAACACGATCCGCGCAGTCGGTCGCGAGAAACGGACAAAGATGAGGCCGGTCATGACGGCGAGCCAAAACATGCCGGAGATGATTTCGATGGTCGTAACGAAATGTCCGTAGGCCGTCTGCGGATACATGTGGCCGTAACCGACCGTGGCCAGCGTTTGCACACTGAAAAAGAACGCTTCCGGGAATGAGTGCGGCGTCATGCCGGCGATGCAATTTTCGTCGATCGCATAAAGCGCAGCGAACAGAAGGTTGATGACGATGTAAACGCCCGCGATGAGCGCGGCAAAGTGCGGCCATCGTAATCCTAGTATCCAATGATAAACATCGCGTCCTTCCCATTCCTCGGTGTTGAGTTTGAGGAATTCCATTTGTCCGGCGCGCATGGAAATGGGCCTGACCCGTTTTTTCATCCCGCATTCTAATCGCTTTTCTTTTGCGCACGCACGCAAAACAAGTTGCCGCGTTGCAAGATCGACATCTACTCCCCAAAACAAAAATCGTTAGGCTTGTCATGCCTCCGCCGGCCAGTCAGACTCGATCTCATGGCGCCAGTCGGTGCATTTGCGCGTTTCTGCGCGGTCCGTCTTTTTATCGCGGGCGTTGTTTTAGTTTTCGCCCACGACTTCGCGGTGGCTCAGACCGAACCGTCTACTCCAAGTGTCGCCGAGAAACGAATTCTCGAGGCCGCGACCGCCGGGGATTTTGTCGATCTGCAAAGAGAATTTCCAAACGAAGCCGATCGAAAAATCTCCCCGCGTTTCCTGAGCGACTTGCTCACGGGCGCGATCCCCACATTCCACCCACATCGCAATGGCGTGCGATTTAGCGGGGCGATCTTCGACGACCCGTTCGAGCTAAGCAACGCGCGCGTGCCATTCGACGTTTGGATGGTTCGCTGCGAATTCAGAAAGCCAGTAAACTTTGCGCGCACCGTCTTCAGCGGCATCGCCATGTTCGACGGCAGTGTCTTCCAGGAGGACGCAAATTTCGACAGTGTCAAAGTCGGCCACATCGCTTTTTTGCGCGACACGATCTTTGAAGGCCTGGCGAATTTCAATTCCGCCAATACGGCATGGCAATTCGATGCCAAACGCGCGCATTTTAAAAATGGCGCCCTCTTTAATGGCATGAAGGTCGGCCAGGTCGCTTTTTTTCACGATGCCGTTTTCGACGGACCAGTCGATTTCCGGCTCGCTGATATCGGCAATAATTTCGAGGCCAACGGTGCGAAGTTTACGAACAAAGACACGACCGCCTGGTTCGCGATGAAATGCGGACGAAAGGGTTATTTCTGGGAGGCGCGATTTGCCGGGCCCATTTCCTTCGTCGATTCGAACTTTAGCGATTTGTTTATTGGAAACGAAAAAAGCAAAGGCGGTTCCATCTCCAGTCTCGACCTGACGCGTTGCGCCATCGAACGCCAATTGAAAATCCAAAACACGGAGATCGGCGATCTCATTGCACCATCGATGCGGGTGAAAGGACCGGCCAGTTTCGTCGACATTGCCGTGACGCATTCAGCCGATTTCAGTTACGGCGATTTCACCACTGTCGATCTTGCGCGCTCGAGCTGGCCGGTAGATCCAAAGCGATTTCACATTCAAGGCATCAGCTACAAATACGCGCGGGCTGACCTTAATGATGAGCGGGAATCGCACAAAAAGCTTTTGCAGCTCGCCCGCCAATCCGCCTTCACCACTGACGTCTATCGAAATCTCGAAGACCTGTTTTCGCGCCAGGGTTACCGCTCCGATGCGGACGCTGCCTTCATTGCCGGCAAACAGCGCGAACGAGATGAGTATTTTCGCAGCGGCGAATATCTTCGCTGGTTCGGCAGTTTAATGATCGACGGTCTCGTCGGCTACGGCCGGCGCCCATGGAGAGCGAGCATTCTCTGCGCATTATTGATCGCGTTCGGCTGCTTTGTCTTCAGGTGCGACCGAATGGAACTGCAAAAGCCAGACAAAGATGCCAAGGCGGAACGGCAATACAATCGCTTCTGGTATAGCCTGGGCCTGTTTCTGCCCTTCGTGAATCTTCAAGCCGACAATGTTTGGAAGCCGAAAAAGGATTTTACGTTCCTGCGGCATTACATGCGCGTGCACATCCTGCTCGGCTGGATTTTGATTCCGATCGTCCTCGCCGCTCTCACCGGATTCATCAAGTGACTGCTGCGGAAATGAATTTCTGAATCGCCGCGACGATCCGAAGATCGACATCGTCCTGAGTTTCATTTGCCGCGCGGAGTTGTGTCTTCGTTACGCGCAACGAATGGTCGCCGCCTTCGACGACGTGAAGAACATTTGGCGCCTTCATTTGCTTCCGCACACTTTCGAGGAGATCGAGTGGACAAAGTGAATCACGCGTGCCTTGCACAAATAAAATCGGCGTCGTTAGGTCACGCAAAACTTGATCGCGCAGTTTTGTCCGGTCGCCCATCGCGCAGAGCGGATATCCGAGACAGATAAGGCCGTCCACTTTTTCTTCGAGGGCGACGTGACATCCGATACGCCCGCCCATGCTTTTGCCGACCAGGATGGTGCACGAAGATGTCGATCTTCGCGCATTCGTTAGGGCTTGCCGATGCGCCGCGATTAATTGCGGCCGCGGGTCGGGACGCTTCCGTCCTTCTCGCATGTATCGATAATCAAACAGCGCGGCATCACCAATTTCTTCCAGTCGCTTCTTCCATCCCTGCATCCAGGGATGAGACGATGGCGCGCCCGCACCGGGAGCAAAGAGAAAGAAAGGACGCACGCCAACGTTTTGCATTTGGGTGCAGAAGTTCCAACTGGAAATTTTCGCGGCGTGCGTTACCAGCGAAGATGAAATTGCGCTGGCTTTTTGTCTTCAGCCTTCTCGCGCTGCAGCCTTTGCGCGCAGGAGAGAACTACAAACTTCTCCAGACCATCCCCATCGGCGGCGAAGGCGGCTGGGATTGTTTGGTGGTCGATGCCAAAACTCATCGGCTCTACGTTACGCACGCAACTAAAATTGTGATTGTCGATCTTAGCACGGACAAAATTGTCGGTGAGATTGCCGACACGCCGGGCGTGCACGGCTTCGCCATCGCCCCGGAGATGGAGCGCGGTTTCTCCAGCAATGGCAAGGAAGATCGCGTCAGTGTAGTTGACTTGAAGACCTTCAAAACCATCGCGAAAATCGAGACCGGCGAAAATCCGGATGCGATTTTGTACGAGCCGACGCGGTCGGAAGTTTACGTTTTCAACGCCCGCGGCAAATCGGCCACGGTCATTGACGCGAAGAACAACAAAATCGTCGCGACCATTCCGTTGTCGGGTAATCCGGAATTCGCGGTCGCCGATTCCAAAAGCGGACGCGTCTTCTGCAACATTGAAGACAAAAGCGAAGTCGCGGTGATCGATATCAAGACCCACACTGTGACGACGACATGGTCGCTCGCGCCCGGCGAAGAACCGACCGGCATCGCATTCGACGCGACGCATCACCGCTTGTTCGTGGGTTGTCATAATAAGTTGATGTCGATCTTGGATACCGATAGCGGGAAAATCGTTACGACCTACCCGATCGGCGCCGGTGTCGATGGCTGTGCCTTTGACGACGCGAAGCAACTTGCGTTTGCGCCCTGCGGCGATGGAACGTTGACGATCGTGAAAGAGGAGACGCTGGAAAAATTCAGCGTTGCGCAAACCCTGGCCACCGAGCGCGGCGCACGCACGATGGCGCTCGATCCCGACACGCATCGCATTTACACCTGCACGGCGCAGATCATTTCCGAGCCCACGACTCCCCCGCCGGGAGAACATCGCCGGCCGAACTACGTGCCGGGCACATTCCACGTTCTCGTTTACGCGACAGAATAAAATTCAATCGAGAATCGGCCCGATCGGGGCATGTGAGGTGCTCATCCATGGGGCATGCCGCTCACCCTCGAAAAATCTTTCGCTCACGCTCATTCCGAGAAATATCCAGCGCTATCGCCGAGTACGGCCAGCGCGACTTACGCGCTCACCGAGATCAACGCTTACATCGCCATTCGTGATGAATTGCTCGCGGAAGCCGAAAAACTTCGCACCCGCGCAAAACTTGATTCCGTCATGATCGCGAATGATTTCGTGTCCGGTTGTCTGACACCTGCGCGCAAACTCTATTCCGCACAATCGCTCCCTGAGCGGGACGCGGTGCGCGAACGCACGCGCTGCGCCGCTGTGAAAAATCGTGTCGCCGAGTTGAGCTCGGCCGCTTGTTAGGTCAATCGCGTCCCCAGATCATCGCGACCGAAGTCGTTAGACTTCCGCCCATGTTGAACGTGAGGAAACGCTTCACGCCTTCGATCTGGTGCGCGCCGGATTGCATCGTCAGTTGTTGATACGCATCGACCACCTGCCGCACGCCGGTTGCGCCGACCGGATGCCCATCGGCGATCAATCCGCCACCGGCATTCACCGGAATCTCGATGTCGATCTTGCCGCCGATTTTCCCATTGCGCACCTGCGGTAGCGCCGTCGCGCCGCTCTTGGCCAGCTCCGCGCCTTTGCCCGGCTCGGCCAGTCCGAGGATTTCGTAAACGATAATCTCAGTAATCGAAAAACAATCGTGCACTTCCGCGCCCTGCATGTCGCGCGGTTTCAAATTCGCCATCCCGAATGCTTTCTCCGCCGCTTTGCGCGCGATCGAAAATGTCGGCGCATCCTTCTTGTCGAGCGGAAGATAATCGGTCGTGTGGCCGAATCCGAGGAGACGCGGCGTTGTTTTCGGATCGCGTCCGATTTTCTCCAGATATTTCCGCGACACGAGAACCACCGCCGCCGAGCCATCGGTGATCTGCGAACAATCGGAAACTTTCAGTGGGGGCGCCACGCTCGGATTTTTGTCCGAAACTTGGGATGCATAATCAAGTGTCACGTCAGCGTCGCGCATTTGCGCGAGCGGATTCAGTTTCGCGTGCGCGTAATTTTTCCACGCCACGGTCGCCAGGTCCGCTTCACTCGCGCCGTACTTGTCGATGTACACCTGCGCTATTTTTCCGAACAACTTCGGGAACATGAAGTCGCCGTATTCCGGTTTTTCATTGTGATAATCCGCCGCCGCGCCGAGCACATCGGACCCGTCGATCGATGCCATCGTTTTCTGCTGTTCCGCTCCGACCACGAGCACGGCGTCATGAAATCCACCCATGATCCATTGCGCGCCTAACAACACCGAGAGCGCACCCGAAGCGCAGGCCGCTTCCGTGTGCATCGTCGGAATGCCGCGCAATTTCGGATCGATCTCCGGAATGAACGCGCCGAGCTGCAATTGTTTCGTGAATTGGCCGGCGTTAAAATTTCCGACCGCCGCTGCTTCGATGTCGCCCGGATCGATCTTCGCGTCGTCGATCGCTTTCCCGCCGACCTCAGTGATCAGATGCCGGATGGTTTTTCCTTCCTTCTTCAGGTTGCGCTTAAAATCAGTGCGCCCGCCGCCGAGAATATAAACTTCGTTCATGTCGATCTTATGCGTTCGTGTGTTGTTGTGATTTCTGTATGCGCGGATCGGTCTCGGCAATAATGAGACTGACCGCGTGTTGATTAAATCCTTTAAAGCCGCCTTTGCGTTGCAAATTTTCCAAGTGACTGCCGATCGCACCTTCGTTCGTGAACTTCTGGAACTGTTCCTCGGTGATCAATCCTGACGCCCGCAATTTCTCCAGACGATCCACCGGAACCTGCCAGCGCTCGCCTTCGGTGAAAGCCTGTTTCAAAAACGGAAAGTCTGAAAACGGTTTCATCGTGTTAATGCCAACCTTGGCGAATTGCTCGCGCAAGAGCGCGTGATCGAACCGGCATTCCAGATGATGCATCCCGGCGCTGAGAAAACTCTCGCCATGCAATTTGCACCAAAGCCCGACCGTCCCGAGCGATTTGCCGGGCGATAATTTCACACGCGAAAAATCGATCTCCGTTTCGTCGGGCGTAAGATCGACATCGGCAAACACGACGACGCCTTCGATCGGTTGCTCGAGAACTTGCGCGCCCCACCCCGCTTCCGAGCCGGCGTAATAACGTTCGCGCCGCTCGAACCCGAGCGCTTCATGCGCGTTGATAAGATCGACAAAGTACTCTCGCGAGGAACGGAAGGTGTGATGATCGTGATTCGCCCAGCCGAGTCCGAGAATATCCTGGCGACGTTTTTGTTCCCGCGCCGCGCGATTCCGCTTCGCCCAAAAGTTTCTCTCTTCTTCGAAAAATAAATGGCATGCCACATCCTTGCCGACGAGATCGACAAGTTGCGCGATGACTTCGTGCGCGTGCGCGAAACCTTTTTCGTCGTCGACCCAAACGCGTTTGCGCGTCTGACAAAGCTCGCGCGCGGCCTGAAAAGATTTTAGATCGACATCTTCCGTGATGTAACCGCGATATCCGCGACGCTCGATCGCGAACAACTGCGTCCCGTTTTCTTCGCTCACCAGCATCTTGCGAAACCGCGAGAACGGTTCGCCTTCGATCTTGTTTGTAATTTTGTGAATGCTGGCGAATTCCTCCAGAAATTCCGGCCGAACGGCGAGCGCGAGCGGATATTTGGCGTTGGATTGCGCCAAGACGATGCGCGGGAGCATCGCTTCGGGATGCCACAGAGTAACATGTCGATCTTGCGTTTCGCCGAGGGGATCCCCGACAAAGCCAACATCGCGGAGCGCCTTCTCGTCCGACGCCGGCAGCAGCAAGTGATCGGTCCAATCGAGAATGAGCGTGCCGGTTTCATCGCGCATCCGTTGCGCCAGAGCACGCGCAAAACTATTTCGCTCCAGAAACGCATCGATGCGTCCAAGAATGAAATTTTCCGCTTCGTAACAAAGCGGCCAATCAAATTTCGATTCGGCTGCGCCTTTATTTTTAGTGATGGTCGCTATGGCCATATGTCGATCTTATTTCTCGCGCGAAGGACGCGCGGTTGAAAAGTTAATCGTATTCGTTTGCCAACGCATGTGATTTTTCGGCAGCGACGCCCTTCAACGGAGCGTACTGCAGAACATGATCGTGTATGCAAGGATCATGGCCAGATAGCAGAAGCCGGCGGCCCATTGGACCCATCGTTTTCTTGAGACCAGCGCGAGCACTGTGGGAACGAACATTGGCAGGACGGTCAGATTTTGCTTCCAAAAGAGCGCGGCATTTGCGGTCTTCAGATAATCAAGATTAGCGAACAACGATAAGACCGCGCAGGCCAGGAGAGCGCCATAAAAATAGGGCCGCTGGCAGCCAATAGAAATCTTCCAGATCAATGGGTCCTTCATCGTGAGCTTTGGGCCCGACCAGCACGCAAATCAGAAAGACGTTGATGGCGAAGAGGAACTGGACGGTGATGGAGCCAAGGTCCCAGGACGTGATCACATGAAGATCCCAAAGCGATAACCAGTTGGCGAAAACGACCACAACGGCATTGACCATTCCGAGCGCGAGCAATCCGGAAAATTTTACGCGGTCACGCGCGACGACAAGCTCAGCGATGCGCGCGAGCAGGTGCGTCAGCGCCAAAGCGTAAACGAATGAGAAGAGCGCGGTGACATGTTCAAACGCGGTCATGCGAATTGTCGATCTTCATTTCGAAGACGCCCGGAATTCGCGCGCTGGAATAATCTTTTCCTGTTAGGGTGTGTTATTATTCGGCGATAGCGCGCGACGATGTGCTCGAAGTTGTGACACTCATCGATTACGTCAACGGGCTTCGGCGGGACCAAGCCCCATCCGGCGAAGTAAATCGCCGAAACGCGGGTCAGCGCGGAGATCGTCGAACCTTGGCTCGGCCTTGAGGTTGACGAGTCCCTCCGAGTGTTCGTGGTAAGCGTTCCCCAGCCATTCTAATGCCTGATCCTTTTCCCCAAGGGCCGTATGGATCAAAGCGATAGGATATGAAAAGCCATGCCCTCCGTTGGATAATCGTCTTTGCTTACATTCACCCAGTATCTCCCGGGCTGCGTCTTTGTTTCCTGAAACCGCTTCCAGGTGCCCGATATCTCCGGGGCTCAACTTGTCGGCTTCCTTCGCCTTTCGAAACTCTTCGGCGGCCTCCTTATACATTGCCTTCTGCTCATAGGCGAAACCTAGTAACTGGTGCCTGTGACCCCAGCTCGGGTCCATCTCGAGCGTCTTCTGAAGCTGCGCTATCGCCAGGTCATACTGGCGTGCGTAAAGATAATGCCATCCCAGGTGCGTTTTGATATTCGGATCGAGTTGGTCAAGCTCCAAGGCGCGTTTGCTCTCCGCTAAAGACTCGTTAATCCGCCCCATCGCCATTAGAAAATGCGAGTACCAATGGCGGGCCTCGGCATGGTTCGGATTTAATTCCAAAGCGCGTTTAAATTCTTTCTCGGCGCCTGCCCAATCCCAATCAACGTTAAATTTGATGTAAGCCAACGAACTGTGTGCTTCCGCCAGCGTATCATCCAGTTCCAGTGCCTTTTGGACGGCGGCCTTTGCCTGTGGCATCGTGTCCGTATCCTGGGAGTAGGAATTTGCCAAACCGGTGTAGGCCAGCGCATCGTTAGGATCTTTCTCGATTGCCTGATTGAAATATCCGATTGCTTTCTTGATCGCGTCTGGCTCCCCTTTAATCAGGTAATAGCGCCCTTTCAGGAACAGATCGTATGCTTCTGCATTTCGTTGCGGACGCGCTAACGGCGCGACCGCGAGCGTGATCTTCAACGCGTCGACAATCGCGCGTGTGATTTCGTCCTGCACCGCAAACACACTTTGTAGCTCGCGCTCGTAGGTTTCCGACCAAAGATGGAACCCATCGCGCGCATTGATCAATTGTGCGGTAACGCGAATTCGGTTCCCTTCTCGACGAAGGCTACCTTCCAGCACATTCTGGACATTGAGCTTGTTCCCGACCTCGCTGACATCGGCATTTTTGCCCCTAAATGAAAACGACGATGTGCGTGCGACAACGCGCAGGCCTTCCACTTTGGCCAGTGCATCCAGAAGTTCTTCGCTAATTCCATCACAGAAGTATTCCTGATCCTTCGCCTGGCTCATATCGACGAAGGGCAGCACGGCGATGGATTTCAGGTCCCTGCCCGCAGAAGCGGGAAGTTGGGTCGGTGTATGGACGCTCTCTTTCTGTTTTCGTTCCCGTTGCGAGAACACCCACCATCCTCCGCCTCCCAAGACCAGAGCCAGGACTAATCCCAACGCCACGAGGCGGACGCCAGGTCTCGATGGAGACTTCGTTTCCGGTCTCGCCGCCGAAGAACTCGGCTGCTGCCATGGCAACACCACGCGGTAAACGTCCATCGGCACTTCGATGTGTTTTAATTCCGGCGCATCGAGTTTCGTTAGTCCCACTTCCAGTTTATTCCGCACTTGGGCAAACACCGTCTCCGACAAACAAATTCCACCGCCGACGGCGAGCGGCTCAATGCGCGCGGCGACGTTCACGCCGTCCCCGTACACGTCCGCGTCGCGATGCACCACGTCGCCGACGTGAATGCCGATCCGCACCTGGATGTGACGTGCCGAAGACTCGGCGCCGTTGCGGGCCGCGATGGCCCGCTGAATTTCCACCGCACACTGCGTCGCTTGGAGGGCGCTCGGAAATTCAACCAGGAAACCGTCCCCGGTAGTTTTGACCTCACGGCCATTGAAGAGCGGAAACTGGGCGCGCTGCAGACGCTGATTTTCGGCGACCAATTGGAGTGCGAGCGCTTCGTTATGCTGCGAGAGCGCGCTGTAGCCAACCATGTCGGTAAACATGATGGCGGCCAATGTGCGCTGTTCAGTGTTCTCGGAAGGCATCGCTTAAATTGCTGTCACGTTGTTCATCCTGCTCGACCTAGGCAGAAAACATTGCGTCGCTTCAACTCGGCAAAGAAATTGTCGATCTTCACTGCTTTGGGCTGAGGACTTTCTGCACCAGCGCTTCGAAACGCGGGTCACCGTGCAATGACTCGAGAAGTGGATCTACCTTGACCCAGCTGATGTTGGAACCGTCGCGTTCCTTGTAACCCTGTTCGAGCCAGCGCAGCGCTTCATCTTTATTCTTCAGGCTCAGATAAAGGAGAGCGCGCAAGTAGCCAACCACCTCGCGGCGCTGACTGATTTTATCGAGGTCGCGCAGCATTTGCCGCGCGGCATCCTTGTCGCCAGCCTGAGCTTTAGCCGCAGCGTAGAGTGTCGACATTTGCAAGTCGTCGTTGCTCAATCGCTTTGCCTTTTCGTATTCGGCAATCGCGCCCGGAAGATCGCCGCTTGCTTGAAGAACAACCCCGAGATTGTAGTGCGCGTAGTAAAATGTGGGGTCGAGCTGGAGTGTTTTTCGCAGTTGTTTGG
This sequence comes from Chthoniobacterales bacterium, assembly GCA_038229295.1. Lineage (GTDB taxonomy): Bacteria > Verrucomicrobiota > Verrucomicrobiia > Chthoniobacterales > UBA10450 > JAJPGZ01. The sequence continues at coordinate 13,594 of JBBROO010000021.1, read as the reverse complement.
CGGCCTCGTCGTAACGGTGCGCATAACCGAAGGTCGTGCCCAAGTCCGTATTGATAATTGGCGACAACGGATCTAATTCCACCGCGCGTTTGCCCTCGGCAATGGCTTCCTCGAATCGTCCGAGCGCAGCCAGAGCATCGTTACTGAACCAATGATGTGCCGACGCGTCGTTAGGCTTGAGCTCGATCGCGCGTTGGTATTCCCGAGTCGCACCGGCGAGATCGATTTCGCTAAAGAAGAGCACTTTCCCGAGTGCGAGGTGTCCTTCCGCTAGATTGGAATCAAGGGCAAGAGCTTTGAGCGCCGCGTTTTTCGCCTTCGCGTAAGCATCCCGCCGATCCGCACCCGCCCAAAAAGGAAGGATAACGTAGGCATTGGCCAGACCAGCGTAAGCCAGCGCATAATTCGGATCGCGCGCGATGGCCTGCTCGAAAAGGGCGATAGCCTTCGTCATGTTCTCTCCCGAACGCCGCTCCCAAAGTGACCTGCCTTTGTGATAAAGTTCGTATGCGGTCGTATCGGTCGTGGGTTGTGCTGCCATCATCTGTTTCTCCGAACCGGTCAGCTTTGCCTGCAACGTGTCCGCAATCGTCTTCGCGATCTCGCTTTCGACCGCAAAAATGTCGGTAAGTTTGCGATCGTAAGTGTCCGCCCAGAGATGCGCGTCGGTCAGCGCATTGATGAGCTGGACATTGACGCGCACCTGGTCGTTAGCCTTTTGTACGCTTCCTTCAACGATATGCATAACGCCGAGCTGCTTCGCGATATCGCGCAAATCTGACGGCGCGCTCTTAAAACGCTGCGTTGAAGTACGTGAGATCACTTTTAGATCGGCCACCTTGGCCAGGCGCGTCAGAATTTCGTCCTGCACGCCTTCGGCGAAGTAAGCGTTGTCCGGGTCGCGGCTGAGGTTATCGAACGGCAGAACAGCAATGGATTTACTTGTCACATCGTTAGGCAATCCCGCGGGAGCCTTGTTTCCGGCGGTGTAGCGCCCGAGAAAAAATAAACCGAGGGACATCGCGCCGGCGATGATTACCACAAAAATCCAGGCCTGCTTTCGTGATTGTCGCGCCGACGTTGGAAGATCGACATCTTCCGTGCGTCTGATTCCTTCCGGTGTCAGCTCAAATGCCCAGGCGATCACCAGCGCGACTGGAAAACCGAGAAGCAACAGCAGCACCACAAGACGCACCGCCCAACTCGGAATCTCAAAGAACGGAAAAATCTGGCTCGCGATCTGCATGAGCAGCCAGGCGACGACGGCGTACGCGACCGCGACCTTGTAAACATTACGCCGCTTCAGCTCGGCGAAGAAGTTCCGCGGGTTCAAGGAATTCATCGGCGAACAGAGTGGGCTTGCGCTAACTCGCCAGACTGCGAACCACGGATGCCAAACCGCAACGCGAGCGTTGGCAGGACGAGCAGGTTAAGCGCGGTGGACGTGAGGAGGCCGCCGAGAATAACGATCGCCATTGGGCCCTCAATTTCGCGGCCGGGATCGCCTGCGCCGAGCGCGAGTGGAAGTAATCCGAATGCTGTCACGAGCGCAGTCATGAGAATTGGTGTGAGGCGCTCAGATGCTCCTCGAATTGCGGCATCAAGGCCCCACTGCATTCCCTCTGCTTCGATGAGATGCTCGTAATGCGAGATCATCATGATGGAGTTGCGCAAGGTAATTCCAAAGAGCGTGACAAAACCGACGAGCGCGCCGATTGAAACTGAGCCGCCGACTGCAAATACCGCGAGCGCCCCGCCGATGAGCGCGAATGGAAGATTGGCGAGAACGAGCAGCAGATTGCGCCAGCCATTCATGACAACGCTGAGGAGGAGCACGATTCCGGCAAGCGCGAGAAGGGAGTGCACGAGCAGATCGCGACGCGATTGCGCTTGTGCGGCGGCAGCGCCGCTGAACTCGGCGTAACTGTCTTGAGGAAGTGTCACAGTTTGGGCGATCTGTTTGCGCGCATCGATGACGAATGAATTCACATCGCGTCCGGCAACATTGCACGTCACCGTTTGCACACGACGCGCGCCGTTGTGCAGGACAACGTAGCGACCGGCGGACTGGTAAATATCGGCGACTTGACGGAGCGGAATGTATGGGCCAGTGCCGTTGCGAAGCGGAAGCTCGCCAATTGCCGCGAGATTATTTCGCTGCTCCGGTGCGAGAATCGTAACGACGCTAAAGATGCGGTTGCCGTCGTAAACCTGACCAGCTTCTGCTCCCTGATAGGCAGTTCGCACCGTATCGAGCACGTCGATTGGCTCAAAACCCCACAGCGTCAGATCATCGGGGCGAAGACGAATCTCGAGCTCCGGAGTTCCTGGCGCGGACTGGACTTGCACTTCGGCTGCGCCGCGAGTGTGATTGAGGACGCGCGCGACTTCCTGCGCTTTCGCGTCCAGAACGGCGAGATCGTTGCCGTAGATATTCACCACGACGGAGGCGGTGTAGCCTGAGAGAGTTTCTTCGACGCGTTCGGTGAGAAATGTTTTCACGGCAAAATTCACGCCAGGAAATTGCGCGAGAACTTTGCGGATATCTCCGACGACCGATTCGGCGGCTTCGCCTTTCAGCGGTTTAAGATCGACATCGAACTCGCTGTAATGACTGCCCCAAATGTCATCGGCTTTTTCCGCGCGGCCAACGCGCTGCGAGACCGAACGAATGGCTGGCAGTCGCAGCAACTCGCCGGTCACCTGCTTCCCGATGCGCAAAGAATCGGCGAGCGATGTGCCGGGAACGGCCGACATGTGGATGATGAAATGACCTTCGCGCAATTCAGGCAGAAAACTTCCGCCGAAAAACGGAAGCGCGGCGATTCCAAGAATGGTCAGCGCCGCAGCTGAGACCAGCACGGGTCGCGGACGCTGCTCGACGCGCAGCAAAATTGTTTTGTATCGGGCCTTGAGCCAGCGCATCAGCGGCGGCTCTTCGGATCCCAAGCGTCGCAAGCCGAGAAGTGAAAGACAAAGCGCCGGGGTGAGCGTGAGCGCGACCAGCAACGAAGCCATGACGGCAAAGATGTATGCGATCCCGAGCGGCGCGAACAATCGCCCAGCCACTCCGCTCATTGTTAAGATCGGAACAAAGACAAGAGCGACAGCAAACGTGGCGTAAACGACCGCGCTTCGCACTTCAATCGACGCATCGAGCACAACGTCGAACGCAGAGCGCGGCTGAGGCAACGCGCGATTCTCGCGCAAGCGCCGCAGAATATTTTCAACATCGATGACCGCATCATCGACAACCACTCCGACTGCAATGGCGAGACCGCCAAGCGTCATTGTGTCGAGACGGTAGCCGAGTCGCGTCAGGACAATGATCGCGGCGAGTAATGAAAGTGGGATCGAAACGAATGAAATCGCAGCGGTGCGCAGGTTAACCAAAAACAGAAACAGAACGCCGATCACGAGCACAGCGCCAAAAAGCAGCGAGAAGCGAACGTTGCTTACCGCGGTTTGGATAAAATTTGCCGGACGAAACAAGTCGCCGCGCACGTTGATTTTTTCTGCCGTGAGCGCTGGCCGCAGTTCATCAAGCGCTGTCTCAATTTCCTTGGTCACTTCGAGCGTGTTCGCGCCGTACTGTGCCGAAACGACCAGCACGACACCGGTCTCTCCACCGATCGCCGCCGCGCCGAGCGGCGGTTCCGGCGCGTCGCGCACATAAGCAACATCGCCGAGAGTGACATTTCCGCCGTTGACATGTTTAAGCACAACGCCAGCGAGTTGTTGCGAGGTAAGTGATTGCCCTTCGGTATGCAGAACCATCCGTTGGTTCGCCGTTTCAATGAATCCTGCCCCGCGCACGCCGGTGGCGCGCCGCGCGGCTGCCAAAACATCGTTGAGCGCAAGATCAAACCTGGCGAGCTGATCCGGGCGCACTTGAATTTGCAGTTGTCGTACTTCCCCGCCAAAGACCGCCACCTTCGCTACACCGGGAATCGCAAGCAGTCGCTGTTTGATCGTCCAGTCGGCGATGGTGCGCAGTTCCATGAGCGACCGCTCTTTCGAGGTCAGCCCAATCGCAAGCACTACGCTCGTGGAACTAGTGAGCGGAGTCATGGCAGGCGCCTGCACGCCTTGCGGAAGCGTTGACGCGATGACGGAAAGTCGTTCGGCAACAACTTGCCGCGCGCGGTAGATGTCGATGTTCGGTTTGAACGCGGCAGTGATGAGCGACAGACCCTGAATCGAGCCGGAGCGCAGGGATTCAATACCGGCCACGCCGTTGATCGTGTTCTCGATCGGCTGCGTAACGAGAACTTCAACTTGTTCGGGCGAGAGTCCCGGCGCTTCTGTTTGGATCACGACCAACGGCGGCGCGAATTCCGGGAACACATCGTATTTGGCCGAGTTGAGTGCATACAGTCCGTAGCCTACAAGTATGCACGCCAGCGCGATGACGATGCCGCGAAATCGCAGCGAGAACCTAACGATCGAGCTTAACATTTGGAGCAACTCTGGGCTGAGAACGCTTCCCAGCCCTCACGAATGAGCAATGGAATAATGAGAAGCGAAGCGACGGAATCAATCCACCACCAATGAACAATCGCATTGAGCGCCAGGCCAACGAGTAATACCCAGGCCAGATAACCGCAGGTCAGCGTCTCAATGGCGTCGGCGCGAAGCGACCGGCTGTCGATCTGATTAGCGACATGCAATTTTGCTTTCGCTAAGAGCGGCATGCCGAAAGCGGCAATGATCGCGACCACGATCCCAAAGGCGGAAGTTTCAGCGGCGTGCTGTGTCACGAGACCAAAGATGGCTTGTACCAAAATGTAAGCAGAAAGCAGGAAGAGCAGAGAGCCAGCAATTCGCGCTGTTTTGCGCTCGATGTCTGGCGCGCTGCCTTGGATGCTCTCGAATTTCTCAGTCAATCGGAATCGGAAACGCCAGAAGACGACGACCGCCGAGGCGAGCTCGATGGCGCTGTCGATTCCAAATGCAACCAACAGAAGACTGCCCGCAACAACACCGGCGGCAAGCGCGGTCGCTGCTTCGATCACCATCCAAATGATGGTAATGATTTCGAGCCTTAGCGCTTTGGCCAAGGCACTCCTTCGTTCGATGGCCAACGATTCGCTCATCTGCGCTTGAACTGCAATTCGGTTGATGGTCATGCGAGTGCTATCAGGACTCCGTGAAATCGCAGCGAGAAACGAACAATCGACCTCAGCATACGCGGACGGCAGCACAGCGATCGCGTGATTGCTCATTCATTTCTTTTCCTCGCCAACCTCGATCTGGCTGCGGAATTCTTCTGAAAGAAGTTGCTGCGCACCTTTGTTCACGACGCGCTCACCCGCGTTGATCCCTTTGCTGACAAACCACCCGCCCGCGACCGGCGCATCGGCGGGAATTTCACGTCGTGCGAAACGCTGCGCGTCAATCTGGACGTAAACCCACGCTCGACCCTGCCACCAAACAACTGCATCAATCGGTACGACGACGCCGGATTGCGGCTCGCCGTGCGGCAGAAATGCTGTCGTGGCTAAGCCTGGAAACAGGCCACGTTCCGCGCGCGGAGCCATGTAAAAAAGGACGCTTCCTTGAAATCGCGGATCTACTCGCGCTGTCGTCGAAACGAATTGCGCTGCCACCGGATTTCCATTGGCTCCCCGCACCACCGCGGTGGACGGCGGCTCATCGATACTTTCCGCTGCGGGCAAGCTCACCTGAATGAGCACGCTGCGTTGGTTGACGAGTTCCTCAAGCTGCGGCGAACCTTCCATCAACCAGCGCGCGAGTGTATCTCCCCAGGTCTCGCGCATCGAGCTTTCCAAAAGCCGCACCGCCGCATCGGCCGGTTGGACAGTTGCTTGATTCGCGCGCGCTTTCACGTCGGCTTCCAGCACCGTTTCCGCCGAGGCGCTCCCGGCTTTGTGGAGGAGCTGCGATCGCTCCACATCCGAGCGCGACTCTTCGGCTGTGGCGCGAGCCTTGTCGCTTTCCCCTTTGGCCACGAGGTAAGCGTTTCGCGCGTCGCTCCAAGCCCGCATCTCGAACACCTGCGCGTAAGCGCGTTGCTCTGGTTGATGCATGGTGGTCTCCAGCGTGACGACCGCGATGCCACTCTTCTGTTGTGTCGCCGCATCGAGCGACACGATCGTTTCGTGGTGTTCAACCGAAACGCGCGACGGCGCTTTCACTGGTCGTTCCCGCTCCACCTCGGCCGCTCGTTCAGCCTTGCCTCTCGTAAACGTCCAAACGAGCAACGCCAAGAGCACGACTCCAATTGCAATAGCCAATATCTTTCTCATTCGAACGTTCGGTGACGATAGCACTGGAAGCTTCGCGAGGGTAGAAGCCTTGCGTCTCGGGAAATTAGCTCCGCGCTAACCTATTCCCTAAGGGATAGCCGCCTCTACAGAAGAGTGCGTAAGATCGACCACCGCGCCATTCGCTTCGTGATCGCGTCGGACAAATGCAGCGCTGGTACTACCGTCGCCGCAACTTGCATGACCAACCAACCGACTATCGCGTAGGCGACCGCAACCTTGTAAACATTGCGCCGCTTTAGCTCGGCCAAGAAGTTGTCGATCTTCACGACAGGCATGTTTCTACTCGCCACGCCTCGGCTGCGCTACTTATAAAGAGGCGCTCATGTTTGGTCTTTTGCAATTGCTCGTAGCTGCCGCTCGCTGAATGACTGCGACTGCTGAGCCTGAGGACGCCGCGCCACTTGTCGGTGAGCCGCATGAGCCAAATTTTCTGGGTCATCCACGCGGGCTTTGGTATCTCGCCTTCACCGAAGCGTGGGAGCGTTTCTCGTACTACGGCATGCAGGCGCTCCTCGTTCTTTACATGGTGAAGTTTCTTCTGCTGCCGGGACGAATCGAGCACGTCATCGCCTTCGCCGGCTACCGCAAACTTTACGGCGGGTTGGATGGCCAGGCGCTCGCGTCGGCGATTTTCGGCACTTACACAGCGAGCGTTTATCTAACCCCAATCCTGGGCGGGTTTCTCGCGGACCGCTTACTCGGAAAACGACGGACCGTTTTGCTCGGAGCCCTAACCATGGCATGCGGCCATTTCCTGATGGCATTTCAGTCCGCATTTCTTTTTGCCCTTCTCTGCCTCGTTCTGGGTTGCGGGATGTTCAAAGGAAACATCGCCAGCCAGGTCGGGTCGCTCTATAAGCCGGAAGATTTGCGCCGCGCCGACGCCTTTCAGATTTTTTATCTTGGCATCAATGCGGGCGTGATTGCGTCGCCCTTGATCGTCGGAACTCTGGGCGAAATCTACGGCTGGCACTACGGCTTCAGCGCGGCTGGAGTTGGGATGCTCCTCGCGCTCGGCATTTATCTTTCCGGCCAAAAATATCTGCCTTCCGAGCAAGTCCAGTCACGTGCGGCCGCTGCGCCGCGGGCTAAATTAACCGCGAGCGACCGGCGCGCCGTTATCGCGCTTCTCCTCCTCATTCCCGTGCTGGCGGTGGCGATCGTGCCTAACAACCAAATTTTCAATGCCTATCTCATCTGGGGCGACCAGCAATTCGATCTCGTTTTCATGGGTAAGAAATTACCGACCACCTGGTTGGTCACGCTCGACGCCATTGTCAGCGTTAGCTTCCTCGCCCTCGTCGCCCTTTTCTACCGTTGGTATGGAAAGCGTTGGCGCGAGCCCGACGAAATCACCAAGATTATTATCGGCGCCGTTTTTTCGATCGGCGGAATGCTTTGCCTCGTCGTGGCCGCGGCTACTCAGGGCGCGGGCCAAAAGATCGGACTCTTCTGGCCGGTCGCGTTTCACTTCCTCAATAGCATCGGCTTCGCGCACCTCCTGCCCATCAGTCTCGCGCTCTTCGCCAAAGTCGCGCCGAAAGCCATCAACGCCACCATGATCGGCATGTACTATCTCGCCTTCTTCGCTGCCAACACGCTTGTCGGGTGGATCGGTGGATTTTACCAAACGATGCCGACCACCAGATTCTGGTTAATACACGCCGGTTTCGCCGCCGCGGCCGGACTTTGCTTCCTCCTTTTCAAACTCATTCTTGGGCATCGCTTGAATGCCGATGCGGATCGCTCGCTCGACGCGGTCGGAGCGTAGCGCTGGCAATTCCGACCACTAAGCGGTCGCGCTACCTTCGTCAGAGCCGAACTGAATCCCTTGCGCCAGCGGAAGCTCGGTTGAAAAATTAATCGTGTTCGTTTGGCGGCGCATGTAACTCTTCCACGAATCGCTTCCCGATTCGCGGCCGCCGCCGGTATTCTTCTCGCCGCCAAACGCACCACCAATCTCCGCCCCGCTCGTGCCCGTGTTCACGTTCGCGATTCCGCAATCGCTCCCGGCCGCGCTGACGAACTTCTCCGCTTCGCGCATATCGTTCGTGAAAATCGCGGAGGTCAATCCTTGCGTCACATTGTTCTGGATCGCGATCGCTTCATCGAAATCGCGATAGGTCATCAGATAAAGCAGTGGCCCGAACGTTTCTTCCTGCACGATTTTGAAATCCGACTTCGCATTCGTCAGGCACGGCTTCATGTAGCAGCCGCCGGGAAAATCCGCGCTCTCCAGTCGTTCGCCGCCGTAAAGAATTTCGCCGCCTTCGTCTTTCAAGCGCTGAATGGAATGCTGGACAAGATCGACAGCGTTCTTGTCGATCAAAGGGCCCATCAACGTTTTTTTATCGAGCGGATTCCCAATCGGCACCGTTTTGTAAGCCGCCAGAAGTTTGTCGCGCACCTTGGCTGCGACCGATTCGTGCATGATGACACGACGCGTCGAAGTGCAACGCTGACCAGCGGTGCCGACCGCGCCGAAGAAAATCGATTGCGTTGCCATGTCGATGTTCGCGCTTGGCGCGACGATGAGCGCGTTGTTGCCACCGAGTTCCATGATCGTTTTGCCGAGACGTCCGTGAACTGTCTTCGCTACATCAAAACCCATCCTTGTCGATCCTGTGGCGGAGACGAGCGGGATGCGCCGATCGTTCGCCAGTTTTTGTCCGATGCTCGGCCCGTGACCAATGATTAATGAAAAGATCGCCGGATCCGCACCGGTGTCGCGACAAACACGCTCCGCGATTTTTATGACGGCGATGGCAGTGAGTGGCGTCTTCTCCGACGGTTTCCAGATCGTGGCATCACCGCAAACGGCTGCGAGCGCAGCGTTCCACGACCAGACCGCCACCGGAAAATTAAAGGCGCTGATGACGGCGATGACGCCGAGCGGGTGCCATTGCTCCATCAACCGATGGCTCGGACGTTCCGACTGGATCGTTAGGCCGTAAAGCATGCGCGATTGGCCGACCGCGAGATCGCAGATGTCGATCATCTCCTGCACTTCGCCTTCGCCTTCGGCCACGATCTTGCCCGATTCCATCGTCACGAGCTGGCCGAGCTCGTGTTTGAATTCGCGCAATGCGTTGCCGAGTCGCCTAACGGTTTCGCCGCGCACCGGCCCCGGTGTAGCGCGCCACTTCAAAAACGCTTCCTGTGCGCGTATGACCGTGCGCTCATAATCTTCGTCGGACGCGGTGGTCACACTGGCGAGTTTGCGGCCGTCGACCGGAGAGAACTTGTCGATCTTAGCGCCGGAGCCGGACCATTCGCCGCTAAAGACTCCGGGATTTTCCTCGGCCAACCCGAGCGCGTTTAAGATATTTTGCATAGGTGGATCGCGACCTCCGGGCGCGATATTAATTCTACCGCGGCTTGGCCGCGCATTACTCCAGCATCGCGCCCGGAGGTCGCGATCCACCACGTTTTCATTTGCGCGTGCGGCAATATTTCCGCATCAGCTCGATCGCTTCGTCGACCACTTCGGCTTTCAGGTCGAGCGCGGGACGGAACCGGATCGTTTGCTCACCGGCACGCAACGTGAGCACGCCGGAATCGAACAATCCCTTCCACATGTCTTCACGCGTTTTCGCGTCCGGAAGATCGAAGGCGAGGAACATGCCGCGCCCGCGCACCGCCGAGATGAAATCAAATTCGCTCTGCAATGCGCGCAGTTGTTCGAGGAAATAGCCGCCGACTTTGCCCGCGTTCTCGACCAAATTCTCCTGCTCGATGATGCGAAGATAATGTGTCGATCTTACGATGTCGGTGAAGTTGCCGCCCCAGGTTGAGTTCAATCGGCTCGGCAATCGGAAGGCGTTGTCGGTGACTTCGTCGAGACGCGGGCCGGCCATGACGCCGCAGACCTGCGCCTTTTTTCCGAATGCCATTAAATCCGGTTTTACGCCGAAATGTTCGCAGCACCAATTCCGGCCGGTCGCGCCCATGCCGCATTGCACTTCGTCGAAAATCAAAAGCATTTCGTTCGCGTCACAGATTTCGCGGAGTTTCTTCAACCACTCGCCGCGGAAATGATTGTCGCCGCCTTCGCCCTGGATCGGCTCGATAATGATGGCGCAGATGTCGATCTTGCCCTTGTCGATCTTGTCTTGAATTTCGGCTGCGCACTTTTTTTCGCGCGCGATTACGTCTGCTTCGCGCTCCGACTCGGGCAACGCAAAATTAATGTACGGACACGAAACACGCGGCCAATCGAACTTAGCGAACAGATCCGTTTTCCTCGGATCCGTGTTCGTTAGGCTCATGGTGTAACCGCTGCGGCCGTGAAAGGCGTGGCGAAAATGCAAAACCTGCGTGCCGCGTTCGCCATGACCGGCCGCCATGTTTTTGCGCACTTTCCAATCCATCGCCGCCTTCAAACAATTCTCGACCGCGAGCGCGCCGCCTTCGATGAAAAGATAGCGATCGAGCGGAGCAAAGCCGACGACGCGGGAAAAGATTTCGACAAAATCGGCGTACGCTTGCGAATAGACATCGGAGTTAGCCACTTTAACTTTGGCCGCGCGCAAGAGATCCCGCTGTACATCGACATCGTCGAAGTAGGGATGATTGAAACCGACCGTAAGCGAACCGAAGAAGCCGTATAGATCGATCAAGCGATGACCGTTGGCGGCATCATACAAGTACGAGCCGCGGCTTTTTTCGAGATCAATGACTATGCGAAAGCCGTCGAGCAGGATGTGTTGCTCGAGCGTGTCGAGAACGTTCGACGGTTTAATGGACTGTTGTTTTTCGCTCTTGATCGTGCGGCTTCGAGAAGAAGCCGACTCCGTGAGCACGGGCGGCATACTCATCGGCTCAGATTAGTCTGAGCGCGCGAGACGGTCAACCCACGCGGGGTGTAATCACTTCGCCGGAGCGGCGAGAGCGTCCTTCTCCGCGCTGGCTTTGGCGAGCGCGTCGTTATAAAGCGCAAGATCGACAACGTAGTCGCGGTTGCCTTCCACATCGCTGTGCAGGAGATCGCGCTTGCGCAATTTCAAGGCTTTGTTCCATTCGCGCAGACGCTCAAATTCGGTCGCATTAACGACGCGACGTTCGTCCATCGTTGGGGTCGGAGCCGGCGCGGGCGTCGCCGCAGTTTTCGCGGCCGAGGGAGCAGGCCGCTCCATCCCATAATGAACCAATCGCGTGGCCGACGGATTGGATTTAGCGGGCTGCGATTTGGAATGGCTGAGCAACAGGCCGGGGCCGAGCAGGATGTAAGCGCCAAAACATGGCACCGTCATCAGTCGAAACATCATTGAGCGGCGCGCTTCTTCCGGATAATTGAGCCGAAAAACGAGCGGACCGAACGGGAGAATAACGCCGAGCGCCCACCAAATGCTGATCCTCACCGCCGCCATCAAAAGCAGAATGCGCGAGATCAGCGCGCAGCCGAGCGCGAGTCCGAGAAAAACCAAGGGGAGCACGCGCGTTTTTGAGCAGGCGCAGTGCCAGTTGCAGCTACACGATCCCGTCGCGCAGAAAATTGTGCTTACCAGCCATCAATTCCTGCGTGAGATCGTAGCCGCGCTTGTCCGCGTTCACGCTGGTCCCGGCGAAATGATGATCGATGCGCAAACGCGCCGAGCGGCAGAAGTAGTTCGCGAGCGAAAGAATTTCTTCGCGTGGTTCGCCGTTGTCGATCTTCGATTGCGCGTAAGAACACGTAGCGCTGATGGCGAATAGTTCCGTAGCGATGCCGACGAAACGCGAGAGCAACAATTGTTCGCGATCGAGCTTCGGGCCGAAGCGCGCCATGGCGTGGAATAATCCGCGCGCTAATTTTCGGCTCGTGCGCGCACCGTAATTCAGATGCGCCTGAAGATCGGAATGGAGATTGTCGATCTTGTCCGCGCCGCCCGGCAGCCACTGCTTCGGATACCAGCCGGCGTAAAATTTCCCCGACGTGAACACCGCTTTCATTCGCTCCGCCATCGGCAATTGCGTGTTGAAGATCGCGCCGCCGACTTTGAGATGCGGATCAAGCGCTTCACGCGCAATGAACAAACGCATGATCTCACTCGAGCCTTCGAAGATCATGTTGATGCGGCAATCACGCAGAAATCGCTCCACTGCGATTGGCTCTTCGCCGCGACCGGCTAACGAGTCCGCCGTCTCGTAACCGCGACCGCCGCGCACCTGCATCGCTTCATCGGCGATGCGCCAGGTCGTTTCCGTCGCCCACATTTTGCACATCGCCGTCTCGATGCGCAGATCGCCCGCTTTGCGATCGACCAGCGCACTCGTTAGGAAAGTGATCGCTTCCATCGCGAAGACACTGCCCGCCATCTCCGCGACTTTGCCGGCGATGGCGTAATGCTGGCCGATCGGCACGCCCCATTGCACGCGTTCCGTCACCCACTTTCGGCAAATATCGAGGAGGCGTTTCGACAAACCGACGCATGCCGCCGGGATCGTTAGGCGGCCGGTGTTCAATGTCGTGAGCGCGACTTTCAACCCCTGCCCTTCCTTCGCGATCATGTTTTCGCGCGGCACGCGCACATTGGTGAATTTCACGATGCCGTTGTAAAGCGCGCGCAATCCCATGAACCGGCAGCGATAGGTGATCTCGAGCCCGGGCGAATCAACATCGACAATGAACGCCGTGATTTGTTTGCGCTCTTTGCCGTTGACCATTTTCGGCGCCGTCTTGGCCATGACCACGAGCACGCCGGCCTTGATCAAGTTCGTGCACCAAAGTTTCTCGCCATTCATGAGGAAAGCGGAGCCGTCTTCGGTCGGGTCGGCGCGCAGACTCATGTTCGCGGGATCGGAGCCGGCGTTCCATTCCGTTAGGGCAAACGCCGAGATCTCCTTCCGCGCCACGCGCGGCAAATATTTTTTCTTCTGCTCTTCCGTGCCGAAAAGAATCAGCGGTTGCGGCACGCCGATCGATTGGTGCGCGGAGACGAGCGCGGTCAGGTTCGCGTCCCAACTACCGAGCAACATGGCGGCGCGTCCGTAATTCACCTGCGACAAACCGAGCCCGCCGTACTGCGTCGGAATCTTCACGCCGAACGCGCCCATCGCGAAAAGCTCGTCGATGTTTTTCTGCGGAATCTCGCCCGTGCGATCGATCTCGTCCGGATCGACATTGTCGCGCAGATAATTTTTTAGCTCGTTCAGAAACGGTTCGCCTTTGGCGCGGTCTTCGGCGCTCTGCGTCGGATACGGATAAATGCGATCGAAAGCGAAACGGCCGATGAAGAGATTGCTCGCGAAACTGCCGCGCTCATCGAGCGGATCGCGCGAGGATTCGGCCAGTTCGAGCGCGGCTGCTTTGCCGGCCGACATTT
>JBBROO010000020.1:0-50539 GCA_038229295.1 Chthoniobacterales bacterium | reverse complement strand
AGAATGATGGTGTTGCCGCGTTGATAAAGATTTTCCAAGAGCGCCATGATCTCTTCGCCAGTTTTGGAATCGAGATTTCCAGTCGGCTCGTCCGCTAAAATGATGGACGGGTTGTTAACGAGCGCGCGCGCGATCGCCACCCGCTGACGTTGCCCGCCCGAGAGCTCGTTAGGCTTGTGCTGCACGCGATCGCCCAGGCCAACATCAGCCAGCACCTTCGCGGCGCGTTCTTCGCGCGTCTCGGGATCGATGCCCGCGTAAATAAGCGGAAGCTCGACATTGCGCAGACTGGTCGCGCGCGGAAGCAGATTGAATGTTTGAAAAACGAATCCGATCTCGCGATTTCGAATGGCCGCGAGTTCGTCATCATCCATCTCCGCCACGCTCTTGCCGTTGAACTCGTAGCGGCCAGAGCTCGGCGTGTCGAGGCAACCGAGCATATTCATGAGCGTCGACTTGCCGCTGCCGCTCGGGCCCATGATGGCGATGTATTCGTTGCGATGAATCTGTAGCGACACGCCGCGGAGCGCGCGCACGGTCTCTTCGCCCATCACGTAATCTTTCGTGATGTTCTCGATATCGATGACGAGCGGCCCCACCGATCTGATTGAATCGCGCGCGTCCATCGTTAGATCGACATGCAATCGTCGACTACTTCGTGCCTTCCTTGTCGATCTTGACCTTGGCGCCGTCCTTCAACTTCCGGCTGATCGCGCTGTAACTTCCCGAGATCACTTCGTCGTTAGGCTGAATGCCGCTTTTGATTTCCATGAACGTGTCGTTCGAAATCCCGGTCGTCACTTTAACCATCTGCGCCTTGTTTCCTTTTTTCAAAAACACGACCTTCGCCAACTTCTCTCGTTCTTCCTTCTGCGCCTGCTTCTCCAGCTTCTCGTTTGTCAGCTCAGCGCTGTTATCGCCCTTGTCGCGCTCGGCCGCCTTTTGCTTTTTCTTTTCGATTTCTTCCGGACTCAGATTGGAATCGCCGGTGCGAATGGTGACGCTCTGCATCGGCACAGCGACCACATCCTTCACCATGTTCGTCTCAATGTCCGCCGTGCAACTCAGCCCCGGCTTCAAAGTCACATCGTGATCGTCGATGCCGATCTTCACTTCGAAATTCGTCACTTCCTCCTGCGTGCCCGCGCCCGTTGTCTTTCCGGTGTTTGCGATTTGATGAACCGTGCCGTGAAATTTTCGATCGCCATAAGCATCGATCTTCACGTTTGCCTTGTCGCCGGTCTTAACATTCACGACGTCGTTCTCGTTCACATCCACGCGCGCTTCCATGTGGCCGAGGTCGGCAACGCGCATCACTTCGGTGCCGGCGAATTGATTCGTCGCGACCACGCGCTCCCCGAGTTTGCTATTTAAAATCGTGATCGTGCCGTCGATCGGCGAATAGATTGTCGTCTTCGAAAGTTGATCGCGCGCCTGACTCGAGCCCGCCTGCGCCCGCTCGATCTCGTGACCGGAACTCTCGTAAGTATTTTTCGCCACATCGTAGGCCGCCTGCGCCGCACTAAATTCCTGCGCCGAAATCATCTTCTTGTTGAACAAATCTTCAGCGCGTTTGAGATCCTGCTCGGCTTTCATCATCGTCGCTTTTTGCTGAAGGTTCGTCGCCTTGGCCGAACTAATCGCCGCTTCCTGTTGCTCCACCTGCGCCTTGTACGAATCCGGTCGGATGCGCAGCAGCAAATCATTTTTCTTCACCGGTTTTCCGTCCTCCACCGGTAGATCGATAATCTCGCCCGCGACTTCCGGCGAAATTTTCACCTCGGTTTCCGGTTGCACTTTGCCGGTCGCCGTCACCGTTTGCACAATTGTTTTGCGCACCGCCTTGTCCGTCGTCACCGGAATCGGCTTCTCCATTTTGCTCATGATGATCGCGACCACGATCCACAACACGACCAGACCGACCACGCCATAAGTGATCTGGCGTTTACGTCGCGAACGCCGCTTCTTCGCATCGGCGGGAGTGGTGGCGGTTTGATGCATGGGCTGATCGCTCGTGGAAGTGAACGCGTCAGAATTTATGGCTGATTGGACTCTTGCAAAGCTAATCCCGTTCATAGGCATCAATGGGATGCATCGACGAACGAGTTTGGATTCAACTAATTGCGGCCGCGCATGACGATGTCGATCTTGCGCGAATTTGTTCGATGGCCCAGGCGGCGTGCTCGGCAATCAACGGCTCAGGGTCCAGTGCCGCCGCTTCCAGCGCGGGCAAATCGTGAGCATCTCCGACATTGCCGAGCGCGACACAAACATTTCGCAAAAACCCGCGGCGCTTAATTCGCTTGATCGGCGAGTTCTTAAAGAGCAATCGAAATTCTGCGTCGCTCAGCTTCAGGTAATCGCGCAGCGAAAATGACGATGTCGATCTTCGCGCATTGAACGCAGTCTCGCGCGAAGCTTTGGCAAAGCGATTCCACGGGCAGGCGTCGAGACAATCATCGCAGCCGTAAATGCGGTCGCCGATGAGCGGCCGCAGTTCCAGCGGAATGGAAGTTTTGTGCTCAATCGTCAGATACGAAATGCAACGTCGCGCATCGAGCCGATGCGGAGCGGTGATCGCGCCCGTCGGACAAGCGGTGATGCAGCGCGCGCATGTCCCGCAGCGATCCCGCGCCGGCGGATCTGCTTCCAACTCCAGTGTCGTTAGGATTTCCGCGAGAAAAAACCACGTTCCGAGTTTCTCATCGACCAGCATCGTACTCTTCCCATGCCATCCAATTCCCGCCGCGGCCGCATGATCGCGTTCCAAAATCGGTCCGGTATCAACGTAACATTTCTGCGTCCCGCCAAATCGTTGAAGGAACATGTCGATCTTGCGCAGCTTGGCCTCGATCACGTCGTGATAATCATCGCCCCAAGCATAACGGGCGATCCTTCCTTTTCCTGTAGAGGCCGCCGTCTCGGCGGCATGTCCCTGAAAATAATTCAACGCCAACACAACAACCGATCGCGCCCCACGCAAAATCAATTGCGGATCGCACCGCTTCTCTTCGCCGCGCGCCATGTAATTCATTTCTCCCGCCGCGCCCTCACGCAGCCAATCGCGAAAGCGATCGGCGTGGAGTGGGGGAGAGCAGGCCGCCACGCGGCACGAGTCGAAGCCGACCTCCCGCGCGAATGCGATCAATTCCTCTTTCAACTTACTCATCGGTCGCGGTGCGCTTTTTTGTTTCGTCCAAAATAAAGTCCGCCACTTCGTCTTGTGTCAGCGTTGTCGTATCGACACGAATGTCGGCGGCCTTTGTGTAAAGCGGCGCGCGCGCTTTTAATAGGATCGACAATCGCTCTCGCGGATTTTCTGCGTCCAATAATGGACGCCCGCCACGACGCGATGCTCGCTCAAAAAGCGTTTCTTCATTCGCCTCCAGCCATACGACGATGCCTAACTGTTTCAAAAGATCGACATTCTCATCGCGCAAAACGATCCCGCCGCCGGTGACGACTATTCCCGCCGATGTCGACGACAACTCACGGAGCGCACTTGTTTCCGCGCTACGAAATGCTTCTTCGCCATCGTCGGCAAAGATATTCGGAATCGGTTTTCCAAATTTTGATGAGATCAATTCATCGATATCAAAACGCGCTAAGCTTGTCTTCCGCTGCAGACAACGTCCGACCGAAGATTTGCCCGCGCCCATCATTCCGATGAGCACGATGGATTTGCCGGCGCGATTCACCAGCGCAATATCGATGCAAGATCGACAATGAAAAGATCGACATCTTCGTTACAATCCCATCATGGCTGAAACAAAAACTTCTTCGCTGGTCGCCGTTATTATGGGGAGCACATCCGATTGGGAAACCATGTCCGTCTGCGTGAAAACGCTCGATGATCTCGGCATCCCTAACGAGGCGCACGTCCTCTCCGCGCATCGCACACCCGACGCCACCGCGGACTTTGTGCGCAAAGCCGCGGATCGCGGAATCCGAGTCATTATCGCCGCCGCCGGCGGCGCCGCGCATCTGGCTGGAGTCGCGGCCGCTTATACGTGGCTGCCGATTCTGGGCGTCCCCATGCAATCACAATCGTTGCACGGATTGGATTCGCTCTTATCGATGGCGCAGATGCCCGGAGGAATTCCGGTCGGCACACTTGCCATCGGATCGGCCGGCGCGAAGAACGCCGCCTTGTTGGCCGCGTCAATCCTCGCGACATCCGATGAGAAGATTCGCGAAAGCTACCAAGCCTTCCGAAAGAAGCAGACCGAAACGGTGCTGGCGGCAAAGTTGCCGAAGTGAAGACAGAGATTTCAACTGACCGCGACGCGGCGGTTGAATTGCTGCGGAAAGGCGAGGTTGTCGCCTTGCCGACCGAGACGGTTTACGGACTTGCGGCCGATGCGCTCAATCCCATCGCCGTCGCAAAAATCTTCGAAGCGAAAGAGCGACCGCGGTTTGATCCACTAATCGTTCATCTGCCGGATAGTAACTGGCTGGAGCGAGTTACGAATATTCCTACGCAAGATCGACAATTGGTTTTGCGGCTCGCTCAAACCTTTTGGCCGGGGCCTTTAAGCATGGTTTTGCCGAAACGCGACGCCATTCCCGAGATCGTGACCGCTGATCTCGACACAGTCGCGGTCCGCATCAGTGCGCATCCGGTTTTTTCGGAAATCATCCGTCTATTCGATTCTCCATTGGCCGCGCCCAGCGCAAATCAATTTGGCCGTGTTAGTCCGACGACGGCATCTCACGTTCATGAGGAACTGGGCGGACGAATCCCGATGATCATCGACGGCGGTTCGACCGCACACGGAATTGAATCGACCATCGTCGCCGTTCACGACGGCAAGATCGACATCCTGCGCCGCGGCCCAATCACGGAAGAGCAATTGTCGATCTTCGGCGAGATCCAGGTCGTAACCCCGCAACAAATTTCAGCGCCAGGGCAACTGCCGTCGCATTACGCGCCAAAAACTCTGCTCCTTTTGATCGACGACGCGAAAACATTCGCGTTTGAAGAACATCAACGCGTCGGTTTGCTCGCGTGGAATCCGATTGCATCGCAGAACTTCAGCGCCGTCTGCTATTTGAGTGAGCGGCAGGATTTGCGCGAAGCGGCCGCGAATCTTTTTCGATTGCTGCGCGAGCTCGACGCGATGGACGATGTCGATCTTATCGTTGCAGAACGAGTTCCGGATCAGGGACTCGGGGCGGCGATAATGGATCGCTTGCGGCGCGCGGCGCACCGCTCTGACGCGACAGGCAGGCTTCGATAAATCCGGCGAAGAGCGGATGAGGCTTGTTAGGCTTGCTCTGGAATTCGGGGTGATATTGACACGCCACGAAATACGGATGGTCGCGCAGCTCAATCAGTTCGGCCAGGGTGCCGTCGGGCGAAGTTCCGGAAATCAGGAAACCTTTCTCGTTCATCCGATCGCGATACTTCATGTTGAATTCGTAACGGTGCCGGTGCCGTTCGAGTGCTTCGTCCGCTCCGTAAACTTTCTGCGCGATCGTTCCCTTGCCGAGTTGAGTCGGCCAGGTGCCGAGCCGCATGCTCGCGCCTTTCTTGCGCACGCCGCGCTGCTCTTCCATCAGGAAAATTACCGGCTCGCTCGTCTTCTTGTCGAACTCAGTGCTGTTCGCGTTGTCGATCTTGCAGACATTGCGCGCGAATTCGATCGTTGCGACCTGCATTCCAAGACAGAGTCCGAGATACGGAACCTTGTGCTCGCGAGCAAACCGCGCCGCTTCGATTTTCCCTTCGACTCCGCGCTCACCGAAGCCGCCCGGAATCAAAACGCCCCCCACATCTTTCAGCTCGTCTTCGACGCCGCCTTGCAACGATTCCGCGTCGACAAGTTTGAGATCGATCCCGCAATCCTGGCCCGCGGCCGCATGGGTGAGCGATTCGTAAATGCTTTTGTAGGCATCTTGCAGATCGATGTATTTGCCGACGATGGCGATCTTGACCCGCTTCTTCGGACTAACGACTCGCTCGACAAAGTTTTTCCAGCCAGCCAAATCCGGCTCCGGCGTTGTGAGGTGAAGCAGGTCGCAAACAAGTTTGTCCGCGCCTTCGGCGTGAAGCATGAGGGGAAATTCGTAAATGGTGTGCGGAACATCGCGCGCTTCGATGACTGCTTTCTCCTGGACGTTGCAGAACATCGACAACTTCTGCCGCACTTCGCGCTCAAGCGGTTTTTCCGAACGGCACATCAACATCTGCGGTTGCAATCCGATCTCGCGGAGTTTGGCCACGCTTTGCTGCGTCGGCTTGGTCTTCAATTCGCCCGCCGCTTTGATATAGGGCACGAGCGTGACGTGAATGTTGAGCACGTTCTCCGGACCAGCTTCGAGAATGAATTGCCGGATCGCCTCGAGAAACGGCAAACCTTCGATGTCGCCCGTCGTTCCGCCAATCTCGGTGATGACGATGTCGTATTTGCTCTCGTCCGAAAGTTCGCGAATGCGATTCTTGATCACGTCGGTCACGTGCGGAATCACCTGGACGGTTTTGCCGAGATAATCGCCGCGGCGCTCATTCAAGATCACCGTCTCGTAAACTTGACCGCTCGTTAGGTTGTTGTGGCGGGAGAGGACGCAATTGGTGAAGCGTTCGTAGTGGCCCAGATCGAGATCGGTCTCCGCGCCATCGTTCAACACATAAACTTCGCCGTGTTGAAACGGATTCATCGTTCCAGGATCGACATTGAGATAGGGATCGAACTTCTGGAAGACCACGCGCAGCCCGCGCGCTTCGAGCAACGTTCCGAGGGAAGCAGCCGCTAATCCTTTGCCTAACGAACTGACCACGCCGCCGGTGATGAAAATGTATTTCATCGAGACACCTTTCGTTTCGCGCGAGCCAGCTTTTGCTCCAGCGCTTTCGCATCCTGCGGCGTGTCGACGCCGGGCGATCCATGTTTTGTGACGAGCACATGAACAGTTACACCATTTTCTAAAGCGCGCAATTGCTCCAGCGACTCGGCGCGCTCGCGGCGTGTTCGCTTTAACTTCACGAATCGCAAAAGCGCGGCGCGTCGGAATCCGTAAATACCCTGATGTCGCAAAACTTTCTGCGCTTCGATGGGCTTGCGCGAAAAATCGAGCGCGCGTCCGAAACGATCGACCGCCACTTTCACCTGATGCGGCGAACGCATGTCGGCGACATTAGCAAACGGATGCGCGGCCGTGACGATGTCGATCTTGCGATTGCGCCGAAGCTTCTCGACCAACTTGTCGATCAAACGCGAATCGATCAACGGCTCGTCGCCTTGTATATTAATAATGTAATCGAACTGCTTTGCCTTCAGCGCGACTTCGGCGATGCGGTCGGTCCCGCTTTGATGATTCTTCGCCGTTAACGAAACCTCCGCGCCCCAATCGAACGCCGCCTCGGCGATGCGCATATCATCAGTCGCAATGATGACCGCATCCAAGGTTTTCGCGCGGCGACAACGCTCCCACACCCGCCGCAGCAAAGGTTTGCCCGCGATGAGATGGAGCGGCTTTCCCGGAAAACGCGTCGACTCCCAACGCGCCGGAATAATGCCGAGGGCCTTACTCATATATATTGCGTGTCATCCCGAGCCGCGCAGACGGCGAGGGACCTCGCACAGACTCGTTGATTACGCAGATGAATTTGTGTGATCCAAGGAAGTAGGAGAGGTCCCTCACTCCGTTCGGGATGACGGCGCATATTATAGAGCGGCTGCTAAAATCAACTTTGCCGCGCCGTCCAAATTGTTCGCCACGAAATCGGCGAGGCTCTCATCGGTTTCCGCGCCGTAACCCGTGCGGACTAAAATCGTTTTCACATTCGCGTTGCGTCCGCACTCGAGATCGCTCGCTTTGTCGCCGATGAAAAATGACCGCGCAAGATCGACATCGTGATCTCGCGCCGCTTGCCGGACCATTTCCGGCGAAGGCTTGCGGCATTTGCAGCCGTCGTTAGGCAAATGCGGACAATAATAAGTCGCGTCGATTAATCCTTCACCGATCTGTCGGGCGAGCTCCGCTTCCACCGCGCGATATTGTTTATCGTTAAAAAGTGCGCGGCCAATTCCGCTTTGATTTGTGATGACGATGAGTTTGTAGCCGCGCTCTTTTAATTTCCGCAGCGCTGCCGTTACCCCCGGCAAAAGATCGACATCTTGCGGGTCGCCGCAGTAATCCACATCGCGCATCAATGTGCCGTCGCGATCAAGAAAGACGGCCGGTGTCATCTTCGAAACTGGCCAGCAATTCTTCGCGACTCACAATCGCGGTTCCGAGTTTTGCCACGACAACGGCGCTGCCGTGATTCGCAATTTCGGCCGCTTCAATCGGCGTCGCATCGCAAGCAAGCGCGAGCGTGAAGAGCGCGATGGCGGTGTCGCCCGCGCCCGAAACATCGAAGACCTGGCGCGCTTTGGTCGGAATATGGTGCGGCGGTTCGTTTGCCTGGAACAGCATCATGCCGTGCTCGCCGAGTGTGATGAGCAAATATTTCGTCTTCCATTTCTCGAGCAGAATCTCGCCGGCGCGGACAAGATCGACATCTTCATTTGGAGAAGCATCCGGATCGCGCCACGGAATCCCGGCGGCGAGAAATGCTTCGGCGCGGTTCGGCTTCACCACCGTCATCCCGCGCCAATCGAGCGGATGTCGCGGATTTGGATCGGCGGCCAAAAGTTTTCCGACGGCCGCGGCATCGCTCGCGATTTGCGAAACGATTTCGCCGCTCAAGAAACCTTTGCCGTAATCTTCGAAGATGATCGCATCGACATTTGGGAGCGCTTTGCGAACTGCGGCCAGCACTTGGGCGCATTGCTCCGGCGACGGGCTGGCGATTTTTTCGCGATCGACCCGGACGACTTGTTGCTGACGCGCGATGATGCGCGTCTTGACGATGGTGGCAAAGTTTTCGTCTTCGACCGAGCCCGACATGTCGATCTTGCACGCGGCCAGCAGTTCGCGCATTTGTTTGCCGCCGCGATCGCTGCCGAGCAAACCGACTACGCCAACGCGATCAACAAATTCGCGGAGATTCCGCGCGACGTTGGCCGCGCCGCCGGGATAAAATGATTCGCCGGTAACTTCGACGACCGGGACCGGCGCCTCGGGCGAAATGCGGCCGACTTTCCCCCAGACAAATTCGTCGAGCATCAGGTCGCCAATGACGAGAAAACGCTTGGCGGAGGCGCGCTTCAGGATTTGCTGGAGCCGGTCGGACGTCATAATGAGACCGAATTGTGCGACTGGAAGATGGAGTTCGTGCGATTCACAATTGTTGAAAATGTACGCTGCGGAAATTTGTGCGTGGGCCAGTTTTGCTTAGAGTCCTTCATTAATCCTGAATACGTAGGCGAAATCAACAGTCGAAGCTCCGATGAGTTCATTCACTAATTTATATAGAGTCGGTGTGGCCGCGATCGTCGGCCTGACGATCTGCGCTCATGCGGCGCAGGCGCCCCAGCGCATCGACGTTAAGCAGCTTTCGAAAAAAGTCGAAGACGTGGTCGTGCCGCTACCGAACGAAGTCTTCGGCGCGCTCAACAAACTGGGCTCCGTTAATTGGCATGAGTATGTCCGCACGGAGAAGGGGGCGAATTTCACCGAGCGTCCACGTGTCGCGCTTTTGCTCGGCACTGTCATCGCCGATGGATTTATCGCGGTGCAGGCGGAGGACGCGCCGGGTGTGAAGGACATCGGACAACGAGTGCTGAAATTGGCGCAACAAATTGGTGTGGGAAATTCGATCACGCCGCATGCGAAAGCGATCATCGAAGCGGCGGACAAGCGGAAATGGGAAAATGTCCGCCAGGAACTCGACCGCACCCAGAACAGCGTGCAGACCGCGATGACTGAATTGCACGATGAAAAACTTTCGCAACTGGTGAGCCTCGGCGGTTGGCTGCGCGGAACGGAAGTGTTGACCGCGGTGGTAACGAAACGCTTCACGCAAGACGGCGCTGAGTTGCTGCATCAGCCCGACCTCCTTGTTTATTTCGAATCGCGCCTCCAGGCGATGCCGCCAGAATTCAATGTGCCGATCGTGCGCGAAATTAATACGGCGCTCGGGCAGGTCCGGCCGCTCGTGGACGTCGGCACGGCGAGGATTTCAGCCGAATCAGTCAAGAAGATCAACGAGATAACGACACGTCTCGATTATGGAATTGTCACGCGACAATAAGGGGTTTCGATGAATCGTTTTTTTCGGACAATTACATTTCTGGCAGCGGTGGTCGCGTTGCGCGGAACGGTGCTCGCATCGGTCGACGACGCGCAATCGTTCGCTCTCCAGGCAGCGGAGCCTTACGTAAAGGAAGGCTTTCAGGTGCGCGAAGATTACTGGGGGGGCGATCTTGGCGGCGGCGAAAAGAAAGCGGTCCGCCAGCAATTGTTCAAAGGAAATGAGTATTGGTTTTGGATGGGAACAGAAGTGGAGCGTGCAAAAATTTCCGTGCACATCTACGACGCGGAAGGAAAATTAGCGGAGCAAGGGGATGGCTGGGAGAAAGGCCATTTCGCCGGCGCGCACATTGTTCCGAAAGCGACCGGAAGTTATTTCATCATTGTGGCGATCGAGGAATCGCCCGAGGAGCGCACGCATTGGGCGCTGGTCTACGGTTTCCGTTAACGAGTAGATGTCGATCTAACGATTGTCGATCTTGACCGAAACGCGCACCTTAGAATTCGAGAACCCGCGGGCGTTGCAATCGCTTTACGCGAACGATCTCAAGCTGCTGAAAAACCTGGAGGATTCGCTCGGCGTGAAAGTGACGACGCGCGAAGGCTGGGTGAAACTGGAAGGCGAGCCGGACAAGATCGACAAGGCGAAGCGGGTGTTCGATCAACTCGAAGAAGCGCGGCAAAAAGGCGTCGATATTCAACGCCACGAATTCAATTACGCGCTCAATTCGGTTAACGAGTCGCGCGAGGACAACGTCGGCGAGCTTGCTGCGACCAAGATCGTAACTTCACCCCGCAAGCCGCCCATCACAGCGCGCACGGCCGGTCAGCGGACTTACGTGGAGACGATCAAGAAAAACGATGTCGTTTTCGGAATTGGTCCCGCCGGCACCGGCAAAACCTATCTCGCGGTGGCCATGGCCATGGCGGCGCTAAAGAAGGAATTGGTCGCGCGCATCATCCTGACGCGGCCGGCGGTGGAAGCGGGCGAAGCGCTGGGATTTTTGCCCGGTGATTTGCAGGAAAAAATCACGCCGTATTTGCGTCCGCTTTATGATGCGTTGCGCGACATGATCGAGCCCGAGGAAATGGAGCGGCTCATCGCGCGGCAAACCATCGAGGTGGCGCCGCTCGCTTACATGCGCGGGCGCACGCTGAGCAACGCATTCATCATTCTCGATGAAGCGCAAAACACGACCACGGAACAGATGTTTATGTTGCTGACGCGCATGGGACCGAATTCGAAATGCGTGGTCACGGGCGATGTCACCCAAATTGATCTGCCGTCGAACAAGCGCTCCGGTCTGGTGGAAGCATTGCAGGCGCTGAAGACAACGCCCGGAATTTCGATTGTCTATTTCACCGAGCGTGATGTGGTCCGACACGAGCTTGTCCGAACCATCATCAACGCCTATCAACAACATCGCTCGCCCGCACCGGGCGCTTCGCGCAAGTGAGCTAAGATCGACATGTTCGATTTCCTGAAACGCAATCAGCTTGTTAGGCGGGGCCTCGCTTCCAAAAAAACGCGGCGGCGGCGAATGCGAAACGAAACGCTGCGTGCGCTGGAGTATTCGCTCTACGTCAAAACATTTATCCTGCTCGCATTCGTCGGTGCGCTTGCTTTTCTCGTCTTCAGCGGTCAACAGCCGGAACCGACCAAGAACTTCGTCATCGCGCTTTTGTTTTTGCTAACGGCGCTCGTTCAGCTCTGGATCAATCAGCCGACCACATTTTCACGAAGCTCGCGCATCCTGCTCGTCTTCGGAACAATTTTGGTGCAACTCGCCGTTACGAAACTGGTGCTCGTGCTTTGCAACAGCGGCAATTATCGCGTCCTCACGCCGGAAATGGGCGGATTGATCACGCCCTACGCTTTCGCGCCGCTGGTACTCAGCGTCTTGTTAGGCCGCAATCACGGTCTCTACGCCGCTGTGTTCGTTAGTTTGTGGAGCAGCGTGCTCTTCGGACGCATCGACGCGCCGCTTCTTGTCACCGCCCTCATCAGCGGATTCACTGCCGTCTCGTTAACGCTCCAGGTGCGGCGACGTGGCCAACTCATCCGCGCCGGTTTAGGCGTGGGCGCTGCCATTTGGTTGTTGTCGCTCACATTCGGAATCATTGGCCCGATCAATTTCCTTTCCTTCGCCAGCAACGATTGGCGAATGATCGGACTGCAAAGCGCGTATGCGCTCGGCAACGGCATACTGACCGCGATGATCGTCGGCGGCGCTTTACCGATGCTCGAAAACGTTTTCCAAATCACGACCGACATTTCCTGGCTCGAGTCGTCCGATCTCAATCATCCGTTGCTGCGCCGCATGACGATCGAAGCCCCAGGCACATATCACCACAGTCTCGTGGTCGCGAATTTGGCGGAATCGGCCGCCGAAGCGATCGCTGCCAATGCAACACTCTGCCGCGTCTGCGCCTATTTCCACGATGTCGGCAAACTGGTGAAGCCGGATTATTTCACCGAGAACATGAACTTCGAGCGCAATCCACACGACGATCTCGCGCCGACGATGAGCGCGCTCATCATCATCGCGCACGTGAAAGAAGGTGTCGATCTTGCGCTGAAGAACAAACTCAATCACCGCATCATCGACATTATCCAGGAGCATCACGGCACGTCGCTCGTCTATTACTTTTACCAGCGCGCCATGCAGCAGCAGGAGGACGCGCGAGAGGGCGGCAAGATCATGAACATGCGCGAGGAAGATGTGCCGGAAGTGCGCGAGGAAAGCTTTCGTTATCCCGGGCCGAAACCGCAAACGAAAGAGAGCGCCATCGTTAGTCTGGCCGACATGGTAGAGAGCGCGTCGCGCAGTTTGGAGAAACCGACGCCGCAAAAGATCGAGCAGCTCATCAACGAATTAATCGAGGAACGAATCGCCGACGGGCAATTGGACGACTGCGATCTCACCCTCGGCAACATCAAAGTCATCGCGGAACGATTTCGCTTCACGCTCATGACGATGTTGCACAGCCGCATCGCTTATCCGCGAGCGGAGTCCAAATATTCCGGCTCGCGCGACGACATCCGCGCCGATGTCATGGCCGAGCGACGCAAGCCCGCGTCGGCACCGCCCGTCTCCGCGGCGTGAACGGCGCGCTTCACCGCCTGCGCGATTGGCGCGCCGAGTTCGCCATCGTTCTCGGTTCCGGCTTAGGCTCGATTGTTCCCGGAGACGCGCAGCAGATCAGTTACAGCGAGTTCGCCGAACTTCCGCAAACGTCGGTTCCCGGACACGCCGGTCAATTTGCTCTCGCCAAGATCGACAAGATGCCGGTGATTTTCGCGCAAGGACGCGTTCATCTGTACGAAGGATTTTCCGCGCGCGATGTGACGGCGGGCGTGCGGCTGCTCGCGGAAGCGGGAATTAAGAAGCTGATTCTGACCAATGCCGCTGGCTCGTTGAATCCGAAATTTTCTCCAGGCGAATGGATGATGATCAGCGATCACATCAATCTGACCGGCACGAGTCCGCTGCTCGGCAGCGCGCAATTTGTCGATCTAACCGAAGTCTATTCGGTTCAAGCGCGGAAACACTTCCGTGACGCCGCGCGCAAGATCGACATCATCCTGCACGAAGGCGTCTACGCGAGTCTGCTCGGCCCGCAGTACGAAACGCCGGCCGAAGTCCGCATGCTGCAAACACTCGGCGCCGACGCCGTCGGCATGTCCACCGTGCTCGAAGCCATCCAAGCGCGCGCCCTCGACCTCGAAGTCGCCGCCTTCTCCTGTCTGACGAATTTCGCCGCCGGCATTTCGCCGGGAAAACTCAGTCACGACGAAGTTCTCGAGACGGGAAGGAAGGTTACCGCCGATTTCGCGCGACTCTTGC
Organism: Chthoniobacterales bacterium; assembly: GCA_038229295.1. Classification (GTDB taxonomy): domain Bacteria; phylum Verrucomicrobiota; class Verrucomicrobiia; order Chthoniobacterales; family UBA10450; genus JAJPGZ01. The sequence continues at coordinate 36,551 of JBBROO010000020.1, read as the reverse complement.
GAGCAGGATTGTCGATCGAACCAAACCGCGATTAAGCCACGGCGTGATTCCACCGCTCCGCCGCGGATCGGAAAGCTAACTCGTGTTCTGGCCAGTCGTGCAAGGTTGCAGGATCGAAATCTGCCCCAGACGGCCAGACAACTGTGTGCACCTCAGGATCAAGCTTCACCTGCCGGAAAATCTCCGGATCGCGCAAGGGTCCAAATAATTCGCCCGCCAGAATGGGCTCAAAGTTGATCGTGCGCGAGACGCCATCATCGAAACATAGACGCAACGTGTACGTTCCAACTTGCTCGAATGAAGTGATCCGATGGATGGGATGACTCATGGCCTAATCTACTGCAAAGGCGCGATCCGCGCAGGTACTCTTCCTTGATCGAGAAGATTCCAGTCCGCGCGCAATTCATCCTGGTGCAGTTCCGCCCAAGCCTCGACTAACCGCTGTTGTCTTTGCGGAATCGAACCGGCAATCAAGGCGACCGGCGAAATGGAGAAGACCGCCACATGTTCTTGGTAGTATGCGTGGAAATGGGCCTCGTGATGTCGCTCCGATGGTTCCGCGAACATGCGGATGATGATACCAAAAAAACGAGAGAGCTCAGGCACGAGGAGATGGTAGCCCGCAATCAATTGCATCGGCAAGATCGACATTTCCGGGGAGCGCACGCGCCCTCGCGTGCGATTTTGGCGCCCTCGCCAAAATTTTCTTCAAACGAACGCGGCACCGAATTCGCAAAGTTTGTGATCGCGAGGGCGCGATCACCAGCACGCGAGGCGCGTGCGCTCCCCAGAAAGAAGTCGCCGCCTTCTCCTGCCTGACAAATTTCGCCGCCGGGATTTTACCAGGGAAACTCAGCCACGACGAAGTCCTCGCAACGGGTAAAAAAGCCGCCGCCGATTTCGCGCGATTACTACAAGCGGGATTGTCGAACTAGTCCTGCGAAGCTCGTCTTGAGCGACGTCGAGCGTACAGCGTCAGTCCGAAATAAAAAATAATGAAGCTAATCAGAATCGGAAGGATGTAGAGCAGACTAATCGCATAGGCCGTTGGCCATACATCGACGTAAAACACCGACGGCAGTAGCGCGAAAAAGCCAAGCAGTGCTGGAGCCGGTGCTGCAAACAGAAAAAAGTCGGTGAGCATGCTTGGCGTGAGAACCAGCGCGAAATACGCCGCAATGTAAGCGCGGCGACGGCGAGTTGTAATGGGTAATTCGTGCGCTTTGCAACGAAATAGTAAGTATCCTCCACCGCCAATGACTAACAGGTATGCCGTCAACGGAACTGGCAAGCTTGTGACAAGTTGAACGTACTCAATGAAGGCACTGGGTTGTTTGGCAGGCAGGGGAAATGATCGTGGAACGAACTGCACCGTGCGGAATGCGGCTATTACCTCCTCTTGTGCACGCCGATCCGCTGTGCTCGCCTCGATACGAAGAAACTCCCTTACGCTTAACTGCCATCGCGCTTCCGCGACATACGGCCGAAAATGACGCTTTCGCCCAGCGATGCTGGCGCTGTCACGATAACTAGAGATAACTGCGATGTGGCCGGCAATCGTTTCAGTGCAGTCGGCGTAGCCCTCGTAGTCACCGGGTCGAATCGTTTTATTCCGTAACGTGGCGTCACCTTCACGTGTAAAAAAGATGATTACGGAGTCAAAGCGCCGGCGATAAATGTGTTCGAACCAGTCATTGCCCATCGGATAGCTTCCGCCGTCGTCGTATCTCTGTGGAAGTCTCAGGCGTACGCCGCACTCGGGCACCGCTATTTCACGCCACCGTGCGCTGTCTACATTGGGCGTCGGGCAAGGACTTGCTGGGGGGTCGTTTGTCTGTCGCGGCCAGTAATGACATCCGAGCGAAATTGTTGCAAAGAGTACGCCGATGAACAGCCAAAGGATTCGACGTTTGCTCACAATTCCGGCCGACGTGCGCGCGGTTCGCGATCTTTCGTGGTCGCGGTCGATGGTTGAGTGACGAAGGGGCCGCCTTCCATGGGCGCGGCTTCGCTGAAGGCGACGTCGGGCATTTCGCTGGGGAGACCTTCGAGCGGGAATTCTTTGCGCAACGGAAAGAACGGGTAGCCGTCCCACATGAGGATGCGGCGGAGATCGGGGTGGCCGTTGAATTTGAGGCCCATCATGTCGTAAATCTCGCGCTCGTGCCAATTGGCCGTGGGCCAGGTGTCGGAGACGGTGTCGACCGCGCCGGCGTCTTCGGAGACGCGCAGTTTCAAACGCAGATGGACGGCGAGCGTTAACGAGTAAAGTTCATAGACGATCTCGAAGCGTGGCTCCTGGCCGAAGTTGTCGATACTGGTGATGTCGATCAAGTAATCGAAGGCGAGATCGTCGCGGCATAGTTTTGCGACTTCGCGGAGGTCGACCGGCGCGATAGTGTAAGTGGTTTCGCCGCGAAACTCGGCTTTCTCTAGAAGTTTTGCGCCGAGTAGCTGGCTGAGCGACGCGAGCAATTCGGGTCCGGTCATCGGAAGAAAGGATGAAGGATGAAGGCGGAAGGATGAAAAAGCGCGGTCATGCAATCAGAAAATGGAGCGCGCGGACTCATGCGACGGCGTCGTTGAGTTGCTTAACGAGCTGCGGCTTCTGATTTAGGAACGAGCGCTCGCCGGAAATTTTCTCCTGCAATTTCATTAAACCTGCGAGCAACGCTTCCGGCCGCGGCGGACAACCCGAAATGTAAACATCGACCGGGATAAGTTGGTCGATTCCCTGGAGCACAGCGTAAGAGCGATACATTCCGCCGGTGGACGCGCATGCGCCCATAGCGATGACCCATTTCGGTTCCGGCATTTGTTCGTAAATGCGTTTCACGGCCAGCGCCATTTTGTAGGTGACGGTGCCGGCGACGATCATGACATCACATTGTCGTGGCGAAAATCGCATCACTTCGGCGCCGAATCGCGAGATGTCGAAACGCGACGCGGCCGTGGCCATTAATTCAATCGCGCAACACGCGAGCCCCATCGGCATCGGCCAGAGGGAATTTTTGCGCACCCAGTTAAGCGCGGCGTCGAAGCGGGTGAAGATGACATTGCCTTCGATTTTCGAATCGTAAGCCGCGATTTCCGACATGGCGCAACACTAAGGTTGCGGTCATCTACCGCAAGTGGAAGATAGGTTCGCTAAGATCGACATGTCACAAACCGCGCGCACTCATCTCGACCAACTCGAGAACCAGAGCATCTTCATTTTTCGCGAGGCTTATCACTCGTTCAAGAATATCGTGATGCCGTGGTCGATGGGGAAAGATTCCAACGTGCTCGTGTGGCTTGCGCAGAAAGCATTCTTCGGGCGCGTGCCGTTTCCCGTGTTGCACATCGACACGACTTACGAATTTCCGGAGATGCTCGAGTTTCGCGAATGGGCGAGCAAGCATTACAAACTGAATTTAATCGTAAAAATCAACGAGGAAGCGAGGAAGCGTGGCATTGGCTACGAGACACACGATCCGGTGACGGTCACGCACGAACTGAAGACGGTGGCGCTGCAACAAGCGCTGGCCGAGCACAAATGGGACGCGCTCATCACCGGCATCCGCCGCGATGAAGATGCGACGCGAGCGAAGGAGAGATACTTCTCGCCGCGCAATGCGCAGTACGAATGGGATTACAAAGATCAGCCGCCGGAATTCTGGGGGCAATTCGCGACCAATCCGGCGAAAGGCGAGCATGTGCGCGTGCAACCGTTGCTCGACTGGACCGAGGTCGATATCTGGCGCTACATCCAACGCGAAGAAATTCCGATTCCGAAAATGTATTTCGCGCGCGACGGCAAACGTTTCCGATCGTTAGGCTGCAGCCCGATCACGACTCCGATTCAGAGCCACGCTGCTAACATCGACATGATCATTGCCGAGCTCGAAACAACGAAAACAAGCGAGCGCGCCGGCCGAGCGCAAGATCATCACGAACGCAACGCCATGCAGAAACTTCGCGCTAAAGGATTCATGTGATGACAGACGCGCAGAAAATCAAAATCGTTTTCGTGGGTCATGTCGATCATGGCAAATCGACCTTGATCGGGCGGATTCTGCACGACACCGACTCGTTAGCCGAAGGCAAGATCGACATGATCAAGAAAGCTTGCGCGGCCGAGAACATGGAGTTCGAGTTCGCGTTTTTGCTCGACGCGCTTTTGGAAGAACAGGAGCAAAACGTGACGATCGACACAACACAGATTCCGTTTCGCACGAAGAAGCGCCGCTACGTCATCATCGATGCGCCCGGTCACAAAGAATTTTTAAAAAACATGATCACGGGCGCGGCGAATGCCGACGCAGCGATTCTTGTCATCGCGGCGAGCGAAGGGGTGAAGGAGCAGAGCAGACGACACGCGTATTTGCTGAGCATGCTAGGGATCAAGCAGATCATCGTGGTGGTGAACAAAATGGATTTGGCGGATTATGCCGAGGAACGTTTTAGCGAGATCGCAAACGAGTACCAAAAGTTTCTTGTCGATCTTGCACTGGAAGCACGCTGTTTCGTTCCCGCTTCAGCGAAAAGCGGCGACAACGTGGCCGAACGTAGCCAGAAGATGAAATGGTATCGCGGGCCGACTGTTCTGGAAGCCCTCGATGCGACCGAACCAACGCCATCACTTGTCGATCTTCCATTGCGTTTTTGTGTGCAGGATATTTATCGATTCGACGAACGGCGCATCATCGCGGGCCGAGTGGAGACGGGCACGATGAGGGTGGGGGATGAGTTGGTGTTTTCGCCGGCTAACAAAACTTCAACCGTGCATTCGATTGAGCGCTGGCATGCAAATGGGAACGGCGCTGCGATCGCCGGCGATTCAATTGGCATAACATTGAGCGAACAAATTTTCGTCGAGCGCGGGTATGTCGCTTCGCATCAAACCGACACGCCGATCGAATCGAACCGTTTTCACGCGGATGTGTTCTGGATTGCGCGCGAGCCGATGCGCGCGGGCAAGATGTACGATCTGCACCTCGCGACGCAGGAAGTGAAATGTCAGATCGTATCGATCGAACAGGTTTTGGATTCGTCCACGCTCAAAGCAAAGATCGACTCGCCTTCGAAAAGCTCCGGCGTGGCGGGCAATCAGGAACGATTGGAACGCAACGAAGTCGGCCGGCTCACTCTGCAAACGCGCGCGCCGCTCGTGCTCGATAATTACGATCGCGTCGCGAACCTCGGCCGCTTTGTCATCGTCGATGACGGCGCGATCGGCGGTGGCGGAATTGTTTTCGGCGGGATGTATACCGATCGCGTCGTAGCCAAGAGCAAAAACATTTTTTGGACGGGCGGGAAAATCACGCAACGTCAGCGTGCGGCGCAGATCGGGCATCGCGGCGCGGTCGTCTGGTTTACCGGTCTGTCGGGCGCGGGAAAGTCGACCATCGCGCAAGCGCTCGAGCGCGAGTTGTTCGCGCGCGGGATGCACACCTACGTGCTCGACGGCGACAACATTCGCCATGGGTTGAATTCGAATCTTGGATTTTCGCCGGAAGATCGCGTGGAAAATATTCGACGTGTCAGCGAAGTGGCGAAACTCATGGCCGATTCGGGCGCAGTCGCGATCACGGCATTTATTTCACCGTATCGTGTCGATCGACGACGCGCGCGCGAGATTGCGCTGGAAGGCAATGCGGAATTTATCGAAGTGTTTGTCGATGCGCCGTTGAACGTTTGCGAAGCGCGCGATCCGAAACAGCTCTATAAAAAAGCGCGCGCGGGCGAGATCCGCGATTTTACTGGAATCGATGCACCGTATGAAGCGCCGGATGATCCCGACATTGTCGTGCACACGGACCGGCAAAGCGTGGAAGAATCGATCGCGACAATCCTGGAGCAACTGTTGCCGCGATTGAAACCGGATGAAGTGAATGAGTGATGTCGATCTTGCAGTTCGCGCGGCGGAACTGGCGGATGTGGATTCGTTAGCCGAGTTGATGACCGAACTTGGCTACGAAACGCGGAGCGCGGAAATGAAGATGCGTTTGGAGACAATCATGGCCGACTCGCGCTATCGAACATTCGTGGCGGTGAAGCAGAGGAAAATTTGCGGAATGATCGGGACGTTTTGTTATAACACCTACGAGCATAACAGTCCCGGCGGTCGCATCATCGCATTAGTGGTGTCGGAAAATGCGCGAGGCGCGGGCGTGGGCAAGAAACTCGTCGTTGCAGCGGAAAATGATTTTGCGCAGCGAAACATCAGACGCATCGCGGTGAACACACGCTTCGAGCGCAAAGATGCGCACAAGTTTTACGAGAGCGCGGGATATGTCAGCAACGGTTCCCGATTCGTGAAGAATCTGGCCGCGGCGGCTGATTAGATCGACAAGCGATCGTTAGGCCACACGCGTGGCAAGGCGGCCGCCGTCGTAGTCTTCGGATGAGTAATTAACGTGGCTCGACTCGATGACGTCGTGCACGATTTTGCCGAGTTCGGCGGCTTCGTACGGTTTCGCGATGACGCCACGGAAGCCGAAGTCCTGATAGCGGCTCATGGTGGCGTCGGTGGCGTAACCGCTGGAGACGATCGCGTTCACGGTGGGATCGAGTTCGATTAATTTCTTTAAAGCTTCTTTGCCGCCCATTCCGCCCGGCAACGTAAGATCGAGAATCACGGCGTCGAATCGCTCGCCCGCTTCCAGGTGTTCGCGATACGTGTTCACGCCGTCGAGCGCGGTCGCTGCCTGAGTCACCTGATAGCCGAGGTGCGACAAGGTGAAATCGACGAGCGTGCGAATGGCTTCTTCATCATCGACCACGAGAACGCGACCGGTGCCATTGATGGCCTGACTGCTGGGCAAGATCGTTTCAACCGGCAGTTCGTGATGCACTGCGGCCGGAAGGTAAACGGTGAAGACGGAGCCGTGATGGACTTCGGAATCGACGGTGATGAGGCCGTTGTGATTCTTGACGATCGAATAAGTCGTGGCCAGACCGAGACCGGTGCCTTTCGGTTTGGTGGTGAAATAAGGATCGAAGATGCGTTTCAGATAATCTTCCGGAATGCCGACGCCTTCGTCGCGGATGGTGATACGGATGTAATCGCCCGGGCCAAGATCGACAATCTCCTCCGCGCCGTTGTGACTGTAGTTGTCGCAGTTCACGCGCAAGGTGCCGCCGTTAGGCATGGCCTGGTCGGCATTGACGACAAGATTGCCGATGACCTGACTGATCTGGCCGGGATCGATCTCGGCCGCCCAGAGATCGGCGCCGAATGAAAATTCGCTGCGGCTGTGACTGCCACGGAGCGAAAAGCTGACCGTGTCCTGAATGAGTTTTCCGATCGACGCCGTCTTTTTGATCGGCGCGCCGCCGCGGGCGAAGGTGAGAAGTTGCTGCGCGAGATCGCGTGCGCGCATCGAGGCATTTTTTGCATCGACAAGGCGCGTCGCCATTTCGTCGTCTGGCGGAAGAAGCAGGGAGGCGAGAGAAATATTGCCGATGATGGCGGTGAGAAGATTGTTGAAATCGTGCGCGATGCCGCCGGCGAGCAGTCCGAGTTGCTCCAATGTTTCGGCTTTGCGCCGCTCGGCTTCATTACGCTGCCGTTCTGTGATGTCGCGAAAGACAAGGACGACACCAGCCACTTCGTTTTTGTTATCGCGAATGGGCGAGGCGACTTGCTCGATGACGTATTCGGTTCCTTCTCGCGAAGTGAGCGTGGCATTTTCCGGAAGGCTGAGCAAAATGGATTGCGCTTCGTTCCGATAGCCGCTCTTCTGCGCGCGCGCTTGCGCGGCGAGATCGATCGCGACGTTGAAAACAGATTTGAGGGGTTGGCCGATCGCGTCCGGAGATGACCAACCGGTTAGGCGCTCGGCTTCGTTGTTAAGAATGATGACGCGGCCCTGGACATCGGTGGTGATGACTCCGTCGCCGATGGAGCGCAGTGTTACCGCCAGGCTCTCTTTTTCCGCGGCGATCTCTTTTTCGAAGCGCTTGCGTTCCGTCACGTCGCGCACCATGGCAACGTAAAGTTTCTGGCCGTCGACCTGCATCTCGCTCAGGGAAATTTCGATCGGGAAACTCGCGAGTTTGCGGGTGCGTCCGACAGCGAGCGTGGTGCTTCCTGTGCGTTTCGCCATTTCCGGCCACGCGCATGGAACGGGCTTGGCGTCGGGCTCACTGCCGTAGGACTTCGAAACAAGTTTGGTAAATTTGTAACCAAGAAGTTCGTTCCCGCTATACCCGAACATTCGTTCGGCCGCGGGATTGATGGAACAAATGACGCCCTCCTGGTCGACCGTGATCATTCCATCGAGGATGTTTTCAATGATGGAGCGAATGCGCGTTTCCACGCCCTCCAATTTCGACAGTTGGCGCCGGACTAAGGTAAAGCTGTAACTGTTCGAAACGACGAGCAGGGCAACCGCGAGAACCGCAAGAATTCCTAACGCCGAAGTTTTAACGACGCGCTCACGGCTGGCCGCGGCGGTCCGCAGTTCGTAGGTGCTGAGCTGCCCTTTTTCGAATGCCCCCAGCATTTGCTGAATGTCCGCCATGATCGACTCGCCGTTGTCTTTCGCGGTCAATCGACTGACATCTTTGCCGGCGCGCTTGGCTTCAATCTCGGGACCCGCTGAGGTCGTAATCCATCTTTCTACGTTTGCACGGACCTCGGCCAGCAATTCCGCCTGGCTCGGTGAGTTCGCCACTAAGATCGACAAGTAGCCGTTGTAAGTATAATAATCGGCGATCGCGCGTTTGTAGGCCTCGGCGAAATTGTTCTCTCCAGTCAACAAATAGCCACGCTTCTCTTTCTCCATCTCCACCACCGCCCGCTCGAGTTTCGGCAGGAAATCCAGAATTTGGGTCGACTGCGTGGCCCACTCCTGTTCCACCATCCGCTGATTCAAAACAATCTGTTCCTCGTCTTGCAGCGACTGCAGGATGGCGCGCGCCTGATCCAGCAGCGAGTTCCCGAGCGCGAGGGAGTTAATTGAAGTCGTCCCCTCCGTTTGCGGCGAAGTGAATTCGTTCGCTTTAGTTTCCCGCGCCTTTATTTCCGGCAGCGCTATTGTGGTGAGCCACTTCTGAATGACTTCCTGGACTTTGATAACTCGCTTTCGCTGCTTTGGCGTGTCGATGATAAGCGAAGTGAGTTCGTCTAACCGATGTTGGATTGTATTCTGGCGGCGATCGAACGGGACGATATAAGATTGGTCTCCTGAAAGTAAGAATCCACGGTGAGCAGTCTCGAGCGAAGCAATATCATTCTCGATCACACTGCTTAAGCGCATCACCTCGATCGTGTGCGCACGGAGCAGCTCCTGTTGATGATTCCGAATGGTTACATAAAGGAAAATGCCGGCCAAGAGAGTGATCACCACGACACCGGCCGCAGTCCCAGAGAGAAGCTTGAGATGAAAATGCTTCTGGCTAAAAAGCCACGCCGCGCCCCGCCGGAAAACGGCGAAGCCTTCGTGATCAGATTGCGGAGTGACTAACGGTTCCTCGGATCGGCGCATTATAATTACTAGAAAGCAGGTATTCTGCCAACCCGTAGAACCTCACGGTCCTCTCGCAAACGCGTCCCTCAAGAAGCAGGCTTAGTACCGTACGCGGACGAGAAATAATCCAGCTGCCGGAGCGACAAGTCGTGGCCCGTCTCCGCGGCTTTTTCGAAACAGAGTCTCAGCGATCTCATCGCAGGATATTTTCCCCACACCGCATTGCACGATGCTTCCGGTCATCAACCGCGCCATTTTGTAGAGAAATCCTTCGCCATCGAATTCCAGCGTCACGATTGCACCGCGCTGGCGCACGGTGACTGTTCGCAGCGTTCGTTTTGTATCGCCAAGTGCAGCGCCGCGATTCGCCGAGAAACTCGCAAAGTCATGTTCGCCGATAAATAATTTAGCGGCCCTTCGCATAAGATCGACATCGAGCGGTGCGATGACATGCCAGGCGCGCCCGACCTCCAGCGGCACCAGTACGGGCGCGGACCAAATTCGATATCGATAAACTTTGCCTTTGGCCGAGAACCGCGCGTGAAATTTCTCGGACACAAAATTGCATCGCAAAACGCGAATGGTTGGCCGGAGAATTCCGTTCAAGGCCGAGAGCCACTTCTCCGGCGCGAAATTGGATTTCGTAAGATCGACATGCGCACATTGCGCCAGAGCATGAACGCCGGAATCTGTTCTGCCAGCGCCGTGCACTCGCACCCGCTCTCCTGCGATCCGTTGGAACGCGCGCTCCAGATGATCTTGAATCGCATTGCCGCTGGCCTGGCTTTGCCAGCCCGAATACGGCCCGCCGTCGTAGGCGACGATCAACTTGAGTCGCTGCGACATTATTCCGCCAGTTGTTGTCGATCCAGGAAGCCCTGCAGAATCATTTGCGCCGCGACTTGATCGACATAACTGCGCGTCTTGCGCGTCTTCTTTCCGGTTTCTCGCAGCGCCTTTTGCGCGCCCGCTGTCGTTAGGCGCTCGTCCCAAGTCACAATTCGACAACTGACGGCGCCGCGTAATTTGTCGATGAATCGGTTTACTTCTTCGGCCGCAAGCCCGTGCTCACCACTCATGAGTTTCGGCAAGCCGACTACGACGATGTCGATCTTTCTTTCGCGCGCGATCGTACCAATCCTCGCGATGGCATTGCCGTTTGCCGGGATTGTTTCGAGCGGATGCGCCAGGAACTGCAGCTCATCGGAAATCGCGACGCCGATACGCGCGCGTCCATAATCGATGCCTAGAATTCGATTCATCCGCTGCAACTCTATTGCAGTTCTTGCGGCAGTTTGCTGATCAATTCCTTGATTTTTTCCGCTTGATGCCGGTGGCAAATCAGCACCGCGTCCCGCGTGCGGACCACAATCAAATTGTGGACACCGAGCAGCGCGATGTTCGTTCCGTCGTCGCCGAAGACAATGTTGTTCGTCGACTCGGCGATCGTTGTCGCGCAATTCGCCGCGTTTCCGCGTTCGTCTTGCTGGAAATATTTCGCCACCGCGCTCCAACCCCCGACATCGTCCCAATCAAAACTCGCTTCCACTACCAAAACGCGGTCGGCCTTTTCCATGATCGCGTAATCGAAAGATACACGCGGCAGTTTGCTGAAGCGCGCGCTTAATACTTTCTCGAAATTTCCAGCGGCGCGAAGTTGCGAAATGAAGTCGCCCAGCTCCGGCGCGTGACGATTGAATTCGCTGAGCAACGTCGGGACCGACCAGACAAACATGCCGGCATTCCACCGAAAATTTCCGCTGCGCAAAAACGAGTCCGCAAGATCGACATTAGGTTTTTCGCGGAAGCGGACGACGTGATGCACCGCTCCCTTGCCCGAATCCTTTTGTAACCGCACCGGTTCGCCTTGCTCGATGTAACCAAATCCCGGACATGCCCAGGTTGGTTTGATCCCGATCGTCACCAACCCGCCCGTTTCTTCCGCGGCGACCGCGGCGAGTGCGAGCGTTTCCTGAAATGCTTTTCGATTTGCGATTACGTGATCAGCCGGAAGCACGATCATCGTCGCCGCGTGATCGCGCAGCGCGACCCAACCCGCGCCGAGCGCGACGGCCGCCGCGGTGTCGCGTTTCGCCGGCTCGGCCACAATGTTTTCGCTCGGAAAATCTTTGAGCAGCTCGCGCACGGCCGCTTCCTGTTCGACATTCGTTAGGATGAGAATGCGTTCGGGCGGCACGAAGCCGTCCAGCCGCGCAATCGTTTCTTCGAGCAAAGTCTTTTTCGAAACTAACCGGAGCAGTTGTTTCGGGCGCGCCCGCCGGCTGAGCGGCCAGAATCGCTCGCCGCTTCCGCCGGCGAGCACGAGCGCATATATCGGATTGGGCATTGTCGATCTTACAATAACGCTGACCGGCATCGGCCGGGTGGCGAAGAAAATTTCCCGTTTCGCCCTTGCAAAACGAGAGCGATAGCGTACGCGATGTCTACTTTGATATCCATGCCAAAAACTCCGGAACCGCCTTCACTCGATGGTTTGCTCGTGTTGACGCGCACCGCCATTGGCCTCGGCATTGGAATGCTCGTGGCCGATAGAATTAAGCGGCCATTTCGTCAGGTCGCCGCCATCGCGCTCGTTTCCGTCGGAGCGCTCGCGGCCGTTCCCTTTTTCGTTAGGCTCACTTTGGAGCAGATTCGCCGCCCGGAATCGGAACGCGGCAGCCGCGCGCGTCTGCGTTCCATTCGCGGAGACTCTGGTTATCGCTCCGAAGCCGACGCATTTTAGTTAGACCGGCACATCGCCGAAGCCAAGGGACATGTCCGAAAGATCGACATCTTCATCTGAATCTTTGCGCGAGCGCTGCGCCGCCATCTTAAAAGAAGAAGCCGTTCTGCGCGAAGGCGGCGGCAAAGCCGGTCTCGAACGCCAGCGCAAACTCGGCCGCTTGCCCGCGCGCGAACGCATCACTCGTCTGCTCGATCAGGAAAACGATTTCTTCGAGCTTGGTTTATGGGCCGCCTACAAAATGTACGAGGAGTGGGGGAACATCGCCGCCGCCGGGACGGTGGCTGGAATCGGCGACGTTGCCGGCGTTCCCTGCATGATCGTGGCCAACGACGCGAGCGTGAAAGCAGGCGCATTTTTTCCGGCGACGGTGAAGAAGTTGCTTCGCGCGCAGCGCATCGCTTTCGAATGCAACTTGCCAATTATTTATCTGGTCGATTCGGCCGGCGTCTTTCTGCCGATGCAAGACGAGATTTTTCCCGACGAAGACGACTTCGGCCGAATTTTTCGCAACAACTCCGTCATTTCGGCTGCGGGCATTCCGCAGTTCGCGGCCATCATGGGCAATTGCGTTGCCGGCGGCGCGTATCTTCCGGTCTTGTGCGACAAGATTTTGATGACCGAAGGCAGTGGGCTTTATCTCGCCGGCCCTTCGTTAGTCAAAGCGGCCATCGGCGAAATTGCCGACCAGGAAGAGCTGGGCGGCGCGAAGATGCACGCGGAAGTGAGCGGCACGGTCGATTTCTACGAAAAGAATGACGAAGATTGTTTGAAACGTTTGCGCTCGCTCGTTTCGCTTCTGCCCGAAGCCGGACCGGCCAAAGGCAAGATCGACAATAACCATTTGCCGAAGCCGCGCCGGGATGGCGACGCCATCTACGATATCGTTTCCCGCGATGGGAAAAAGCAATACGATATGCGCGACTTGTTAGGCACGATCGTTGATGCGAAATCGGCCGATGAATACAAAGCCGACTACGGAAAGACACTCGTGACCACCTACGCGCGAATCGGTGGACGCGCTGTCGGCATCGTTGCGAACCAGCGTCTGCAAGTCCGCACGAAAAAAGAAGGGATCCAAATGGGCGGCGTTATCTACGCCGACAGCGCCGACAAAGCCGCGCGTTTCATCATGGATTGCAATCAAACGGGATTGCCGATTATTTTCTTCCAGGACGTCACCGGATTCATGGTCGGCCGCGACGCCGAACAAAGCGGCATTATTCGCAGCGGCGCTAAACTCGTTAGTGCAGTTAGTAATTCCGTGGTGCCGAAAATCACGGTGGTCGTCGGCGGCTCGTTCGGCGCGGGGAATTATGCGCTCTGCGGCAAAGCCTATGATCCACGCTTTATAGTGGCGTGGCCGAACGCGCGTTACGCCGTCATGGGCGCGGCGCAGGCTTCCGACACCGTTTTCTCCGTGCTCAAACGCGCGCGCGCGCGCGACAAAAAATCGAGCCCGGAAGAACTGGAAGAGCTGCGCGCGAAAGTGAAACAGACTTATGAAGAGCAGACCGACATTCGTTACGGCGCCGCGCGCGGATGGATCGACGCGATCATTCAACCACACGAAACGCGCGATGTGCTCATTCGATTGCTCGGTTACGTTTCACGCCCGACGCCGCAGGCGCATTTCCACACCGGCGTGATTCAGGTCTAATCCGAAAATTTCTCGCTGATTGCCGAGTTCATCGCCGCGACCGGCGAAAGTTCACGCAAGATCGACATCTTGACTCCGCGCTGCTCGAGCGCGCCTAAAACTTCTTCCGTCGGCACATTTCCGACGAGTTCATCTTGCGCGAATGGACAGCCGCCGAGTCCGCCCATGGCAGAATCGAAACGGCGACACCCGACATCGTAGGCAGCGAGCACTTTCGCGACCGATTTGCTGCGCGTGCTGTGCATGTGGATGCCCACCTCGCATTCACTTTCGCGCAAGACTGCTGTCATCACGCGCTGAATCAACTCCGGCTCCGCGGCTCCAACCGTGTCCGCCACCGACACGGACGAAACGCCCAACGCTGCGATGCTTTTCGCCGCCTCCGCAACTTTCTCTTCGCTCCACGGATCGCCGTAAGGATTGGCGAATGCCATCGAAATGTAAGCGACCGTCGTTAGGCCGGCGGCATCCGCGAGTTGCTTAATCTTCTTGAGCACAGCCCGATTTTCTTCCAACGACTGGTTCTGATTTCTACGCAGGAAAGTTTCGGAGATCGAACACGGATATCCAAGAGTGCTCACGTTGCCGGTGGCGATCGCGCGCTCGGCGCCTTTCTCGTTAACGACGATCCCGATGATCTCGACGTTGTCGATCTTGCCGAGTTGTTCGAGCACCTGTTCGCTGTCGGCCATTTGCGGAACCGCTTTCGGCGAAACAAAACTCACGGCGTCGATGTGCTTAAATCCGGCCGCGATTAGCCCGCGCAGATAATCCACCTTTTGCGCAGTCGGGATTTGGCGCTTTAATCCCTGCCACGCGTCCCGCGGACATTCGATAAGCTTGACGGGTTCCATGATGCGAAGTTAATGCAACATCAACTCTATGCCCGTCGTTCTCATCGAAAAACATTCGCCGCAGATCACTATTCTCACATTGAACCGGCCTGAGCGCCGCAACGCCTTGTCGATTGAGTTGCTGACTGAGTTGACGGCCGCAATCAAAGTCGCGTCCGATGAACCGCGCGAACGCATTCTGATTTTGCGCGGCGCCGGCAAAGCGTTTTGCACGGGCCTCGATCTCAAAGAAGCGGCCAATCCGCAGAACGCGCACGCGACCGCAGACATGGTCGCGAGAACTCTGGTCGCGATCAGTCAAACGCGCCTGGTCACGATCGCCGCCGTTCATGGCGCGGCTGTGGCCGGTGGCGCCGGAATCATGTCGGCTTGCGATTACGTCGTCGCCGCTGAAAAGACGAAGTTCGGTTATCCGGAAACGCGGCGCGGACTTGTCGCCGGATTGGTCATGACATTTTTGCGGCGGCAATTGCGCGAACGCGATACTCGCGAGCTGTTGTTAGGCGCGGAATTGATCGATGCCCCGCGCGCGTTGCAGATGGGTTTGGTCAATCGTGTCGTCGCCGCCGATGACGTTATGAAAGAAGCGCAGGCCTTTGCCGATTCCGTTTTGCAAGGCGCGCCTAACGCCGTTACGCAAACCAAGCGCTTGATCGAAGAACTTTGGTCGACCTCGGTAAAAGAAGATGTCGATCTTGCATTGAAGCATCACATGCAAGCACGCGAATCCGCGGAAGCGCGCGAAGGCATTGCCGCTTTCAACGAAAAGCGCCCGCCGAACTGGGCTAAGCCTTAACCGCTTTCGCGCCCGGGATCCTAAAGCCTTCGATCTGCTTCTTAATGTCGTGCGCGAAATTTGCCGCGCCCGCGCCGTTGATTACGCGATGATCGAACGTGAGCGACAACGTGATGACCTCGGCGGTGTCGTTTTTCTTGCCGTTCGAAATCATTTCGTGATGCGCCGATCCGACGAATAACGTCCCGACTGATGGCGGAACCACGATGGGCGAACCGGCGCGTACGCCAAAAGCGCCCAAGCTGCTGATGACGACCGGCGCATTCATGGCGTCAACGCGGCCGTTGCGCGTCGCTTCAACGGCGCTGTTGTAAGCTTTTACGAATTCCGGCCATTCTTTTTTGTTGGCGTCGACAATCACCGCGGTCGCGAGCCGGTCGCTGTCGACCGCGACGGCGAGGCCGAGATCGAAGTTTTCATTTTCGACAATGCGGTCGTCCTCCAGGATCAATCGCCGAAACGGCGCGTGATTTTCCATCGCCCTAACGACCGCCCACGCGATCATAACCGACGGCGACGGCGCGTTCTTCCCATCTTTCTTTTTGGCAGCGTCGCGCGTGTTGCGAATTGCATCCCAGCGCGCGTCGATTTGCAGATTCGCTGGAATAACGCGGCTGAGTTTGCGCGTGATGGTCGGCGAGAGCGCGGGCTTGATGTTGTAGCTGCCGCCGTCCCTGGCGGCAGGAGTAGATGTCGATCTTGCGGGAGATGGAGTGGTCTGCCCGTTTGATTCTGCCGCCGGGACGGCGGCCTCTACAGTTGCGGATTCGCCGGTAACGATGGTTCCCAATTCCTGCCCGATCTCGACCGTGTCGCCGACTTTCGTTTTCCATTCGCCCATTTTACCGGCGAACGAAGATTCGATTGGGTAGACCGCCTTGTCGGTTTCGACTTCGCAAAGTGGATCATCGAGTTCAATCGCGTCGCCCGGATTTTTGAGGAGCGAAACAATTTTCGCTGCGCGAATGCCTTCGCCCATAATTGGCACAGTGATGGACTGCGAACGCTGATTCGACATGTCGATCTTATCTGTTTTGTAGGGGCGCCTGTCCTCAGGCGCGGGCTCTTTGTCTCTGCCGCTGGGGACAGCGGCCTCTACAGAAGCTGCGCGTTGTTGCGTCGTCGAAACGGATTTCTGAATTGCCGCGACGATGCGCTCCACGTCCGGCAACGCGGCGTATTCGTAAATCGGATTGTAGCCGATCATCATGTTGCCTTTGCTCACGAGAATCGGCGGACTCGTCATTGCATTCCAAAGTTCGGGCTGCGATGCGATGTGCGTGATGATCATCTGACCGACGCTGCAGTTTTCCGTGTCCTCTTGCACAACAACGAGCCGGCCGGTTTTGCGAACCGATTTCTCAATCGCCGTTTTGTCCCACGGCACAATCGAGCGCAGATCGAAAAGTTCGACGCTGGTTTCGTTGTCGATCTTAGCGAGGGCTTCGATGCATTTTTCAACCGTGTTGCCCCACGACACGACGGTAACGTCATCACCTTCGCAAAACTTTCGCGCCTGGCCGAACGGAACAGCGCGAATCGGCTCGGCGGTTTCGCGTTCCGCCCAAAACATATGTTTGGGAATGAGAAAGATGACCGGATCTTCGCAATGCATCGCGGTCCAGAGCAGTCCGGCCGCATCCTCCGGCGTGCTTGGAATGACGATCGACAATCCGGGATAATGCGCGAAAGCCGACTCGTTAGCCTGGCTGTGCCATAAACTTCCGCCCGGAAGATACGCGCCGTAGGGCGCATAAAAAACGGCCGGACATTTCCAATTTCCAAACGAACGCCAGCGCAAAGTCGAGATGTTGGTCACGAGCTGATTGAAGCCCGGGTAAATAAAATCGATGAACTGCAACTCGAACACTGGCCGCTTGCCGTAGGAAGCGAGACCGCAGGCGACCCCGAGAATGGTCGATTCCGCGAGCGGCGAATTAAAAACCTGCTTCGGAAATTCGGTCGAAAGTTTTTGCGTGAGACGAAAGACGCCGCCTTTCGGGTCTTCGATATCCTCTCCAAAAATGATACGGCGCGAATCCTTGTCCAATCCAAGTCGGAGCGTCTTGTTCACCGTGTCGCCGATCCGATACTTGCCGGCGGGTAGAATTTCGTCCGGAAGGGCAGGCGGAGTGGCGACGACATTCGATAAGAGATCGTTAGGCGAAGGCTCCTCTGCTTTTTCCGCTTCGCTGTATTCACGGCGGATTCGCTCCTTCACCTCATTGCCGATCTTAGCGAAGTCTTCCGCGGTCAGCGCGCCGTCGGCGATCAACTGGTCAGTCCAACACTTAAGCGGATCGCATTTCTCGATCCCTTCAAGTTCCTCGGCCGGGCGGTAAAGTTTGTGATCGTCCGAGCTGGTGTGGCTGGAGAGTCGCTCCATTTTCACCCAGAAAAATGCCGGACCATTTCCGTTCCGGATTTTTTCCATCGCCTTGGCGGCTGCGTCGTAAACTTCATCGACATTTCCGCCGTCGATCAGTTTCCAATCGTTAGGCTGAAGCGCATCGAGCGCGAGCGGGTTGATCTTCCGCGTCGGGCTACTGATCCCGTAAGCGTTGTCTTCGACTACGAACAACACCGGTAGTTTTTTTTCTTTGGCGAAGCAGATCGCTTCGTAGAAATCGCCTTGCCGCGTGGCTGCGTCGCCGACGGTGGTGACGACAAGGCTGTTTTTCCCGTCGAGCTTCATGCCCCACGCCATTCCGCATGCGGGAAGAAGTTGCGACCCGGTAGGTGTCGGCACACTCCAAATGTGAAGATCGGCGTGGCTGTAATGCGACGGCATCATGCGGCCGCCGCTACCGGTGTTTCGTTTGGCAAAATATTCGAGCGCGAGTTCGCGCGTCGTTAGGCCGCGACCGAGAACGAGGCCGCGATCGCGATAATACGGCACGATGAAATCGTCCGGTTGCATCTGCATCGAAATGGCGGCGAGCGCTTCGTGGCCCATGCCGGAAACATGAAAATGTCCTTTGCCCTGGCGATTCAGATTCTGCTCGCGCAGGTCGGCGTGGCGGCTTTCCAGAATGGTGGTGAGCAGCCGCAGTTTATCTTCTTTGCTTAAGCCCGGCATAAGTGCTTTCTAAAATGACACGCGCGGTTCATCTGGCAATCAACATGTCGATCTTACACCTAAAGTCGAAGCAGAGTGGGGGAGTCATCGAGCGTTATCGAAAATATCTGCCGGTGTCTGAGGCGACGCCGATCGTTTCACTCGGTGAAGGGAATACGCCGCTGATTCATTCGTCGCGATTGAGCGAACGCGTTGGGCGCGGTTGCGAGGTGTTCATCAAAAACGAAGGCGTTAATCCCACAGGCTCGTTCAAGGATCGCGGCATGACGGTCGCGGTGACGAAAGCAATGGAGCGCGGTGCGCGCATATTAATATGCGCATCAACTGGCAACACCTCGGCGTCCGCTGCCGCCTACGCGGCGCGCGCGGGAATTTCGTGCGCGGTGATTTTGCCGGCGGGAAAAATCGCGAGCGGCAAATTAGTGCAAGCGTTTGCCTATGGTGCAAAGATTATTGCGATTGAAGGAAACTTCGATGACGCGCTGCGAATCGTGCGTGAGCTCGGCGAGCATAACGAATTCGCCATTGTGAATTCGATTAATCCCGATCGGATCGCCGGACAAAAAACGGCCGCGTTTGAGATTGTCGATCTTCTGGGCGTCGCGCCCGATGTGCACATTTTGCCCGTAGGCAACGCCGGAAATATTACAGCGTACTGGGCGGGTTATCGCGAATTCGCGAATGAAAGATCGACATCGTTACCTGCGATGATTGGTTTCCAGGCGGCGGGCGCGGCGCCGATCGTTCACAACAAAGTCATCAAGAATCCGGAAACAATCGCCTCGGCCATTCGCATCGGCAATCCGGCAAGTTGGAAACAAGCGCGCGCGGCCATCGAGGAATCGCGCGGCGCTATCGACACAGTGAGCGACGAGGAAATTCTCACTGCCCAGACGTGGCTCGCTCGACACGATGGGATTTTCGTGGAGCCTGCCAGCGCCGCTGCGATCGCCGGGTTGTTCAAGCACGCTGACAAAATCAAAAGTGGGAGCCGAATCGTCTGCACCGTCACCGGACATGGCTTGAAAGATCCCGATGTCGTTCTAAACCAAATCGAAAAATTCACACCGGTGCCGGCGACACTCGCCGATGTGCTGCGTAAGATCGACAATTGATCATGCGTTTGGTTGTCCAAAAATACGGCGGCACTTCCGTCGGCGATGCTGCTCGCATCCGCAACGTCGCCCAGCGCCTCATCGAAACCCAACGCGAAGGTTCTGCCGTGGTCGCCGTCATTTCGGCCATGGCCGGAGTCACCGACAATCTCATCAAACTTTCGCGCGAGATGTCGCCGCAACCGACGGAACGCGAGCTCGATATTTTGCTGGCGACCGGCGAACGCGCGGCCACAGCGTTGACGGCGATGGCGGTGAATGCGTTAGGCGGAAGAGCGATTTCGTTAACCGGTGCGGAAGCGGGAATCCTCACCGACCGCAAACACACCAAAGCCCGGATTGCTAACATTAGTTCTCGACAGATCTACGAATTATTGTCGGACGACTACATTGTTCTGGTCGCGGGATTTCAAGGCCAGACGCCAGAAGGTGAAACGACGACGCTCGGACGCGGCGGCTCCGATTTGAGCGCGATCGCTTTAGCCGGTGCGCTGAACGCGGACGCTTGTCAGATTTTCACGGATGTCGATGGCGTGTTTACCTGCGACCCGCGTGTGGTCGGCGACGCCAAAAAGCTGGATGAAATCGCGTATGACGAATTGCTCGAAATGGCGGGATCGGGATCGAAGGTGATGCAATCGCGAGCGGTCGAGTTTGCCAAAAAATTCGGCGTGGATTTCGAAGTGCGCTCGAGTTTTAAGAGCGATCCGGGAACGATCGCCAAAGAGGAAACGCCGAACATGGAGGACGTCGTGATCCGCGGCGTGAGTTTGGAACGCAACCAGGCGAAGGTCACCATCGACGACGTGCGCGATGAAGCCGGAATCGCCGGCCGCATTTTTTCCGCCATCGCGGAGGGGAATATTATTGTCGACATGATTGTGCAGAGTGTCTCGAAAAACCGGAGAACGGACATTTCATTCACCATTCACGAAAGCGACTTGGAGGCCGCGCAAAAACTGCTCGCACCGATCGTGAAGGAAGTGAAGGCAGCGGGATTAATCGCCACCAGCGGCGTGGCCAAGCTCAGCGTGGTCGGAATCGGCATGCGATCGCACTCCGGCGTGGCGGCTCGCTTGTTCGACCGTCTCGGTCAGGGCGGAATTAATATCCAGCTGATCTCGACTTCGGAAATCAAGATCGCGGTCGTGATCGACGGTAAAGATGTCGATCTTGCGGCGAAGTTAACGCACGAAGAATTTGGTCTCGCGAGTCTGGCGCCGACGCCCGGCGCGATGCAGCCGTTGCGTTGAGAGCCTAACGAACTGGATCGACGTAGAATTCGGGCAATCCCGCGATCCGCATTTTCCAGCCAAACGCACTTCGGGAAACAATCGCCGTTGGATGATCGATATTCGGCGAAGCATAATGGTCTTCCGTGTTGGCCTGTTTCCAAGAAGTGCCATCCTCGAGCTTGATGATGCTGTGACCGGTCAAATGCGGGACCGTCCCATCGACCCGGCTTTCCACGCGGTCGAACTTTGCTTTGGTTTGGGCCGTGACCTTCTTCGTTACCTCCGCCGTCGCTTTCTCCGTGGCCTGGGTCTCAGCTTTTTTCCGATAACCCTGAAGCCAATCATTTAAGTTTTTCAACTCGTCGGCGGACAGTTTTTCCAGCCCGGCCGACTTAAACTCCGTCGCCGTCATTGAATCCTGCAGCGCGCCAGAAGATCGCTCAGTTTTCCGCACGGATTCCGTCTTGCGAGACTCCGTCCGTTCGACGCGCGACTCCGTCTGGCTGGTTCCCGGCACGGGAGTGGGTTCGACTTGAAGACTGGGTTCCGCTTGCGCAAATGGGTTTGAGTCGTTGGTTCGCTCGACCGCCTCCTGCGAAAGAACAGGGCCCTGCCATAACAGAAGAGTGAGGCAACCAATAAGGAGTCGATAAAGCTTCATTCGGGTTATTCTCGATTTGGAGAGTGCACCGACGCTAGCAGGTGAAGGTAGCCGGTCAAGAGACAGGGATGAATCAGCAATCCGATTAGTGAAATTCTCGAGCTCTTGTGAGCTGAGGAGGGTGCGGCCGGCAGGTCGAGCGGTGTTAGAGGCAGAGATTTTCCTTTCAACATTGATTTACAGTGAGATTTGCGAAGAACGGAGAAGTTTCGGGAGCCAAGCAAGCAGACAAAAGAATCTACTGAAAGAAAAGAACAACGGTCTTAAGCGGCTGTTGATTTGTTGTATAGTGCCATTTCCCTAGCGCCAAGCAGCGAGGAGATACTCGTCAAACGTACTTTGGGAAAAGTTGATGAACGGATGCATTATCAATGAGCGAGTTATCTTCGGGCTGGGTGATCTCCTTAGCGACAGGCATTGAATAATGACATCAGACAATATATGTCATATAAAATGAGAAGATTGACGTGTGCGCCTTGTCTGTCGTGTCCATCACGAGAATCCCCGCTCCTGTGTTTGCCGTGTAAAACATTGGTTTTGACCGCTTTACACATCTTATACGACGATTAGACGTGCGCAACAGAAATCGCCATAAGACCCCGAATTCCCTCGATCCGAAGGAGAAAGCGCTTTGGCAGCAAATCCGCGCTGACTTGGCCGCGCAGCGACGTACGCGCGCGGACGAAGACAGGGCGCCGGGCAAATTCCCCGATGTCTGGCTGGTTGATTCGGAGTGGTTGCTGAATGAACTGGCCCGCATACGCGATTTGGCTTTGCGCGTCCCGATCACCCCCGCGAACTTTCAACCGAGCAACAGCGTGGTCGATGCCCTTTGGCAACTCGAAACGTTGCTGCGCGGGCTGCTCAAGCTTCAGCGCGAAATGCAGAATTCTTTTGCCGCGAAAGCCGAACAGACGCGACCCCCCTTTCCCCCCGCTGCGCGCGGTGGGAAGCAGAAGCACGGAGCGGGCGAAGTAAACGCGGGGTGAAGCTTTCCGTTTTGCCCACCACGCGCACCACGGTAAGAAAGCTTATCGGGTTCAACACGAATCCTCAGGCCGGAAGGCCAATTCCTGTCGGCCTTTAGAGAGTCGTTAGGCCACTCGACGCTTTTCCTGTAGATCGAGCGCTGCGCGAACAAGCGACACGTTGCGAGCTTCCCGGACACACCGAATGCAGACGAAATTATTGCAGGGAGTTTCGCCAGTCTTGGGGTTGCGCGGGCCGCTAGGGAGAAACTTACCGAAGTTCGAAAATTCGCCGCAGACATCGCAGAACCGCTCGAAGCGTTCAGTGCCAGCACCTCTTTTCATATTATCGAGATTCATAGACACACGTGTTCCTCAAGCCCCCCGCGCCTTCGGCGCGGGGCACCCCTTGTGTCGCTTCCCGGTCCAGTTTGGTCTAACAAGTAGAGAATTGAGCGTCGCAATGGACGTTCTGCGTGCGGCTGCGAAGCCGATCAGCGCAATCGTGATCTTTCTTTTCATATTGGTCTGTTGCGCACGCACCGAAGAGCGTTTGTTGCAGTTGATTTGTTAGGCGTGCTCGCGTTTGTGGTGGGGAATCTAACCACACCGAACGCCCGAAGCCTAACGACTTATCCTTTATTACTGTGAAAACTTTTCCTGCGGAGAGAGAAAGTGCGCCGGGATCGACCCGCCCGGCACACCCCTTCCCACCGAATCCAAATTTTGATCGCACGTGCACACAATGATGTTTGATATATGTCATATGAAAATCTAGTGGCGTTGCTGCTGATTGAGTATGGATTTTGCAGTCCCCATTCGTAACTTCGTCCCTCAGACATCCTTTCCATGCAGCGCCGAAAAATCCGCAATCTCTCATTTGTCGTCGCTGGCGTGCAGAAAGCCGGAACCACCGCGCTGCATTATTTTCTCTCAAAGCATCCGCACATCGCGCTTCCGCGAGATCAGGCCCTCCATTTCTTCGACAACGAAGAACACTTCGCCGGCACGCCGGACTACGAGATTTTGCACGACAACTTCGATTCGCATTGGCGTTGGAAGATCGCGGGCGAAGTCACGGCCGATTACGTGTACTACCCGCGAGCGATTGAGCGGATTGCGGATTACAACCGAGACATGAGGCTGATCATCTCGCTTCGAAGTCCGGCTGAGCGCGCCTTTTCCCACTGGAACATGAGGCGGGCGAAAGGCCGTGAGCCTCTCGATTTTCTCGACGCGATCAAACGCGATCAGGAAATGCGCACGTCGCCAGGGCCCCGCGGAAACGCTCATATCGATCGTGGCCTTTACTCGGCACAACTCGAGCGCGTGTTCTCAATTTTCCCGCGCGACCACGTCTTGCTCATAAAATATGAGAGCTTCCGCGCCGATCATTCCAAAACGCTCGATTCCGTGTTCGACTTTCTCGGTGTGCGGCGGCTGCGCGGTCTGCGCAACACCGAGCAAAACGCCGGCCCCTATTCGCGCCGAATGACCCCAGAAGAACGCGCGTATCTTTCGCCCATTTTCGCCGACGACATCGCGAAGGTCGAAACGCTGCTCGGGTGGGATTGCTCGGATTGGCGCAGAGCCTAACGGAGACACGCGCGCTGCGAAACAGCGGGCCCCAGTCGCTTACAGATTACTCCCGCTCCATTTTAGTTTCTGCCGGACCACACTAAAAAACGAAGCACCCGGCATCACCGCCAGCTGCAAAGTCTTAGTGGCTTTGCGAATTGTTACCATCGTCCCGGCTTCGACACGTAACGGGTCGCGGCCATCCACCGTCAGATAAATCGGGTAATCCCGCTCGCTCGCCTCCACTTCGATCACCGAATTCTCGCTCAAGATAATCGAGCGATTCGTCAACACATGCGGGCAGATCGGCGTGAGCACAAACACGCCCGACTCCGGCGCCATAATCGGCCCGCCCGCGGACAATGAGTACGCTGTCGATCCTGTCGGTGTCGCCACGATGAGCCCATCAGCGTTGAACTCCGTTAGCGCTTCTCCGTCCACGCTCGCGCGCAATCGAATCAATCGCGACACCTCGCCCCGGCTCAACACCGCATCATTCAATCCGATAATGCTCACGCCATTGCCCACGCGCACATCCAGCAGCGTCCGCTCGCTCAGCGTGATTCCGCCATCGACGATATGCTTCACCGCTTCCCGGTAATTCGCCGAGCTCGCGCAGGTCAAAAAGCCTAACGAGCCGACGTTGATTCCGAAAATCGGTTTAATCGTGTCGCCGAGTTGGCCGGCCACATTCAAAATAGTTCCGTCGCCGCCGAGCACGACTAACAAATCCGTCTTGGCCGCGAGTTCGGGAATGCTAACGCCAGATTTCCGGCCGGCCAGCGCTGCCGTCTCCTTTTCGATCAAGATCGACATCGAGGCCTTCTCGAACTCCGCGGCGACGGCTTCAATTAACTCCGCCACGCCTTTTTTTCGCGGGTGCGCGATCAGGCCGATTGTTTTCGGACGCATATGAAGAACTCCTGATTACCGTCCGCGCCGGTGATTGTCGATGGCACAAGATCGACAACTACATTTCCGGCGGCCTCAACAAAGCTCGCGATTTTTCTCTTCGCCTTCTCGTGCAGCTCCGCCTCGCGCACGATCCCGCCGCGGCCGACATCGGACCGTTCCAACTCAAATTGCGGTTTGATCAGCGCCAGAATCACTCCGTTTGCCCTTACCAACTCAAAAGCGTTCGGCAAGATCAAAGTCAGCGAGATGAACGACACATCGATCACGCAAAGATCGACATCTTCCGGGATTTCTTTTCGCGAAAGCGAGCGCGCGTTCACTTTTTCCAAAACAACCACGCGCGGATCGTTCCGAATCTTCCACGCCAGTTGATCGTGACCGACATCCACCGCGTAAACTTTTTTTGCCCCGCGCTGCAACAAACAATCTGTGAACCCACCAGTCGACGCGCCTATGTCTAGCGCGACCTTTCCCGCAAGATCGACATCGAAGAAGTCGAGTGCCCCCTCGAGTTTCAATCCACCGCGTCCGACAAACTTCGGCGCTGATTTCACGGCCACTTCCGCGTCCGCGAGCAAAAACTCGGATGCTTTCGCCGCCACGCGCGTGCCCACTTTCACTTCGCCGGCCATGATCGCGCGCTGCGCTTGCTCGCGGCTCGGAAACAGACCGCGCTCGACCAGCAAATTATCGAGTCGCATCTTTTTCATCGCCGCCTTGATCACGAATCAATTTCTCGACCGACGCAAAATCTTCCGCCGAGGCCCGCCGGCGCTGATACTTTCGCCAGATCACGTCCTTCAAGTTCAACAAATCTTCCAGCAGCGGAACGTCGTAATAAGTCCATCGTTCCTCATCCGCCGTTTTCGATTGCAACTTCCAGACGCCGCCGAACTTTGTCGCGCGGACTTCGCGCTTTTTTCCATGTCGATCTTTCTCCGTCCAGACGTGTACACTCCGCATCTTCCGGAAATCTTACATTAATCGCTGTGAAAGACGCGCTCAGATTGCTGGTTTATTTCGCCGCCATCCTAATCATCGGCGCGCTCATCGCACCGATTCTCTTTTGGTCTGCGGAGTCTTTCCACGTCCTGGCCGGCTTCGATTTCGAAACATTTTTTCACCGCGCACTTTTAATTTCCGCCATCGCATTACTTTGGCCGCTGCTCCGCTCGACGCACGTGCGCGGACTCAGTGATCTCGAACTCGAATCCAACCCGCGCTGGATCCCAGACATTCTCGGTGGATTTCTTCTCGCTGCGATTCCCCTGCTCTGCTTCGGGGCAGTCGTCATCGCGCTGCACATTTATTCGCTGCGCGGAAATTCGAACCTGAGTGCGTTCGCAAAAGTTCTCGGCGCCGCCGTTGCAGCACCGGTTATTGAAGAAACATTCTTTCGCGGTCTCGTCCTCGGAATTCTTTTGCGGTCGGGCCGCATCTACATGTCGATCTTTCTTTCGTCCGCGCTCTTCGCCATCATTCATTTTCTGAAAGCGCCCGAGCACACTTCGACCGTCGTGACGTGGAGTTCAGGTTTCAATTCCATCGGCCACTCGTTCGGACAGTTTGCCGATCCAATTTTAGTCGCAGCCGCTTTCACCACTTTGTTTTCGCTCGGATGGATGTTGGCGGACGCACGCATCGCCACCCGCTCTTTGTGGTTGCCGATTGGCTTACACGCCGGATGGATTTTGGCCGCGGGCCTGTTCAACAAAATCGCCCATCGCGAAATGCTGGCGCTGCCGTGGCTCGGGAAAAATCTCCTTGTCGGTATCGTTCCGCTTGCCGTCGCCTGGTTGACCTGGTTGTTGCTGCGGCTCTGGCTGAAATATGATCGCGCTCGAAAAGCTTAATGGTCTCGGCGCATTCGCGTCGCTCCTTTATCCGCCCGCGTGCACAGTCTGCTCGGCCACGGTCGAGCCTAACGAATACCTGTGCGATGCCTGCAACGACAAAATCACGCGCATCGTGGCTCCATTTTGCGAGCGCTGTTCGGAACCGTTTCAAGGCGCGCTCAGCGACACGTTCACCTGCGCGAATTGCGCCCATCGCACCATTCACTTCGACGCCGCCGTCGCCGCCTATCGCAGCCGCGGCATCGTTAGGCACGTCCTGCTCAATTTCAAATACGGCCGCCAGATTCATTTGCGGCATCTCGTCGGGCGCTGGCTACGCGATGCTTTCAACGACCGCCGACTGCGCGAACAGGAATTCGATTTGATCGTTCCAGTGCCGCTGCATCCGGCGCGCGAACGCGAGCGCGGCTTCAATCAAGCCGCTTTGCTCGCCGAATTGCTCACCACGCGGATGTCGATCTTGTCGCCGGTCCGGCTCGGACTGTCGATCTTGCAACGCGTTCGTTATACCACCACGCAGACCGCGTTCGATCGCGCCGAGCGCATGGAAAATTTACGCGGTGCCTTCCGTTTACGAAAAAACGCGGACGTGCGAGGGTTACGCGTGCTCCTCATCGACGATGTCCTGACAACCGGCTCGACACTGAGCGAATGCGCCCGCATCTTGAAAGGCGCCGGCGCTCGCTCCGTTCATGCCGCGACCGCCGCGCGCGCCTAACAAGCCATGGCCATTTTCAAAAAGCCAAGCATCCGCACCCAGAGTCGCAAAAAGCGCGACATCCCGCAGGGTCTGTTCCAAAAATGTCCGGGCTGCGGCGAAGTCGTGCACGAGATCGAACTCATGGAGAATCTCCGCGTCTGCCCGCGTTGCGATTATCACTTCGCCGTCTCGGGCCAGGAGAGGATCGACAGTTTGCTCGACCCCGGCTCGTTCGTGGAGATGGACGCCGATCTCAAATCGATCGACACCCTGCGTTTTCAAGGCATGGCCAGCTACAAAGATCGCCTCAAAAAATATCAGGAGAGCACCGGCTTGGTCGACGCGGTCATCAGCGGACACGGCATGATCAACGGCTACAAAGTCGCCATCGCTGTGATGGACTTCAGTTTCCTCGCCGCCACCATGGGATCCGTCGTCGGCGAACGCATCACGCGCGTCATCGAATACGGCACCGCCAAAAAATCCGCCGTCATCATCGTCGCCGCATCGGGCGGCGCGCGCATGTACGAAGGCATGCTCAGCCTCATGCAAATGGCAAAGACGAGCGGCGCCCTCACCCGCCATGCCGATCAACGTTTGCCTTACATTTCCGTTCTGACCAATCCCACTACGGCCGGCGTTATGGCCAGCTTCGCTTCGTTAGGCGACGTCATCATCGCCGAACCAAAAAGCATGATCGGCTTCGCCGGCCCGCGCGTCATCAAAGAAACCACCCATCAGGATTTGCCGGAAGGATTTCAAACCGCTGAATTTCTGGAAGAACACGGTTTGATCGATCAGATCGTGCATCGCAAACAATTGCGCGATCAGATCACACAGTTGCTCGGATACATCTCGGTCGCGCCGTGACGTATCGCGAAGCGCTCGCCTGGCTTTACGGGCTGCAACGCTTCGGCATCAAACTCGGGCTGGAAAATATCCAGCGCCTCATCGCCGAGTTACATGTCGATCTTGCGCAGTCGCGCATCATTCACGTCGCCGGAACAAACGGCAAAGGCTCCGTTTGCGCCATGATCGATTCGATCTGCCGCGCCGCCAATAAGAAGACCGGCCTCTTCACCTCCCCTCACCTCGTCACATTCCGCGAACGCATTCGCATCAACGGCGAAATGATTACCGAAGATGCCGTTGCGATCGGCCTAACAACCATGCGTGATCGCGTTCGCGGTTGGGATCCACATCCAACCTTTTTCGAAATCACCACCGCACTGGCGCTCAAATATTTTTCGGACGCCAAGATCGACATCGTTGTGCTCGAGACCGGTCTCGGCGGTCGACTCGATGCCACCAACGCCGTCGCACCAAACGTCGCCGTCATCACGCCCATCGCTTTCGATCATGAAAAATGGCTCGGCCATTCGCTGCCTCAAATCGCCAGCGAAAAAGCCGGCATCATCAAACTGCAAACGCCGGTCGTTTCGGCATCTCAACCGCACGAGGCCGCAGAAGTGATTCGCGCGCGCGCGACGGACTGTGAAGCGCCATTGCAAGTCGTGAATGATTCTTACGACGGTAGCCCGGTTGCATTGCGCGGTGCTCACCAAAAGCAAAACGCGGCTCTCGCTGTGGCCGCGATTCGCGCGGGCAAGATCGACATCGACGATTCCGCGATTGCTCGCGGACTCCTCTCAGTGGAATGGCCGGCGCGTTTTCAACTTTGGGACGAGCGCATCATCATCGACGGCGCACACAATCCTGCATCCGCGCGCGTGCTCGCCGAAACTTGGCGGGAGAATTTTGGCGATCAACGCGCCACGCTCATCCTGGCCGTCCTGGCTGACAAAAATCTGCGCGCCGTTTGCGAGACGCTCGCGCCGATCAGCGATTTAGTTTTGTTGCCAAAGATTCGGAGCGAACGCGCCGTCGACCCGCAAACGCTCGCAAACGTACTTGTCGATCTTGCCGTGAAACATGAAGTCTGCACCGACATCGCCGAAAGCCTAACGAAAGCCCGCGCCCTCCTCTCCCCCATCTTAATCACCGGCTCATTACATTTCGCCGGCGAAGCGCTCGCGCATTTGCAAAGCCGTCCCGCCGCGTTCGAAGAATGCGCGCAGTAAATTAAACGTTCGCGTCAATCCGCGGAAACAACGGCACAGGTTTGCCGACAACATGTCCATCCGGCAAACCGCCCCAATTCGCATCGTCGAGTCGAAACCGCTCTTCCTTTCCGCTCAGATCCATCTTCCAATTCAGTTGATCGAAAATTCCATGCGCCGCTTTCGGCAAAACCGGCGAAATCAAAATCGCGATGATGCGGAGAAGATCCGCGAGATCGTAAAGAACCGCATCTAAATCCGGCGCTCTATTGGAATCCTTGGCGAGCTTCCAAGGTTGGACGTCATCTATAAGACGATTTCGCGAAGTGGCTAGAGTAAATGCATGCGTACACGCATCCGAGATTGAAAACCAGTCTAACTGTTCCCGAAAGCCGTTGCAGTTGGCTCGAACACCTTCATCCGCCGTCGCGAGATGCAGCGCGATTTTGATACGTTCGAGTCCGAATTCCTTACGGACCTCAGTATTCGTCAGCAGATTCCTATCCTCAGCTGAATAGGTTGTGCGCGGGATCTTGAAAAGTTCGTAATTCCGAAAAGAAGTCGTTAACGTTCCGTCGCGATACTTCCAAGCCATGGTGAGCGCGCGGTTAACTAAGTTGCCTATATTATTCGCCAAGTCTGAATCGTATCGCGCACGAAGTCTCTCCTCGGAAAAGTCGGCATCTTTTCCGGTCGCGATGTCACTCATTAAGTAATACCGCAGCGCTTCCACGCCGTATTTATCGGCGAGCGCGTTTGGATCAATAACGTTGCCGGCGCTCTTGCTCATCTTCGCGCCACCGAGATTCCACCAGCCGTGGACTAACAACTGCGGCATCGCTTCATCGGGGAAGCCGAGGGCGTGCAGCATGATGAGCCAGTAGATTCCGTGCGCGGGAATGAGGATGTCTTTGCCGATGATTTGAAGGGCGGGCCAGCGGTCGCGGAAGGTTGAGGGTTGAGAGTTGAAGGTTGAGAGACTGGGATCGTAGTCGGCGAAGCTGATGTAGTTCGTTAAGGCATCGAACCAGACATAGGTGACGAAGTCTTTGTCGAAGGGGAGTTCGATTCCCCAATCGAGTCTCGATTTGGGGCGCGAGATGCAGAGATCGCCGCTCAGCTTCTCGACGGCGTTACGCAATTCGATCTGGCGGAAGTCGGGAATGACGGCGTCTTTTCGATTGTCGATGTACCGCAGGAGCCAGTCTTTGTGCTGATTTAGTTTGAAGTAATAATTTTCCTCTTCGCGCTCCTCGACTTGTCCCCACTCCGGTCCGAACTCGCCATTCGCATCTCGTTCTTTATCGGTAAGAAATTGTTCCTGGCGAACTGAGTAATAGCCAGACTGCTTGTCTTTGTAGATTTGCTTTTCGTCGAACAGCCGTTGCAGCATTCCTTGCACGACCTTCTTGTGGCGCGGATCGATCGTTTCGGCCCACTCGTCGTATTTCACGTCGAGTTTTTTCCAAAGATCGACAAACTTTTGCGTGGTGTTCTTGACGAACTCGGCCGGCGGGATGCCTTCTTTCGCGGCCGATTGCTGAACTTTCTGGCCGTGTTGATCGACACCGGTCAGAAAAAAAACCTCTTCGCCTTTCAATCGATGATAACGCGCGATGACATCGGCGAGCACCTTCTCGTAAGCGTGGCCAATGTGCGGCGCCGAGTTGGTGTAATCGATCGCGGTGGTGATGTAGAAGGTCTTCGGCATCGGCGCGACAAAGTGACGGACGCACGGGCGCAGCGCAACCGCTTATGCGAAATGTTGATGTCGATCTTGCGCAAGATCGGTCGAGCTCTGCTATTCTCTAAACGAAACTGATTTCACGTGAACGAACTTCGCGCACCGCTCATCGCAACAGCCATTCTTGCTCTGCTCTTTGTGCTTGAGCGCATTTTCCCTTTGCGCAAAAGCACGCACTCGCTCATCGCGCGCCTCATCGCCAATCTCGTCATTTCGGCCGTGATGTTCGCGGCGTCAGTCGCGTTCGTGCGGCCAGTGGCGCAATGGACGCTGCATTGGTCGGCGGAGAAACCATTCGGATTGGTTCATCTCGTGACGCTGCCGGGATGGGTTGAGGTCGCGCTCAGTTTTTTGCTGCTGGATTTGGCCTGGTATTACTGGCATCTGGCTAATCATCGAGTGCCGTTCTTCTGGCGTTTTCACAACGTTCACCACATCGATCCAGACCTCGATGTCTCGACCGCTTTTCGATTTCATTTCGGCGAGATCGCGTTCTCCAGCGCTTTCAATCTGGTTGCGATCAGTTTGATCGGCACTTCGGCCTGGGCGTTTGCGATTTATCAATTCGTCTTTGTGACCGAGGTGCTTTTTCAACACAGCAATCTGCGGCTGCCGATTCGATTCGAGCGGCTCTTGAGCAGAGTAATCGTGACGCCGCGCATGCACGGTATTCATCACTCGCAGGTCTGGCGCGAGAACAACTCAAACTTCGGCACCGTCTTCACGTGGTGGGACCGGCTGCATCGCACGCTCGGTCTGAATATTCCGCAGTCGCAAATCGTTATCGGCATTCCCGGCTATTCGAAGCCGGAGGACAATCGTCTGCCGAACGCGCTGCTGATGCCGTTTCGAAAACAGCGCGATTATTGGCGCACGGCGGACGGCGCCCTCCTGACGGAGCGCAATGAAGTGCCGGCAGATGAGAGTCCGACGACACTGGCCGAGTAATTCAGTTCAAGCCCGAGTGCGCCGGAACGCGAAACTCGTTTCGGGTTTCACAACTTTGCCGTCCATCTCGAGCAACGGATAGACGAGAAAATTAATCGGGCCGCTGGCCGGCGCAGGATCGACAATCAGATCGCGACCTTTCGTCAGCTCGAAGCGATTGGCCGGGTTGTGACCGAAATAATAATCGGCCAGTTGCGGATTCTTCCACGCTTCACTGATATCGACTGGCACCCAGCGACCGTCGGCGAAAAATTCCGCCCAACAATGATAGCCCTCGATCGCGCCCTCGTTTTTGTCGGCGGGAATGGTGGCGCCGATGGCGAATCGCGCGGGAATGCCGATCGTGCGCGCGAGCGCAATGAAGTAGGCGTGAAAGTCGCTGCAATTACCGGTGCGCGCGTCGCAGGCGTACATCGCGTCGCCCCTCCCCCACCCGGTGCCGGATTTATCGTAACGCATCCGGCCAAGCACATGATCGTAGAGCGCTTTGGCGCGCTCGAGATCGTTTTTCTTTCCCGCGGTTGCTTGTTCGGCCAGCGTTTTGAACGTCTGGTTGACCGGCACTAATTTTTCCGGACGCAGAAATCGCGACGCGTCTTCGCTCTTGCCGGCGTAAGCAGATTTTTCTTTCCGCACCACGCGATAACGCAACTCAATGGTTTTGCCGCTGTCGGAGGGTTGCGGATGAAGCGCGCAGATATCATTTCCGTAATCGCGGTCTTGAACTTTTTCCCATTTGATCGGGATGCTGATTTCTTCCTGTGTGACCTTCTGGAACGCGTCGGTCTTGGCGAGCGGAATCCAAAGCCGCGCCTCGCCTGTGATCTCCGGCAGCTTGACCCGGTAAACAAACTCAAACTCGTCGGAACCTTGAACAACGGCCGGTTTGTCCGCGGCGCGCCCCGTCAGCGCTCCGACCAGAATGAGAGCGAGGAACTTCAGATAGCGCATTCCGAAAACAGGCCGCTTCTATCCCGACACTTTTTTCCAGACACCGTTATCTTCTTTCCAATTATAAAGCGCCGTGCCGTTGACCTTGTGCACCGACGTCTCGGTCACCTTCATATTTCCGGGCTTTCCCGACATGAAAAAATCGATGTCGTAGGTCGTGCCGTCGCTGGCTTTCATATCGACACAGGCAAAATATTTGCCCCCGCCCAGACTGGAGAGACGATCGTCGTGCACTTTGGTCAAATCGAGTGCGAGATCCTTGCCTTCGTGTTTAGCGTGAAATTTTTTGTCGCTCGATTTCTTCGCTTCGCTGTCGATGTGCTTTGTAATACCGGCGGATATCTCTGCCATGCTGACTTCTTTCTCGTCGCCTTTCTTCGGGTGCTCCCCTTTTTCCCCTTCCTTCTTGGGATGCTCGGCCGCTTTTTGGGGATGCTCGGGATGCTCGGCGGCGAAAACCGGCAAGGCCGGAATGAAGAACAGTGCGACAGCTGCGGCGATAATAAGTCGTGTGATCATAGGATGAGGACGTTGATGTTTCGCTAACTTATACGGCCGCGCAGACGCGCTCAAGACATTCCCGTCTGGCGTTTCGCGGCGTTTGCGAAATGCAGATAGAAAAGCGTGCCGCCCACGATTAGGGCAGCGATGTTAAGCCAGGCGGTGTAGTTGAACTCGATCATGGCGTGTTCGATTGGATTTTCCGGGCGCGGTCCCTGCGGAATCAAACCGGCCGCGGCGAAGATAAGATCGACAATCACTCCGGCCACGACCATCGAGACGTAAAGGATGAGCGTGACGCGAAACGCGGCGCGACCGCCGAAATATTTCCGGTAGATCAGAATAATCGGGATAAACGATGAGATCGGCGTAGATAAACGCGATGACGCCGCCGAAACTGATGCCGTTCGACCAAAGCAAACTGCGGCCGACAAGCCGAACTGTCACAAGACTGGTAAGAATTGTCCCATGAACGACAACAAGGAATGCAATTGTTGGGAAGAATTGCGAGTGCGCCAAGTGAGCGAAGCATCTCGCTCCTAAGGAACGCTAGAGTCTTGTCGACCGCAGACGCAGGGCATTGGCGATGACAGAGACGGAGCTGAAGCTCATTGCGGCACCTGCGATAATCGGACTTAGAAGAATTCCGAAAAACGGATAGAGCACGCCGGCGGCAATGGGGATGCCGAGCGCGTTGTAGATGAAGGCGAAGAAGAGGTTCTGCCGGATGTTACTCATCATCGCGCGGCTTAGAAGGATGGCGTTTTTGATGCCCCGCAGATCACCTTTCACGAGCGTGACGCCGGCGCTTTCCATCGCGACGTCTGTGCCGGTTCCCATCGCGATACCAACGTCGGCGGCGGCGAGCGCAGGTGCATCGTTGATGCCGTCGCCCGCCATCGCCACGACTTGCCCCTGCTCGCGCAATTTTTTCACGTGCTCGCTCTTGTCGGAGGGTTCGACGCCGGCCTCGACGTTGTCGATGCCGAGCGGCGTCGCGACCGATTGCGCAGTCCGTTCGTTATCGCCGGTCAGCATCGTGATCTTAATACCGGCGGCGTGAAGTTCCTTGACCGCTTCTGGTGTCGATGCTTTGACAACGTCAGCCACGGAAATCAAACCGGCGGGCTTACCGTCGACGGCGACGAGCACGACAGTGTGACCTTTATTCTGAAATTCGACGGCTTGCTTCTCCAACTCGTCAGCGCCGCTCACGCGTTCGTGGATGAATTTCGGTTTTCCTACCAGCACATCACGCCCGTCCACTTTCCCGACGACTCCGCCGGCAGTGACCGATTCGAATTGCTCCACGGCGCGTAACGCGACTCCGCGCTCCTTTGCTCCACGCACGATCGCGGCGGCGATGGGATGCTCGCTTTGCGCTTCGAGTGACGCGGCGCGCGCC
This sequence comes from Chthoniobacterales bacterium, assembly GCA_038229295.1. Taxonomy (GTDB): domain Bacteria; phylum Verrucomicrobiota; class Verrucomicrobiia; order Chthoniobacterales; family UBA10450; genus JAJPGZ01. The sequence goes on along the minus strand of JBBROO010000020.1, from coordinate 1,327 downwards.
AGCAACTCGTTAGGGTCGAATCCAGCGGCTGGCAGCACTTCCACCAGCTTCGGTCTGCCCTCTGTTAACGTGCCAGTTTTGTCTACAACGAGAGCGGTTACCTTCTCCATCAACTCCATCGCCTGCGCGTCTTTGATCAAGACGCCGGCCTGCGCGCCGCGACCGACACCAACCATGATCGACATCGGCGTCGCTAGACCGAGCGCACAAGGGCAAGCGATAATCAGCACCGCAACAGAGTTCACCATCGCGTGCGCAAAGCGCGGCTCGGGTCCCACTAAAGCCCAAACGATGAATGTAACTACTGCGGCGAAAAGAACCGCCGGCACGAAATAGCCAGCAACCTTGTCGGCAACGCGCTGAATCGGCGCACGGCTGCGTTGCGCGTCAGCGACCATTTGCACGATTTGTGAGAGCACCGTCTCAGCGCCGACGCGCTCGGCTTTCATCATGAAACTGCCGGTCGTGTTAATGGTGCCGCCAGTGACTTTGTCGCCGATCGTCTTCTCCGACGGCATGGGCTCGCCAGTGATCATCGATTCGTCGATGTTTGTTTTTCCATCAGTGATCGAGCCATCGACCGGAACTTTTTCGCCCGGTCGGACGCGGACTTGATCGCCGGCTACGACTTGATCGAGCGGCACTTCGGTTTCCTCGCCGTTCCGTAAAACGCGAGCGGTGCGCGGCGCAAGATCGAGTAACGCGCGAATCGCGCTGCCGGTCTGGCTGCGTGCTTTCAACTCGAGCATTTGGCCGAGCAGCACGAGCACAGTGATCACGGCCGCGGCTTCGAAGTAGACGCCGATCATGCCTTGGGCGCGGAAGGATTCCGGAAAGATGTTTGGAAACAACATCGCGACCATGCTGTAGATCTGCGCGACGCCGATACCCATCGCAATCAGCGTGAACATATTGAGGTTCATCGTGCGGAGTGAGCGCCAGCCTCGGGCGAAAAAGGGCGCGCCCCCCCAGAACACCACCGGGGTGGAGAGCGCGAATTGAATCCAGCGCGACATAGTTCCGCCGACCCAATGCGGTGCACCTGGAAACAGATGCCCCATCGCAAGCAGAAACACCGGCAACGAAAGAGCGACGCATATCCAGAAGCGCCGCGTCATGTCGTTCAGCTCGTGGTTGTCCTCTTCCGATCCGGCAACGATGTCTTTCGGCTCCAGCGCCATCCCGCAAATCGGGCAGTTACCGGGATGATCCTGCTCGATCTGCGGATGCATCGGGCAGGTGTAGATCGTTTTTTGCGTGCTCGATTGCGGCATCGCCGGCTCGAGTGCCATCCCGCACTTCGGGCAATCGCCCGGCTTGTCGCTTT
>JBBROO010000019.1:0-52928 GCA_038229295.1 Chthoniobacterales bacterium | reverse complement strand
CCGATCTCCTCGGGCAAACGCGGCCACGGCACACCCACCGGCCACTTCACTGTTCTCGAAAAAGATCCGAACCATCACTCGAGCCTTTACGGAGACTACGTCGATCGCTCCGGTCGCGTTGTCCGTGCCGGCGTGAGCGCGCGCATCGATTCAGCGCCGAGCGGGACACACTTCTCGGGCGCGACCATGAAATGGTTTTTGCGTCTCACCAGCGACGGCGTGGGCATGCATATCGGCATTTTGCCCGGCTATCCGGCGTCACACGGTTGCGTCCGTGAGTCTCCTGAAGGCGCAAAACTGTTTTACGATCACGTCAAAGTCGGCACACCCGTCGACGTCGGCGATTTCTAATCTCGTAAGATCGACAATAACTTTTGCCGCAATAATTCGAAGCCCGCTTGCGCGGTCATTTGCTTAAACGTTTCGCGTTCGGTCAGAAACAAAAACTTCTGCGCGATGGTTTCCTCGGGCGAAGCTAACGCGATGTAAACCGTGCCGACTGGTTTTTCGGCCGAACCTCCGTTCGGTCCGGCGATTCCCGTCGTGGCGAGTGCATATGTCGATCTTCCACGCAGGCGCGCGCCTTCCGCCATTGCACACGCAACTGGCTCACTGACCGCGCCGTGTTCGTCGATCAATTCCGCCGCGACATTCAACATGTCGATCTTGGCTTCGTTAGCGTAAACCACGTTCCCGCCGAAAAAGATTTCCGACGCGCCGGAGACGTTGGTGATGCGATTTGCGAGCAACCCCCCAGTGCATGACTCGGCCAAGGCCAGGCTCTGCGTACGCTGCCGCAACAGTTTCACGATGACTTGTTCGAGCGTTTCGTCATCGCTCGAAAAGATCGACCATCCGATCTCGCGCTGAATGATTTCGTCCGCTTTCGCCACGGCCGCGGCTTCGCCGACAATCCGCACATCGACTTCGCCAGGTCGCGCACAGTAGCCGAGTTCGACGCCGGGCACGGCCAGGATTTCCTCACCAATTGCTTTTTCGATAATCGATTCACCTGTATTTGCGATCTTGTAGAGCCGCCGAACAAGCGTGGAAGCCGGCGCGATCGATCGCAAGATCGACATCACACTTTCGCGAAACATCGGTTGCAACTCCCGCGGCGGCCCTGGCAATAGAAAAAGATGTGGCGAGCGCACGGCGGCGGCATTGATGTCTTTGCGAAGATAAAGCCCGGGCGCCGTGCCGTTGTCGTTAGGCAAAACGGCGGCGCCTTCCGGAACGTTGGCCTGTCGCGAGATTCGATCGGTTATCTCGATCCGACGTCTCGTTAGGCGTTCGGTGATTGTGGCCATCACTTTTTGGTCGTGCCATAATTGCAGCCCGAATAGCTCAGCCACAATGTCGCGCGTGATATCGTCCGTGGTCGGTCCGAGTCCGCCGGTTACGAAAACGATGTCGGCGCGCGGAAAAACGTCCGCGAGGGTTTCGCGAATGGCCGCGCCATCCGGAACCGTGCGCTGTTCGGCAATGCGCAAACCGAGGGGTAGAATTTCGTGCGCGATGAAACTGAGATGCGCATCGCGCACGTCGCCGAGAAGTAATTCAGAACCGGTGTTGACCAGGAAAATACGCATGCAAAGATCGACAATAGAACGTTAAAGCCGCCCGGCTCAACGTTAGAGCGACCAGCAGCGAATCAAGCCGCGTCTTTGTCCTGCTTCTTACGAACCAACGGCAGCTTTTTGCCTTCAACCACCGCGCGATTGATCGTGACCTCCGCGATGTCTTCGCGGCTCGGCACGTCATACATGATGTCGAGCATGATGCGCTCGAGCATGGAACGGAGTGCGCGCGCGCCCGTTCCTTTGGTGACGGCGAGCGCCGCGAGAGCGCGCAGCGCATCCTTCGTCATCGTCAACCGCACACCTTCCATGGAGAACAGCTTTGTGTACTGCTTGACCATTGCATTTTTCGTCTCGGTCAAAATCTGGACCATCTCGTCTTCGGTCAACGCGTCGAGCGAGCTCACCACCGGCAAACGCCCGATGAATTCTGGGATCATCCCGAAGGCGAGCAAATCTTCCGGTTCGACATGTCGCACCGCTGCTTTGCGCATCGCTTCTTCGGCTTCGAGCGTCGGACTGGCAAATCCCATCACTTTTTGGCCGATGCGTTTCTGCACAATTTTGTCGAGCCCAACGAACGCGCCGCCGCAGATGAAAAGGATCTTCTCGGTATTGACCTGAATGTATTCCTGATGTGGATGCTTGCGGCCACCTTGCGGCGGAACGTTGCATGTCGATCCTTCGAGAATTTTCAACAGCGCTTGCTGGACACCTTCGCCGGAAACGTCACGCGTGATGCTGACGTTGTCGGTCTTGCGGCCGATCTTGTCGATCTCGTCGATATATACGATGCCGATCTCCGCCCGTTTCACATCGTAGTCGGCGTTCTGGAGCAAACGCAAAATGATGTTCTCGACATCTTCGCCGACGTAACCGGCCTCCGTCAGCGTCGTCGCATCGGCGATGCAAAATGGAACATCGAGAATCTTGGCCAGCGTTTTGGCGAGCAAAGTTTTACCCGAGCCGGTCGGGCCAACGAGAAGAATGTTACTCTTCTCGATCTCTACCTCGGAAAGCGGATCAGGTTGGAAAGCGGTCGAGCCGTCAGCAGCTGGAGCCGGCGGTTGCAGGACGCGTTTGAAATGATTATGCACCGCCACCGACAATGTCTTCTTCGCCAGGTCCTGCCCGATGACGTATTGGTCTAACGACCGCCGGATCTCCACCGGCTTGGGCACGCGAATGTTCGAGGATTGCCGCCGCGCATCCTCCGTCAGCTCCTTATCGAGAATGCTTTTGCAGACATTGATGCAGCTGTCGCAAATGTAAACGCCCGGACCGGCAATCAATTTCCGGACCTCGGCGTGGCTCTTGCCACAAAACGAGCACATGGTGAGGTTAGAGGCTCGGGCCATATTTCCCTCTTATTTGAGCAGCTTCTATTCCCCCACTTTCCGTGGCAACGCCGCCTCCGCGACGGCTGCGGAACGGTCGCCGGAGGCTGAGGCCGCGCCGTCCAAAAGCTTCACTTCCTTGCGGGACTTGATCACTTCATCGACCAATCCGTAGTCCTTCGCTTCCGCTGCCGACATGTAATAATCGCGATCGGAATCGAGTCGCACCTGCTCTTCCGGTTTGCCGGTGTGCTGCGAAATGATTCTTATCAAACGCTTCTTCAGCTTGAACATGTAATCAACCTGACGCTCGACATCGCTCGCTTGCCCGTGGGCGCCGCCCGAGACCTGATGGATCATGATGTCCGAATTCGGCAAGGCAAATCGCTTCCCTTTCGTCCCTGCGCAGAGCAACACCGCGCCCATGCTCGCTGCCATTCCCAAACAATATGTCGTCACATCGCACGTCAAAAACTGCATCGTGTCGTAGATGGCAAGGCCCGCCGTTACCGAACCGCCGGGTGAGTTGATGTAGATGTTGATGTCCTTTTTTCCATCTTCCATTTGCAGGAAAAGCAACTGCGCGATAATCAGGTTCGCGACGTGATCGTCGATCGGAGTGCCGAGAAAAACGATGCGGTCTTTGAGCAGACGCGAGTAAATATCGTAACTGCGCTCACCGCGCCCGGTCTGTTCCACTACCATCGGAATCAGCACCGATTGCGCAAAAGTTTCGTTCGATCCGCTCATGATTTTTCTTTCGAAATTGCAGCGTCTACCTGCGGTTTGACGCTAACATTCGCCTTCAGGAAATCAAGAGCCTTACCGAGCAGTATCTGTTCCGCTAACGCATTCAGCCCGTCTTGTTCATCGAGTTCTTTGCGCATTTTTTCGACCGACACATTGTAACGCGCCGCCTCCTGCCGCACCCGAAGATCGACATCTTCACGTGAAACTTCGATTTTCTCCCGCTCCGCGATGCGACTCAGAATGAAATTCGTTTTCAATCGATGCGCCGCCAATCCGCCCGCGCCTTCCACCAGCTCCTTCTCTTTCCCCTTCAACATCTCATCGGAAATCCCGCGCTCACGATTGCGCTGCACCAATTCGCCCAGCGCGCGTCGCGTTTCATTTCGCAACAAACTTGGCGGCAGATCGAACTTCGTTTGCTCGTGCAAATGCCTAACGATCTGCGCTTCCTTCGCCTGCTCCAACTCGTGTTCCTTCTCATGCTCGAGATCGTGCTCGAGGGCGTGCCGAAGATCACCCAGCGTCTTCCCCGGCATCAGCTTCGCCGCAAATTCATCATTCAATTCCGGCAGCACCTTCTGTTTGATCTCGCCTAACGAAACGCTGTAGCTCGCCTGTTTCCCCGCCAATTCCTTCACCAGAAAATCCGCCGCAAGATCGACAATCACATTTCGCGTCTCGCCTTTTTTCTGCCCGACAATCTGCTCGCAGAACTTTGGCAGAAAATTATCCGGCGCTAACCGCAACCAAAACTTCTTCCCGCCCTGCAAAGTCTTGCTCGAGTCCGGCGCCACTTCGCCGATCGGCTTCCCATCCACCGAACCTTCGAAATCAATCACCACAAAATCTTCCATCTGCGCGCCGCGTTCCGGCACATCCACGAAATCCGCCGACTGGTCGCGCACCCGCTCCAGCGCAAGATCGACATCTTCTTCCTTCACCTCCGCCGACGGCAGCTCCACCGAGATGTTTTTATAATCCGGCAAATCGAATTCCGGCGCCGTCACCACCGTCGCGCGAAACCGCATCGATTTATCATCGCCAATCTGCACGTCCTCCAGGTTCGTTAGGGAAACCACCCGCAACTGTTTCTGCTCGATCGCATCGTGATAACTTTTCGAGACCAACTTCTTCCGCAGCTCATCCTGGATTTCCTTTTTAAACTTCGCCTCAATCACGCGCCGCGGCGCTTTCCCCGGCCGATAACCAGGAATTCTGGCAAACCGCGCGAACGAATTCGTGATCTCGTCCCATTCCTTCGACACCTCCTCCGGCGGCAATTGGATATAGAGCGTGGAAGTAGAATCCGGCTGCTTTTCAACGTCGACTTTCATGAAGGCCGATACTGTAGCGGCGCTCTCTGAGCGTCGCATTAATTTTTCGTCCGACGGTCACAGACCGCCGCTACAGAACGCTTTCCCCGCGCACGTAAACCGAATGTGCGCGTGTCGATCCAAACCAATACGCGAGCTCGCGATAATCTTCGCAATCGAACACCGCGAAGTTGGCCAGCTTTCCCGATTCGAGCGAGCCAATGTTATCAGCCCGACCTAACGAATGAGCCGCGTTAATGGTCGCCGCCGTCAATGCCTGCGCCGGCGACATCTTCATTTGCGTGCACGCGAGCGACATCACCATCGGCATTGACACCGTCGGCGACGAACCGGGATTGAAATCGCTCGCCAACACCACTTCCAGTCCCGCGTCGATCATGTCACGCGCGCGCGGATAAGATGTCGATCCTAACGCGTAAACGGAACCCGGCAGCAAAACCGGCTGGACATTCGCGGACTTCAACGCCGCAATTCCCTGCTCATCCGTTTTCTCGAGATGGTCCGCGGTAGTTGCGTGCAGCTCCGCCATTAACTTCGCTCCGCCTGAGTTCGTTAGTTGATCGACATGACCGCGCAGCTTCAGGCCGAGCTTTTTCGCACTCGTTAGGATGTGGCGGGATTGCTCGATATTGAAATAACCGCGTTCACAAAAGACATCGCAAAACTCGGCCAGTTTTTCCGACGCGACGCGCGGCAACATTTCATTGACCACAAGATCGACATATTCATCTGCGGATTGCTCGCGCGGAATCGCGTGCGCGCCGAGAAAAGTCGGCACGCATTCCAACGGCGTCTCCTGATTGATTCGCTGGATCACGCGCAGGATTTTCAATTCATCTTCCAGCGTCAGTCCGTATCCCGACTTCGCTTCCACCGTGGTCGTGCCGCATTGCAAAAACCAATTCGCATGCTTCTTCGCTTGCGCTGCAAGATCGACATCGTTAGCCGCGCGCGTCTTTTCCACCGTCGACCAAATGCCGCCGCCCGCTTTCGCGATCTGTTCGTAGGATTCGCCGCGCGCGCGCCGCTCGAAATCATCAAGTCGATTCCCGGCAAAAACTAAATGCGTATGCGCATCGACAAAACCGGGAACAACAACGCGCCCGCCGAGATCGATTACCTCATCGACGTTCTTGTCGATCTTTCCGCTCGAGCCGACCATGTCGATCTTGCCGTCGCGAATGAGCATTCCGCCGTCGCGAATAATTCCGAGGTCCGGCCCGACAACCGTAACAAGCTGCGACGCGTGCAGAACAGCGACAGACTTCACGATCCGCTCAGCTTGCTCTCAACGATTTGATTAATCTTATTAAATTGCGATTCGGAGTCGGCTTGAAGTTTCTGCATTTGATCTCGGAGACCTGTTTTTACTTTCTCATCTTTCAATCCGCCCAGATTGATTCGGACATTCAAGGCCGCACCGGCGACAGAAGCGTGCACCGCCAGAAGCCCCACTCCCAGGTCTGAAACAGAAGCGGGATTCCCCTGCTCCGCCATTTCGGCCAGAACCGGATACGCCTTCGACGCCGTCTCCATCACGCGCAGCGGAATTTCCGACGCGTATTTGTTAGCCGATTGGATCGCGGCCGAGCGCGCTGATTTTTCCTCAGCCGATTCTTTGGGCAACGCGAATGCCGCCATCACTTTGTTAAACGCGGCCGTGTCTTCATCGACCAGAAACAGCAGCTCGTCTTTCAGTTGCTGCGCCTTCACCGCCCATTCGCTGAAATAAGTGAGCTTCTCTTCCCAACCGCGTTTGCCCGCCGACAAATTGGCCACCATCCCGCCTAACGAAACCCCGAGCGCCCCCATCAACGCCGCGACCGATCCACCACCCGGCGCCGGCGAATCGCCCAAGGTCTCGTTGCAGAACTGGCGCAGGTCCATTTTCACGAGAGATTTTTTTGAAGCGTCTGATTCCATCTTAAGTTCGATAATTTTTTCTTTCGGATCGAAAGCCTTTAACTCACTCAATCCCATCGAGCGGATCGCGATGTCGATCAAATCTTCTTCGGCCGCGCCCTCCGACCATTTCTGTTTGCGCAAAAAATATCTCCCGGCATCGACCAGACATTTCTTCGGCACCATCCCGACAATTTCCGAACCAGTCACGCGCAAGCCGCGCTTGCTCGCCGATTCACAGCAGGCATCGAAAGCCGCATGTAATGGCGTGATGTCGATGTTCGTCAGGTTGATCGATACTTGTGCGATGCCGTATTCCCCCACGTACCAACCGATCGCTTTGACGTGCTTCAACATTCCGGGAACACGGACCGGTTCGTTCTTTTCATCGAGAACCGGTTTTCCTGTCGGCGTGCCATCATCGGTTTTGACCCGGCCGTTTTCTCTCACATCAAACGCGACCGCGTTCGCACGCCGCACTGCCTTCGTGTTGAGATTTACATTATATGCGACCAGAAATTCACGTGCGCCGATCGCGGTCGCGCCCGATCTCTCGTTGAACGCCGAGTCGTAGTCCGGCTTCCATTGCCGATCTTTTATTTTTGCCGCGAATCCTTCGTATTCGCCGGCGCGGATGTCGGCGAGGTTCGAGCGCGCCGGATTCTTCGCCGCCTTTTCGTAAAGATAAACGGGAATCTTTAATTCATCGGCGACGCGTTTTGCCAATTGATTCGCGCACGCGATCGCTTCCTCCCAAGTCACGTTGCTCACAGGAATGAATGGACAAACATCGGTCGCGCCCATACGCGGATGCGCGCCCTTGTGTTTGCGCATGTCGATCAACTCGGCCGCTTTTTTAATTCCGCGAAACGCGGCTTCGATCGCGGCTTCCGGACTCCCGACAAAAGTCACGACCGTGCGATTTGTGGTCGCGCCAGGATCGACATCGAGCAATGAAACTCCATCGACTGATTCGATCGCGGCGGTTATCTGACGAATGACCTCTTGGTCGCGGCCTTCCGAAAAATTCGGCACGCATTCGATGAGTTTTTGCATTCCGAAGTAGCTAGTTTGTCGCTCTTCCTGTAGCGGCGGTCTGTGACCGTCGCAAATTTCTCGGACAGGATCGGGCGACTACGAAAGCCGAGCGGTGTGTTGAAGAATGCTCTCGCCTGCCTCGCGCACGTCAAGCAGCAGCTTTTTCGTCGCGACGTTCATAAAGAAGTTGGCGAGCGGCGAAAACGGTTTCGCGAAAATACGGATTGCGAATGGAGCGCTCGGTTACCAAATCAGCGGGACGGCCGAACAATTTTTCCAATGCCTGAACGAGGCCGAGGTAGTTATCGGCATATTCACCGGGCGGTTGTTCTTCGAGAGTCACCAGAAAATCCAGGTCGCTGCGCTCAGAGTTGAAGCGCCCGTCTGCGGCAGAGCCGAACAGATAAAGCCGTTCCACCCGAAAGCGACGGCAGACGTCGTTGAGAGGTTCTCCCAGTGAGGCGACGGGCAAGTTCATCGGCTCCCAGCTTAATTGCTCGCAGAGCCTTGTCGAGTCGCGCCAACGGACGAGCCGCGTCAGCTTCAGCGCATCATGTCCGATAGATGTCGTGTGTGCCAATGTTCGTCGTGAAAACCATGTCGCCCTCGATATAGAAGGTCACCCGTAAATCACTTTCCACCACCGCCGCGTACACCGTCCGGCGAAAGATCGCCGATAGCGAATTGATCTTATGAGTGCCCAACCGGGCGTCGAATGGATCGTCTTTAAAGATCTGCCAGGTTCTGCGGGTGGCTTCTTGTTGGCGCGGAGAGAGCTTCCTAAAATTCCGCCAGAACCGCGGCGAGGCTCGGTAACGCCATTTGTTCACACTGGAGGATTGGCGAAATGCTCATCCCTTATCTCAATTGCCCGGCCATCCTCGCACTCCTCGAATCCCTCCCACACCTCTTCGGAAACCTCCGGATGCGCCAGGCGGCGCAAAAACCGCTCCACCGTCTTGCGCGGCCCGTCGCCTTCGCCGAGTTGCTCCACCAGGCGGCGAATCACAGCCAGCTTTTCCTCCATCGTCAGCCCTGCGGATTCGCGAATAATGTCTGCCGCACTCACCACTCAATCATACCGCCCCGCCCTGGATTGACAAGCGGTCGCTCAGTTGTAGCCGAGAGTCGCCCTGTCGCGCTGTAGTTCCCCACGAAAGCGGATGATCTCGGTTCTATCAACCATCAACCCTCGACGATCAACCGATCACCAGGATCGAGATTGCCAATCGCGATGCTCGAACATTCAAATCCAGACGCGACCCGGCTTCCATTTCTGGGAAACGGAAAGGACCGAATTCCAGGATGACAACTGTTCGTGGACTGAGTAAATTCATTCCATGAGCAAAGCCGAGATTCTGGCGGAGATTCCAAAGCTCACACCGCAAGAGCGGGAGGAAATCTATCTCAAACTGGCGGAAGTCGATGGCGACAGATGGCTGGATGAAGATGATCCGCTGACTGAGGAGCAGAAGGCCCTCCTCGAGGCACGTCTGGCGGATATGGAAAAACACCCTGAGAAATCCATCCCATGGCCCGAGGCGGAAGCGCGGCTCAAGTCCCGCTTCGGCGAGTGACCTACCAACTGGACATTCGGCCAGATGCTCTTGCCGATATTGAATCCACCGCTAGCTGGTACGACGAGCAGCAACCGGGCTTGGGAGCGGATTTCGTGCGCACCGTCCGCGGCGCAATCCATACCTTGCCCGCCAATCCTTTGATTTACCGCGTGCGTGACTGGCGGCGCAATGTGCGCTGGTTTTCCTCGCCTCGATTCCCCTACCGAATCGTTTACTGCGTTCGCGAGGAACTCATCACGGTATTCGCCGTCATTCACTCCGCACGCCAGGACCGGCATTGGAAACGCCGGCTATGAGAACTTAGATGCGAGTGGAACCGCGACCAGGGTCGCGTCTAACATTTAACGTTCAATCGCGCGGCTTCGGCCGCATCGGGATATCGATTTTGTTCTTCGCCGCGAAATCGATTGCACTCAGTTGTAGCCGGGAGTCGCGCTGTCGCGCTGCCTGCTCGCGAACATTTTCGGAGTAGTTCCCCACAAAAGCGGATGATCTCGGTTCTATCAACCATCAACCCTCGACCATGAAACTGATCAACAGGATCGAGATCGCCCGTGACGATTGCTCGAATGTACAATGTTAGACGCAACCCCGTTTCTTTCGCGAGGACGATCCGTTGGTCGAGTTGCGCCAGCGACATGCCCGATGACGGATTCGCATCAAGCTCCGCGCATGGAGGAAATGAATTTGGCGCTGACAAACCGCCGGGCGCTGACTAGATTTTGAGCCGTGAGCGCATCTGAGATCATCAGCGAACTTCCGAACCTTAGCGAGTCGGAGCGTCGAGCGGTCCTCGACAAGTTGCGCGAGCTTGCGCGACAGGGTGATCGGGCTGTAGACCTGCGGTCGCGTGGCATCAGCGAGGCCCAGGCCGCAGACCTGCGCGCGCGCCTGAAAACCTTCGCCGAAGATTGGGAACGCCCCGAAGCCTCCATTTACGATGAACACCCGGCGCGGTGACGTCGTTTTGGTTCTGTTTCCTAATTCCGATTTGCGCACGGCGAAACGTCGTCCCGCGCTCGTTCTCCAACGCGACAATCTCGGCAGCGGTTTAGAGCAAACCATCGTCGCGATGATTTCAAGTAACCTCGCCCGTCGTGGCCATCCCAGTCGCGTGTTTGTTACGGCAGCTTCGGTCGAAGGCAAAGCGGCGGGGGTGCGGCTCGACTCGGTCGTGATGACGGACAATCTCGCAACCGTGCTGGAGAGCGAGATTGATTCCTCGCTGGGTCGCTTGCCGGACATCACCGCCGTCGATGCAGCGCTCAAGCACACGCTCGACATCTAAAACGAGTCGACTTCCCTGGCTCGCCGGAGACTCGGCAAAGGCGGCTGACTACTGGCCTCTGACATCTGACTTCTGCCTGCCAGCCGTAGTCTTCGACGGAGGTGGGTTTCCGATCAACAGGACCGAGATCGGCAATCGCGATTGTTCGAATATTCAAAGTTTGGACGCGACCCCGTTTCCCCCGCCGCTCACTGACCCGCGTCACCAAGCTCCGAGGCGGTGGAGGGGAATCGTGGAGGTCGATGGGCGGGCGAGCAGGCTTGGTGACGCCAATATCTTTGAAGCTCCCCTTCGCCGGGCGGATTATCACTCGATGCCTGTCCCGCTGACGCACTCAGGAAGCAGAGCTTTGAGGACAAGCCCGTTACCAAGCTGGAGCTTGGCAATGAGGAAAGGACACACTTTCTTTCTTACAGGCTATAATTGAATCAAATGCCAAGTCGTGAAGCGAAGAGGGTTGTTCGTCAAGAGAGCTTGCAAGAGATCGCGAAATCCAAAGGCGGAGTAATTCTCTCGCCGTATGTGGGTAGCGGAATTCCGGTGATGTGCCGATGCGCCGCGGGACATCAATGGCCCATGAAGCCCAGTCGCTTAAAGCAAGGGCGCTGGTGTCGGGCATGTGCAGCCAAGAAGAATGCCATCAAATCACGGCACGGTATTGTGAAGATGAGGGCTGTCGCCGAACAGCGCGGCGGAACATGTTTGTCGGAGGAGTATTCGAGAGCACATTCGCACTTAGAGTGGAAGTGTTCTAACGGACACCTTTTTAGGATGACACCCGCGCATGTATTAGCCGGGCACTGGTGCAAGAGATGCGCCACACAGAGGACGGCGGACCGGCTAAGAGGTAGTCTGGTAGACTATAAGAAACTCGCCGCTGACCGTAACGGCGAATGCCTCTCCGAAAAATATGTAAATGCCCAAACGCTTCTTCTGTGGCGTTGCGACAAGGGGCACAAATGGTTCGCTGCTCCCTATAGCATCAAAGCAGGCAATTGGTGCCAAAAATGCCACATCGAGAGGATGGTGGCGAATCGCACCCATAATCGGGCGCTAGGAATCGAAGTTTTCCAGCGCCTCGCGACGGCGCATGGCGGTGAATGCATTTCCGTTGATTACAAGAATTCTTCCAGTCGGCTGGCCTTTCGATGCCGAAGAGGTCACTGCTTCGAAACCTCTGCTTCAAATGTGAGGAACGGCAACTGGTGCATGACATGCGGAATGATTGAAGGCGCCGAAAACCGGCGGATGCCTATTCACGAGATTAGGGAAATTGCGCGATCGAGAGGTGGTGATCTGCTTTCCACTGAGTACAAGTCAGGGAACCAGAAACTAGAATGGCGATGCGGGAATGGACATGTATGGGTTGCGCTACTCAGCAAGGTTAAAATTGGCCAGTGGTGCCCTAATTGCAGTGCCGGTCTTGGCGAAAGAATCTGTCGCAGTTTTTTTGAACAGCTTTTCGAAACACGGTTCCCTTCCGTCTGGCCAAAGTGGCTGCGAAACGAGCGAGGGCGTGGGATGCAACTAGATGGTTATTCCCAGAAGTTGTCGGTTGCCTTCGAGCATCACGGACGACAGCATTATGAGATTACAAAATTGATGGCTGAAAACCCGCTTCGACTTTCCCGAAGGCAAAAGGATGACGCGGTGAAAGCGTTCCTATGCGAGGAACACGGCGTTAAGCTCCTTGTCATCCCGGAGATTCCTAGCTTGTTACCGATTCAGCACGTCCCCGCTTACATTAAGGTTCAATGTGCTCAACTCGGAATCGCTATCCCTTCTGACTTCGAGAGTAAGCTGGTGTATCTGAGGGCAGCGTATACGGCTGGAAAATACAGACGGTTTCGAAAGAAAGTTCCGCAGATTGTTCGCGGAAGACTTTCGCAGCAGATCTTCCTCTGGCGCTAAATCAGTGATAATTACTTTGCGCTCGTTCCCAAGGAGTTTGCGAAAGAGAGACGAACGCACTCAAAACCCTCGCCGCCGTGAGGACTAGCAGCGTTTTCATCGAAAATGAAGCATCTATTGAAATAAGTCGTAGATCGGCCCACTATGAACCTCCACTTTGAACCCGTATCGCCCGCGTTCGCTCACAGCTCCGAGCGATCCGGGAACGATATAGATCGGGACGTGCTCCAAATCCTTTTCCTTACGTAAGCTCCAACCATGCTCATAGCGTTCTAACGCCAACGTAGGATTGCCTGTTAATACTATTTCGACTGCGGAGGCCGGCGCGATAGGAATATCAATCTTGGCATCGCAAAAGAACCGATCATTTAGGTAAAGTTGAAATTCCTTAGAGATAACAGGTAATAATTGATGTTGGTTTACATCAAGCGCAAGCTCTGTTGGAAAAGACGGGCTCGGGTCTAAACATTTGACGCTTCAGTCTCGCGATCGGGGCTTCATCGGGATGTCAATCTTGTGCGACGCGGCGAAATCGATTGCGCGGGAATAACCTGCATCCGCGTGACGGATGATTCCCATTCCCGGATCGCTTGTCAGGACTCGCTTCAGGCGGCGAGCCGCGCTTTCAGTTCCATCCGCGACGACGACCATCCCGGCGTGTTGCGAGTAGCCAATCCCGACACCACCGCCGTTGTGAATTGATATCCACGACGCGCCGGCCGCCGTGTTAACCAGCGCATTCAGCAACGGCCAATCCGCGATCGCATCGCTGCCATCGATCATCGCCTCCGTCTCACGAAACGGCGAAGCGACTGATCCCGTATCAAGGTGGTCGCGACCGATCACAATCGGCGCGCTGATTTCGCCGATGCGAACAAGCTCGTTGATCGCGACTCCAAACCGCGCGCGTTCCCCAAATCCGAGCCAGCAAATTCTCGCTGGCAAACCTTGGAATTGGATTCGTTCCTTCGCGAGCTTCATCCAGCGAGCGAGCGTTTCGTTTTTCGGAAAAATTTCGAGAGCGAGACGATCGGTGCGCGCGATGTCTTCGGGATCGCCGCTGAGCGCGACCCAGCGGAACGGTCCTTTCCCTTCGCAAAAAAGCGGCCGGATGTATTCGGGAACGAAACCGGGAATATCGAACGCGTTTGCGACGCCGGCCTTCTTCGCCTGCGCGCGAATGTTGTTTCCGTAATCGAACGTGATCGCGCCTTTCTTTTGCAGGGCGAGCATGGCTTCGACGTGCACAGCCATCGAGTGCATCGACTTGTCGATGTAGGCGTCGGGATTTTTTGCGCGCAAGGCGAGTGCTTTTTCCAAGCTCATCCCGTGCGGCACATAACCATTCAGCGCATCATGCGCGCTGGTCTGATCGGTTAGCACGTCCGGAACGATTCCGCGCTTCACCATTTCCGGCAGAACATCGGCGCAATTGCCGACGAGACCGACGGAAAGTGCTTGTCGATCTTTGCGCGCAGCGTCGATTAACTTCAGCGCTTCATCGAGCGTGCGCGCGATCTTGTCGCAATAGCCGCTCTTCAATCTTTTTTCGATGCGCGCAAGATCGACATCTACTCCCAGAAACAGCGCGCCGTTCATCGTCGCGGCGAGCGGTTGCGCGCCGCCCATTCCGCCGAGGCCGCCGCTGACAATCAATTTTCCTTCGAGCGATCCGCCGAAATGTTTTTGCGCGGCGGCGGCAAATGTTTCGAACGTGCCCTGCACGATTCCCTGGCTGCCAATGTAAATCCACGAACCGGCAGTCATTTGTCCGTACATCGTCAAGCCGAGACGTTCCAGGCGATTGAACTCGGAATAGTTAGACCATTGCCCGACCAGATTGGAATTTGCGATCAACACGCGCGGCGCTTCATCGTGGGTTTGAAATTTTCCGACCGGCTTTCCGGATTGGACAAGCAGCGTTTCGTCGTTGTCGATCTTGCGGAGGGAATCGACAATCGCATCAAATGCTTCCCAGCTGCGCGCGGCGCGACCGGTGCCTCCGTAAACGACGAGTTGATCCGGATTTTCGGCAACATCGGGGTCGAGATTGTTCATCAGCATCCGCATGGCCGCTTCCTGATGCCAGCCTTTGCAGGTGAGATCGCCGCCGCGCGGCGCGCGGATGATTCGTCGACCGCTCATATGTCGTCGAAATCGCCGGCGCGAATCGCTGCGGCTAAACGCGCGATGTCGGCGGAAAGCGGGCGGTCTTCCGTTAACGGCGCGGAGATTCTGCGGATCATTTCGAAAGCACGCTCGACTCCTTTTCCCGCGCGCAACGGTCGTCGATGCTCGAGACCTTCAGCCGCGGTCAGCAATTCGATGGCGAGCAAATTTTCGGCAAGATCGACAATCGTTCGCAATTTTAGCGCGCTCGTCATTCCCATCGAGACGTGATCTTCTTTTCCGCCCGACGTGCTGACGTTGTCGATGCTGGCGGGATGAGCGAGGACGCGCGCTTCATTTAACAACGCTGCCGCCGCGACATGTGGAATCATGAAACCGGATTGCAGGCCGGGTTTCCGCGCGAGAAATGCGGGCAGCCCTTCGCTTTTGTCCGGATTAATCAGGCGATCGGTGCGGCGTTCACTGATGCTCATAAGATCGACAATCGCAATCGCGGCATAATCAAGCGCGAGCGCGAGCGGCGCGCCGTGAAAATTTCCGCCGGAAATCACGTCACCGCTTTCGATGAAAACGAGCGGATTATCGGTCGCCGATCCGGACTCAAGGAAAAAAACCTGCTCGCAATGCGCCAGCGCGCCGCGCACGGCGCCGTGGACCTGCGGCATGCAGCGCACGCTGTATGCGTCCTGAACGCGTGGATCGTCTTTGAGATGTGACTGGCGAATTTCGCTTCCCTCCAAGATCGACATCAAATGTGCCGCCGCCGCTTTCTGTCCGGGATGCGGTCGCGCATCTTGCAAACGTGGATCGAACGCGGCTGGCGTATCACGAAGTCCTTCCAAGGTCATTGCGCCGGCCACATCAGCCACGCTCGTTAGGCGCTGCGCGCGCAAGATCGACAATCCGCCAACCGCGTGCATCGCTTGCGTGCCGTTCAGAAGCGCGAGTCCTTCTTTCGCTTCCAAAACCACGGGCTGTAATTTCGCCAGCCGCAGCGCGTCACCGCTCGCCATGCGTTTGTTTTCAAAAAAGGCTTCGCCTTCGCCGATCAACGTCAGCGCGAGATGCGCCAGCGGAGCGAGATCGCCGCTCGCACCGACCGATCCCTTTTCTGGAACCACCGGATGCACGCCGCGATTCAACATTTCACAAAGCATCTCGATGACTTCGCGGCGGATTCCGCTGAAGCCGAGCGTGAGGACATTCGCGCGTAACAACATCATGGCGCGCACTTCCGGTTCCGGAAGCGGCGTACCGATCCCGCAAGCGTGACTGCGAACGAGATTGAGTTGGAGATCGCGCAGCTCGCTTCGATTGATGCGCACGTCGGCTAGTTTTCCGAAGCCGGTCGTAACGCCATAGACAACGGCGCCGCGCGCAATGATATCGTCGATGATTTTGCGCGAAGCGGCGATTCGCTCGTGAGCATTGATGGCAATTTGCACAGTCTCGCGTCGCTCGGCCACGGCAGCGATGTCGCGAAGCGCAAGTGGCTGGCCGCTTAATTCCATGACGTAATCTTAGTGACAACTCGGGCAAAGGGAAGGCGGCGCCACGACAACGGCGCGCCTTTCAATTTCGCTTCGGCTCCACTTTCCGATGTCGATCTTCCTGCAGCCACGCGCTTTCCTGCAAATCTTCTTTCCAGGCGGTGATGCCGGAATGCGGGTGTCGCCCTAACTGATTAAGCGCAACGCCATTTCCGATTTCGTATTCGGGATCTTTTCGGACGGGACACCAGAAGAGCCGCCCACCGTTACGCCACGCATCCATCAGGATTCCATTTTGAAACGGCTGATTGCGCGCGGTGACGACCAGACAATTGCTCTCCTCCGCTTCTTTGGCGTAGGCCGCGCCCCAATGCAGCACCAATGTTTTAAACTGAAACTCTTTCAAGCGCGTGCCGATATCGCGCACATAATGCGCGCAGAATCCGCGTTGCCGGGCGCCGATGTTCACCAGAAAATTCTGATACGAAGGATTGCTTCCGACACCCCATTCGCGCGCGAGCCGGCGCGCCATCGTATGCGTGGTCGCCGACAACAACTCGGCTTCGCGTGCATCGACATCGGGCGCCAGTTTCGCGATCGCTTCACTGAGTTCCTTGATCGATCTTTCGTCTTCCGCTCGAGCGGCGCGCAAACAAATCGCTGACACGAAAATCAAAACGATCTTGAGATTTAGTTGAAGAACTGTTCCGCGCATAATCGACTGTCGGCTGAGTCAGATGGCATTTTGAATGAGAAAAGGCCAGATCGCAAAGCGACC
Organism: Chthoniobacterales bacterium; assembly: GCA_038229295.1. GTDB lineage: Bacteria > Verrucomicrobiota > Verrucomicrobiia > Chthoniobacterales > UBA10450 > JAJPGZ01. The sequence goes on along the minus strand of JBBROO010000019.1, from coordinate 35,810 downwards.
TGGCCTTGTCAAAAAGTGTCCCAGAATGTGGGACCACTCGGACGGGCTTATTTGGAATATCCGTGAGTCGAACTTGCCGTCGTACTCGTCGAAGCCGCTTCTTTGTGTTGGGAACACGCGCCGAGGCCAAAAGCGCCCGCTAAAACTGCCATGATCATGATTGCTTTCAAAAATTTCAATGTATCTCGCCTCCTTTCTCCGCCGGTTGCTGCCGTTCTTGTAGGCAAGGATGCTAGAGGGCGCAACGCTTTTCTCGATTTTTTTGGCAATCGCGCAAGATCGACATCTCACTTTCGTATGGTCACGGCGGTGCCTTCCGGGACGAGATCGAACAATTCGATCACGTCGTCATTCCGCATGCGAATGCAACCGTGACTATCCGGCGTGCCGATTTTGTCCTCGCGCCGCGTCCCGTGGATGTAAATAAAGCGGTCGTGCGTATTCGCATTTCTCTTTCCCAGGCCGTCGAGCCAAAGAATGCGCGACGTCACAAAATCTTCCGTGTCGGGTAATGGCTCCTTTGCTTTTACCGCCACGCGCGCTTTAAAAATCGTGCCCGGCTTTGCGCCCGCGCCGATTTTTTCGGCGACGCGAAATTTTCCAAGCGGCGTTTTCATGCTGCCCTCTTTCGTGCCTAATCCGAAACGCGAACTGGAAATCGGATACGCGCGCAGTGTTTTGCGTCCGCACTTGAGCGTGAGCCTTTGCCGGCGAATAGAGATGTCGATCTTGGGAGCAGATATTGGCATGACTCGATAGCGGCGCTACAATCGCGAACAGATGAAAGAATATCACGTCGCGATTGTCGGCGCGACTGGCGCGGTCGGCCTCGAACTTTTGCGCGTGCTGGAACGGCGAAGCTTTCCGGTGGCGAGTGTGCGCGCGCTCAGCTCCGCGCGCTCGGCCGGCAAATCGATTTCGTTTCGCGGCAAGCCGATCGTGGTTGAAGAACTGAGCGAGAAATCTTTCGACAAGATCGACATCGCATTTTTCAGCGCCGGCGGGGATGTCTCGCGCAAATATGTACCGGTTGCGCAAAAAGCCGGTGCCATCGTGATCGACAATTCTTCGGTCTTCCGAATGGACGCCAACGTTCCGCTGGTCATCCCGGAAATTAATGGCGGCGACGTGAAACAACATCGCGGCGTTATCGCGAATCCAAATTGCACGACCGCGGTCACGCTTATGGCGCTTTATCCTTTGCATCGAGCCTTCGGCGTTCGTCGTGTTTTTGCCGCGAGCTATCAAGCGGTTTCGGGAAGCGGCCAGCGCGCGATCGACGAGTTAAAGGAACAAGTCGAAGCAGCCGCGCAAGATCGACATGTACCTTCGCGGATTTATCCGCACCCGATTGCGTTCAACGTGCTGCCGCATGTCGATGTTTTCCTCGAGAGCGGTTACACCAAGGAAGAAATGAAAATGCAAAACGAGGGACGCAAGATTATGCATCTGCCGGAGTTTCGCGCGTCGGTCACTTGTGTGCGCGTTCCGATTTATCGCGCGCATTCTGTGGCGGTGAGCGCGGAGTTTGAAAAAAGTGTTTCAGTCGAGCAGGCGCATGAAGTTTTAGCGAAAGCGCCGGGACTCGAACTGGTCGATGAGCCAAACCAGAATCGTTATCCAATGCCGCTCGCTGTTGCCGGCAAAGATAATTGCGAGGTGGGTCGGGTGCGCTTGGATTGCGCGTTCGAAAACGGACTGTCGTTTTGGGTTTCGGGTGACCAATTGCTCAAGGGAGCGGCGTTGAACGCGGTGCAGATCGCGGAGCTGCTCTAAACTTGATTGATCCCTAGGAAGGTCGCGCATCACTCGCAATTAGAGTGGTCGGACCGAGATCATTTTACATTCACTGTAATCTCTTCGACCCGATCAACTTCATCGAGCGACGCGGCAAAAGAGCTTAGGTGACCTCGATCAGCCGCCCGAAATATTCCCTGTGCCAGCACGTATTTGTCATTCAGCTTGTCCGCATTTTTTATTGAAGGTGAAAAGTACAAGAAGATTGCATTCCTCCCGTTTGCTCTTCGCTTGTCTTCACGTGTAAGACAAATAGCGTTGATACTTCCTTTGCTATCGAAATACGCTACTCCCATGATTCGAATGTACTTTCCGTCAAACTTGTCAGGGTTGGCGATCAACGACACGAGGGAGACCTCAGGGGTCAAATACGCGGGCTGACGCTCGGCGAGACCTGAAATCGCAAGCGCCAGTAGGGCAGCCGCCGCCACGACACGAATTGAAAGTGTAGATCGCGGCGTCATTTCGGCCAAAGTTTCGGATCGCGTGGGTACGGAATAAGGTGGGGGGAAGACCCACCACCCTCAGGAGTCGCTAGCATGAAAGGTTGCTTGTTTCTTTGCGAGTCGCCCTTGTCCCAATCCGGCATCACCGCACCGTGTGGTGTTCCGTAGTGCAAAGCTACAGTGTCATCTCCGTCGTCGCACTTATTGTACTCGTTTGGCATCGAGTATGTATTGGCTGTGTCCGAGCCACGCGGAGGTTTACCAGAATGCCCGGCTTTCGGTTCTGTGTAATAAAATGGCTTTCCGTCCTTGTCACATTTCGTCTTACACACAAATCCTCCCCATTCGACGTCGCCACCGAAAGCATGGCGTAGATCATCTCTTGCGCCCGCTTGCGCCGCGGCGAAAGACGTAGCGAACCATTCTCTGAGTCCCAAAATGTCGATTAAGTTTGCAGGGTTATTGTGAACGTATTCGTACAAATTTAACCCGCCTTCTTCGCCAATCGGGTCCCGGCTGATCCATCGCCCAAGCGTTGGACTATAAGCGCGATAGAGCGCCAGATTCAGCCCGCTCGGGATGTGATGCCAATAGCCGGTGAATCCGAAATCAGCGTCAACATCGCCGCTGAGCTTGGTGCGCACACCGTAGGGATCGTATTCATATTCCGCATGGAGCCCTCCGGTGAAATCCACCAGCTCGCGAATGCTGCCGAGATGATCGCGCGCGTAGTAATAGCCGGTATTGCCGATCACTTCGCCTTGAGCAAAGAACTTTTTGGTCACGTTTATTCCGGCGCCGTCGCGTTCCTGAACAAGCGTGTTTCCGCTCCAGACGTAACGATGATCGCTGAGTGCAGGCGTTGACGCGTCTATCGTTTGGTTTCCCGTCACTTGCTTTTCCACAATGCGGACTCGGCGCCCCAGGCCATCGTAACTAAACTCGCTCCGCGTAGTAACGGTGACAGGCGTAGGAATAGGCGTCGGGGTCGGCGGTGGATTAGCCTGAATCGGCGGGATAGTGGGAATTGGCGTCGGGGTTGGGGTCGGCGGAGGTGGACCAGTTGTGATTGTGGTCTCCGCAAGAACCGTCACTGTTTTCTGGATCGCAGTCAGCCGGTTGGCTGCGTCCCAAGTATAGGTATTCAAACCGTCGGCAGTAAGATTGCCATTCCCATCGTAGGTGAAGCCGGGATCAGTGATTTCGTTCACCTCGTTGAAGGAGTGGATCGCCGTGCCTTGCTGGTCGGTCTTGCGGTTGCCGGCGAGATCATAAGTATAAACAAAATTCGCGGGCGGCGTCAGAGTCGCCGTCGTCGCCTTGGTGAGCTGATCAACCAGGTCGTAAGAGTAATTGCCGGTAGCTGAAGGAATTGTTGTCCCTAGTTGCTTCGTCCAACTCTGAATCTGACCTTCGGCGTCATCGGTGTAATCGAACTTCGAAAGGTTGAGAAAGCCACCGCCAAGATTTTCCAAAGTTTGCAAGCGCCGGTCATGCGAATTGTCGAAATAGGTATAGTTGGTTACTAACGCTGGAGACTCGTTATTTTGAGCGGTGAGCTGGAGGACACGCGGCGTGACGCCGTCATAGTTCGGCGTCAAAAACCCGAGTCCATTTCGCGTTTGGCTGACGCGGCCGAGAGAATCGTATGTCACTGTGACGTCGTTGTACGGGCCGTCGATGTTTTGATTTGTTGTGCGACCAAGTTTGTCATAGCCGTAAGTGATCGTGTCATTGTCCAACGGCCCATCGACGGTGTGAAGTTGGCCGGCGCCGAGCGTCGAAGGCGAAGTCACGGGATAATACTGATAAGTCGTCGCGCCCGTGCCGTCCGTCATCGTTGCCAGTCGATTGTAGTACTGCTCGTATGTGAATGTGACGTCGGGAGTGGAGGAAATCGGCTGACCGTAACTGGTCCTGTAAGTAATCTGCTTAGGATTATCATCGGCAAAGTACGAGTAATTGGTGACCTGGTCCTTGGCATCAGTCATCGACTTTAGCCGGCTCGTCGTATTCTCGTAGATGTAGCTGATGCCGGAGCTATCCGCGAAGACCTTGGACGTCACCCGGCTCTGCAAATCGCGGTTGAACGCAGTCGCGTGTTGGTTTGGATCGGTGATGCCAGTCAGCGAGCCGCAGGTGCACCAAGCGTATTGCGTGACTCGGTCTTGCGCTGGCGGCCCGTCAGTGACGTGTTCCCTGACTTTTGTCAGATGCCGGTTTCCGTCGTATTCGCGATAGGTCCAACGGCCTCGGCGATCCCGGCGGCGCGTTAGATCAAGCGTCATTTTTCCCGTATTGTTGTCAGTGTATTGGAGCTGTTGAAAAGAGCCATCTGGGTGAAGGATTTCAGTCGGCCGATCCAAGGCGTCGTAATAGGCAGAGATAATGTAATGGTCCGGGTCATCAATGATGCAGATCACGCGCTTAGCGTTATCGTAGACAAAGCTCCTCACGGCCGATGAGCCGTTGAATGCGGGGCTGGTGATGGATGTTAAATAGCCTACTGGCTGTCCGTTGCTGCCGTTGCCATAGCCGTAGGTGGTCATCTCGCCTTTCGCATTAGTCACTGTCTGGATCTGACCGTCCGCCTCATATGTGTAGGTAGTGGTTTGGCCCGCGGCGTCCGTATACTTGTGCGGCAGGTGGGGCGGCGCAGTGGGATCGTCATACACATACCCGGCGATTTTATCGGCGCGCTGACTGGGATCGTATGGGTCAGTGTCCGCACCAGCCGGATTTCTTTGGTAGACAAAATGTAGATCAATGTCGTTGGCGTAATAGACATAGCTCGTCACGCGCCCAATGGGATCAACAGAAACTGTGATATTGCCGAGATTGTTGTATTGATTTTGTGTCACTTGGGGGTCTGGGTCGTCGAGAACACGGGCGATCTTGGTAGCGCGCGCATTAGCGCCTACTATTTCCGGATTAGCGCTCTGATCTCCGTAGTTGTACCAAACGCGCCCTTCAAGAGCTTTCTTTTCGCTGGCTTTGATACCCGAAATTTTGCCGTGGGCCGCGGATAACCAATGAAACGCCCGCGCCTTACTGTAATTTCCGGGAGCTTCTTCCATCGCTTTCTTGTCCCAGTAGAAGGTATTCTTAAGATGAAGGTTTGCGTTATTCACTCCAGAAGGCGCCGCTGTTTCTGCCGATGCGACCGTAGGCGCGATCTTGTGATATTCGACACGTTCCTGGCCGCCTAACGGGTCTTCCGCTTGCAACCAGCGATAATCGTTGCCGGTTTCGCCTCGGGAAAATTTGCTTATCCCGTACGGCGTGGTCATCGTTTTGATGAAATCGGTCCCTGCTTCGTACTCGAATTCCGATTTGATGCCGACAGGGTCGGTAATCCTGGTAAGCTGACCGTTTGTATAATCGAACGTGGCGAAGCGACCGAACGGGTCAGTGACTTTGATGACCTTCAGCGTGTCGCCACTCGAGGCATAACTCAGGGTCGTCGATTGATTGAGCGAATCAGTGATGGAACTGATTCGGAAATTTGAATCGTACGTTATCGTCGTCGCATTGTTCTGCGGATCGACAACGCTTGTCAGGAAAACGCGACGCGGATAGCTACTCGAGCCGTCGCCTTGAGTGAATACTTCTTTTGAGCCATCAGGAAAGCGCTTCTCGTATCCGCTGGCCGTCCGAACCAAAACGGCGAGCGTTTGCTTTTCGGCCGCGTAAGTTCCGGCATTAAAACCGACGTATCTCTCCGTTCCGCCGCCGCGCGCGTAAACACTGACGTCACCGGAAGAATTATTCGGGTCGTCGGTGACGTACGACAACCAGTTGAACGTCCACTTTGCGCCAAAGTTTGAGAACGGAAATGACGAAGGTTGATTAGCTTCACGTTGATTGTAAACGACAGTGAAATCGGTTGATGGCCCACGCGGCGAGTTATATTTGATCGGGGTGTCAGTGATATGAAGGCTGGCCAACAGCAGCTGGATTGAATATTGCGCCATCGGTTGGTTCGCCGAGCATGTCGCGCATACCGTGCTTTCCTCGCACGGTTTGGTATGATCTCCGTCCGGAGCTACTATCGCCGTTAGCTCTGCTGTGATACGACAACCGGGAAACGAGCAGGGCACAACACCGCAAATATCCTCATGACCCCAACCGCCCACGGCTGTCACAGTAGTCGCGATGGTCCACGACCCATCATCAGCAGCACCTGAGATGCTCCAGGTCGCGTACAGTAATCCGCCGGAACAACATTCGTTGACAATGTAGTCACATTGGCCTCCATATTGACGGCTAACCTCGAAAAACGGGAAGTTCTGGGCGAAATAGGTCTGCCCGTCGCTTCGCGTTCCAGGGTCATATGCCAGATACGTGGAGGTTCCCGCTTGGGGGCTGGAACCGCTTATCGTAATAGTAACACGACCGGGGTGGCCTCCAGCCACATCACCGTTAACATGTACTTGTACGTCGTAATAAAGCGCCCACGCTTGGGGGCACATAGAGCAAACAATTCCTACAAACGCGGCCGCATATTTTCTTCGCTTGCTCATAACGACTCCTGAATTGCTTGTCAGCAAAGGCGTCGTCGAGATGCCCTAGTTCCAGATCAGCGGGCGAAACCTAAAAAGACAAAAGTTAAGTTGTTAAAAAGTTGTTAAAATGTAATTCGGAAGTCAAGAACGACTTGGCTTTATGCGGCCACGCGAATGCGGTGCAGAGCGCCGAGTTGCCCTAGATTCGAGCAGGAGCAGGAGCACGAGCAAGAGAAGATGTCGATCTTGCCCGCCTGAGGCGGATCGATGTACGCAGAACCGCCCCGGAGTTTCGTCCGGGGCGGCTGTTAAAAACTGATTGAATTATTATTAAGGACTTGGCACCGGCGAAGGGGTTTCTTCGGCCTTGTTTTTCTTGCCCTCGGGTTTGACCGGCGGTTGTCCTGATGGCCCCTCGGCATTCCCCATCGGGGCACGCCCCTGGCGTTTCATCATTTCCTGTTCGGGAGGCTGTTTGCCGCGACTCACGCCTTCCTGCTGAAGCTCCGCGCCGCCAGTTGGCGGTTCGGCAGAGCGATTTTTGTGTTTGCCCTGTCCGAGACCTTGTTCGGATGGAAGGTCTCCCGATTGGCTCTGTGCTTGCGGTGATGCTGTCTGCTCAAGCGCTTTGCGATTATGTTTTCCGCCACGAGGTTCGCCCTCGTTAGGCGCGGCCGGCTCGGTTGTCGCAGGCGGGCGATTAAAGGCTGCGCCGGCATTGGCACCGCCGTTGGGCGCTGCCGTGGCAGCCGCATTCGCGTCCGCGGCGCCGGTCGCTTGCGCACCGACTTGGTCCGCGTGTTTGCCATTATGTTTTCCGCCGCGAGCGGGGATAGCCGTCGCGTCTGCAGGCGATGCCGCAACAGAAGGAGGTGCGCCTGTTGCCGATAAAGCGCTGCTCGCTGGGGAAGCTGATGCTGGGCCCGTGGCGTTTAATTGATTTTGTTGGTTAAGCTTGTTCTGGTGTTTGCCTTTGCCTCTTTCGACAGGCGCGGGCGAAGTCGCGGCAGTCGCGGCCGAGACCGAGGTGCTGGCACTGGCACTGGCCGCGGGCGAAGGACCAACCTGGCCAGCCACATTGGCTGCTGCACTGGCGGAAGCAGCTGGTGAAGGGCCCGTAGCTCCGACGGCTCCCTGGGGTCCTTGCGCTCCTACTTGAGCTTGCTTCACATCCTCAGTCTTCATCTTCTGCTGCATCTGAGTCTTAACGTTTGGATCAGAAACACCTGACCAACCGGTGTCGAAATTTCCTTTCGCCACTTTTGTTTTGATCTTGGGCGGCGCAATCTGGCGCTCGGCTTTGCGAATGTGCATCGGAGCAGCCACGACGAGCTTGTCACCTTGGGGCTTAATCAAGGCGCCGGAGCGAGCCCCAGCTGACACGTCGAAATTCTCCTGGCGTTCGAGCTTCAGGCGTTGAATCGGACGACTTGCGCTCGCATTCAACACGTTGATGTCAGGTCCGTAGTTATAAACCGTGTTGTTGTTGTAAGTGATATTCGTCACGTTGGTCGTTTGGTTGATGTAAGTGACGTTCTGATTCACGTCGATGATGCGCTCACGCAGCACCGGTTCACCGATGTAACGAACATCGACAAAGTTGTAATAGGACGGCCCGATATCGAATTCCACATCGACGTGTCCAGTGATGGCGCGGCCCGCGTAAATGCGTTCGCGGCTCGGGGGCAACGGCGCCCAGCCAATGTGACTGCCGCCCGTGCGCCACGAAACCCATGCCGGACCCCACTCGAGATCTTCATCACGTCCCGGCACCCACACCCATCCGTAGTCGTGCAGGCGCGACCAACGGCCGTAGTGATAGGTCGCCCATCCGAAATCCTCATACGAGACCCACGTCCAGCCGACATCGGTGTAGGCCCAATATCCGTCCGAATACGGCCGCCAACTGGTGTTACTCACCGCCACCGATGGCTGCCAAACGTATCCGTAGTCCGCCACTTCGATCCAGTCGCCGCCGGAAAGATTATTGTAGAAAAAATCCACGCTGACGTCCGCTGCTTTACTGACTTGCGCTGCTGGCAAAAAAAGAGCCAGCGCTGCTAATGCAAAGAGTGTTCGTTTCATATTGTTGATAGTTGTTAAGCTTTCGACTTCGCGCGGTAGCGCTTTATTCATCCGATTCACTCGAAAAAACGCCTCGCTGTAGCCTCCGGCGCGAGAGCGAAAATCAGCCGCCGACTACCGCGGACGAACCACCAAAAACGAACGGGCCCGATGTCGGCAAACCGAGAGCACTTGAGGCTGATTCGGATCGAGCGCTCCGACAACTTTATTGTAGTCGCCGACCGACCCCACGGGCTGCTGATTTACTTCTTCAATAACGTCACCTTTTTGTAACTCGGCCAGCCCACTTCTAGGATCGACATCTGTCACCACCACGCCGTGGACACCATTCGGCATATCTAACTGGCGCGCAATTTCCGGCGTCAATTCTCCGACGTGAACAGAACCGAGCGCGCTACTTCCGGGAGCCGGCGCAGGCACGGGTGCAGGTTCCTGTTCATCATCGGGCGGGCCGCCCGGTTGTTGCGGCTGTCCGGGACGCGGCGTGGCGCGTGTTAAATAATCCACCGGCTGCTCTTTGATTTGCGTCTCCACTTTGAGCGGTTTGCCGTCGCGAACAATCTCAAGATCGACATTCTTATTCAGATCCACTTGCGAGACCAGGGTGCGAAGCTGCAAAAAACTTTTCACCTCGTGCCCGTTGAACTTCCGGATGATGTCCCCTTTTTGAATCCGCGCTTCGGCCGCGGGCGAACCGGGCACGACATCGTCCACCACCACGCCATCGACACTCGGCACCGTGCGATTCAATTGCCCCGCGCGCGCCTGGATTCCAAGATATCCGCGAATGATGCGCCCTTGTTTCAACAAACTCTCCAACGCGGTGCGGACATTGTTCGACGGAATGGCAAAGCCAATTCCCTGCGACCCGCCGCTGCGCGAAATGATCGCCGTGTTAATGCCGATGACTTCGCCGCGAAGGTTGATCAGCGGGCCGCCGCTGTTGCCGGGATTGATCGCGGCATTGGTTTGCAACAAATCGCCGAATGCATCGGCGCGATTCGGTCGCCCCTTCGAGCTGATGATTCCGTCAGTTACCGTTTCTTCGAAGCCGAACGGATTTCCGATCGCCAAAACAAAATCGCCCACCTGCACGCTGTCGGAATCGGCCAGCTTCAGCGGCTTAATTCCCGGTTCGTCGATCTTCAACACCGCCAGATCGACCTGCGCGTCCGCGCCAACAATGCGCGCTTTTTTCATTCGCCCGTCACTCAATTGCACCTCTACTTCATCGACTTGATCGACCACGTGATTGTTCGTGATGATGTGTCCTTCGTTTGTCACGATCACGCCCGAGCCCAGTGAATTTTGCACCATCGCTTCGTCCTGCGGACTGTTGCGATAGCGCGGCTGATTTCGAAAGAAAAATTCGAATGGGTCCATCGTTTGGCGCGGCGTCACGATTTTCTTGGAAGTCTTCACCGCCACCACGGATGGAATGACGCTATTCACCAACGCGCGTCGTTCTCGATTCAGCGCTTCGAGCGACGCGACATTTTTTGGATCGACATTCGGTTCCGACGCGAGCGTATATTTTTCCGGAGTGCGCGACAGAAGATTCAAACTGCCGTGGCGCAATCGATAATCGTAGAGCGCCGAAATCGCAAAGCTCACGAGCGCGACGAAAATGACGAACTTAAATAAATTTTACATCAGCTAACGTTGGAAAAAGTTTGTCCCTGTTCTTCGACAATCAACTCTCGGAAACGTTGATTCTCCGGCCACTCCAGCCCCGGATCTAGTTCGAAGATCGACATCGCACTGTGGCGCGCCCGCCGCATCAATGGCGCATCTTTCTTTAGATTTCCAATCTTCAATCCGGGCAATCCGCTCTGCGCTGTGCCGAGCAAATCCCCCGGACCGCGCAAATCCCAATCCGCTTCCGCCACCTCGAAACCATTGCTCGTTTTTTCCAGCACCGCCAGCTTCGCCGCCGTCTCCAGCGATTGTTCCGAGGCCAGCAAAATGCAATACGACTTGTGCTCGCCGCGCCCGATGCGACCGCGCAACTGATGCAGTTGCGCCAGACCGAAACGCTCCGCATTCTCGATCAACATCACGGTCGCGTTCGGTACATCGACACCCACCTCTATTACCGTTGTGCTGATCAACGCCTGGGTTTCGCCGCGCCGAAATCGCTCCATCGTCGCCTGCTTTTCCGGAGCGGCAATGCGGCCATGCAACAACTCGCAGCGAAATGGATGCAACCGTTCTCGCCATTGCTCGAATTCCTTCGCCGCTGCTTTCACATCCAGCTTGTCGCTCTCATCGATCAACGGATAAATCACGTAAATCTGTCGCCCGACTTCCAACTGCGTTCGGATGAAGCTCAACACTTCGCCCAGCTTTTTCTCGTCGCGCACCGCCGTCACAATCTTTCCGCGGTTCTGTGGCATCTCATCAATCTCCGAAACATCGAGATCTCCGTAAATCGTCATGGTCAGCGTGCGCGGAATCGGCGTCGCCGTCATGACCAAAACATCTGGCGCCGGTTCTCGACTCGTTAGTCGAGCGCGCTGCGCCACGCCAAACTTGTGCTGCTCGTCAATTACAACCAACCCAAGATTCGAAAACGAAACGGTTTCATAGAGCAGCGCGTGCGTCCCGATGATGACCTGTGCGTTTTCGTCGCCGGAAATTAACGGGAGAAAATTTTCTTCCTGACGCGCCGCTGTTCGGATCGACAATCGCACCCCGAGCGGTTCGAGCCAGCGACGGAGCACCGCGTAATGTTGCTCTGCTAAAATTTGCGTCGGCGCCATGAATGCCGTTTGGAAACCAGCTTCGACCGCGAGCAGGATCGCTGCGATCGCCACTACCGTTTTGCCGGAACCGACATCGCCTTGCAGCAAACGATTCATCGCGTGGCTCGATGCCAGATCGCGTTTTATTTCGGCGATGACCTTTGTTTGCGCGCCCGTCAGCGCGAATGGGAGCGACTTCAAAAACTTCTCCAGCAACTCGCCCGGACCGCAATGCGCATCTCCCAATCTCGCGGTCGACGCGGCCCGGCGCGCCGCGATCACCATTTGCATCGCGAAAAATTCCGAGAGCACCAAATGTTCGCGCGCTATTTCAAGCGCCTCCCAACTTTCCGGAAAATGGATCGCGCGAATGGCGGGTAGTCTTTCTCCCCTAACTAATTTAGGCGGCGCCGGCGTTTCCAGATGCGCCTCGGAAAGATCGACAAGCAGCCGATGAATAATGCTGCGCAACAATCGCTGCGAAACGCCCTCCGTTGCCGGATAGATCGGCGTGATCCGCCGAAAATGGATCGACATCTCGTCGTCATTCTCAATCACTTCAAACTCCGGATGCTCCATGCAAAGACGCTTCCCGCGCAGGCGCGGCTTACCGAAAACAACCACGCGCTGTCCGGTCGCGATCATTTTCTGCACGTAATGGAGATTGAACCAGCGCAAGATCAGCGGCTGGCTCAATGCGTTCGAATCGGATTCCTCCAGCGTCGCCTCGAAAATTTTTTTCCAACCGCCAAATCGTCGCAGCGATGTGTTCACCACTTCGCCGCACAAACAAATCGGTGTCATGCTCTCCTCGCGCGGAAAGTGCGGAAACTCATGTCGATCTTCGTAGCGCCGCGGATAATGCGTCAGCAAATCTTCCGCCGTCTCGATGCCAAGCCGGCGCAATGCCAGAATCTTCGGGCGCGGAATCCATTCCAATTCCGCCAACGTTTGGGAAACCTCGATCATTCGATCGGCCCCGCCTCTCGCAATGCTTCGACCTGCATTTCGACCAATGTCTCGCTGCCGAAATTATCCGCGCGAATCCGAAACGCGATATCCCATGGTGGCGTGGGCAACGGGGATTCCGCGCCGCCAAAGTAAATTGCACGCCGCCGCGCATTCCGCTGGCTGAGTCGCAGCGACAAATGTTTGTCGTTGATCACACGGGGAGGCGCGACCGGTTCGACTTCCCGCGCGAGAAAAACTGGTTGGGGATTTCCATTACCGAAAGGCTGCAGCATTTCGTGCCAGCGCAAAAGATCGACATCGATTTCGGCAAACGCGAGTTCGTGATCGAGTCGCAACCGCGGTTGCAAATCCTCTTCCGACAAAAGATCGGCCGCCGTTTTTCGAAATGCGGCCGTGAAAAGATCGACATCTTCTTCTTGGATCGTTAGGCCAGCGGCCATTTCATGTCCGCCAAATTTTTCCAAGTGCGTGCCGCAACGCGTTAGCGCTTCGACCAGAGAAAATCCTTCGATACTTCGACCACTTCCCTTTCCCATTCCGTTTTCATCGAGCCCAATCACGATCGTGGGCCGGTGAAACTTCCGGGCGATGCGCGAGGCCACGATCCCCAAAACTCCCGGATGCCATCCCCGTTTCGATAAGACGATGCCGGCATCGCGTTCCGGATCGAATTCCTGAGCCAGTTTTTCTTCGGCCGCGGCGACGATTTGTTTTTCGATTTCCCGCCGCTCACGATTTTGCTTGTCGAGAAACTCCGCCAGGACCGCCGCTTCGCCGGCGTCGCGCGTCAAAAGAAGTCGCAGCGCTTTCTCCGCCGTGCTCAATCGACCGGCCGCATTGAGCCTGGGACCAAGACGAAATCCGATGTCCTCGGTCAAGATCGGCAACCGCACGCCCGACACTTCGATCAATTTTTTCAAGCCCGGCCGGGTCGACTGCGCGATTTGCTGCGCGCCGCGACAAACGAATGTCCGATTTTCCCCGTGTAACGGAACAATGTCGGCCACCGTCCCGAGCGCGACCAAATCAAGCTGCGAGCGCAAATCGAAATTCGCCAGTGGCCGCGTCTTCAGCAGCGCGTGGCAAAGTTTGAAGACAATGCCGGCGCTGCAGAAATAATCGAAACCGCCTTCGCTCGTTTTCGGATTTACGATCGCGACGCAGTTTGGCAATTCGGATTTCGGCTCGTGATGATCGAGCACGATCACGTCCACGCCGCGTTTTGTAAGATCGACAATCTCGGCCACCGAGGATGTGCCGCAATCGACCGCGATGAGCAATTGCGGGTGATGTTGCTCGAGACAACGCTCCACGCTGTCGCGGCTCAGTCCATAACCCTCTTCCATTCGCAACGGCAAGAATAATTCCGGCACACCACCATAGGCGCGCAACATTTCGGCGAGCAAAGCCAGCGAAGTTACCCCATCGACATCGTAATCGCCGAAAAGGACGATGCGTTCATGTCGATCTAACGCTGCCAGAATTCGCGTTACCGCCGGTTCCATTTGGGGCAGCAAGAATGGATCGCTCAGTGATTTCAAGCGCGGGCGCAGAAAAGTCTCAACGTCGTCGGCGCAACCAAAACCTTTACGCAAGAGCAGTCGCGCGATGCATTCCGATCCGCAAATTTCGCTCCAGGAAATGGCGCGGCTATCGAGTTCTTCGGGCGGGGCAATGGTCCAGCGACTCTGCACCGCTCACATTAGTCGCGACCGATTTGCTGACAAGAGTCCGAGCCCGGATTGGCGTTCAGGAAATTGTTTGAGTGGGAGTTCGCGCTGCGATCAATTTCTCCAGCGATGCGAAGGGCGAGCCAAACGAGTACGCCATCGACGAGGAGCAGGGGAAAAAGACTCCACTGGCTTTCCGGAAAAAGAAATTCTCCGACATTGAATGAGTTCCAGCGTGCTTGCGGCGAGCCCGGACCGCCGAAGGCGCCATCGACCCAGCCTCCGTAAATTCCCCCCGGGTTTACGGAGACGGGCGTGGCGATGGCCGAAAGCGGAGAATAGTCGATGGAATACTCGGCCCCGTCGTTTTGTCCGGTAGGATTCAAGACCAGGGGCGCTGCACTGGAAGTGGCAATTTGCTCGTCAATATATTGGCGAAGCTTTTGAACTTCGTTCTGCCGAAGTTCCGGACCGGTACCTTTCCGGGCTAGTTCGCTGTCGTAATAATGCAGCACCTGCTCCTCTTGTATTCGGATGAGCGGCCCGGGATGTCTGGTCAGGAAAATGGGCAATTCGTATGCCGTTAGCGGATTCAATTGCCACGCTTGCTTTCCGAGAACCGAGGTGGCGTTGACGTCACAGGGCGCTTGCGGATCAACGGCTGTGGTCAACAACATCATCCCAATCGAGAGTGCGGCCAGCAGGCAGGAGATTTTGAAGAATCGGATGAACCCAGACACGACGCCAAGAGCGAGGAACGGGACGGCTGGTCCGAGGTAGCGAGGGACCACGCCCCATCCGCCGTCCCAACCGTTAAAGCTGGTATTGAAGAGGATAAATATTCCGAATATGGCACTCAACAGCCACGCTTCGTCGCGATAACATTTGTGTTGGAATAACCAAACTAAACCAACGGGACCCAGAAGCAGGATCGGCGAGGTGAAGAAAAGCCCGCGGAAAGGAGAGAAGAGAATAGTGAGCAAGATATCCCAGCGCGGCCAAACAAGAACGTCGAGAAAGGCATTATTACCGGAGCGAAAGAATGGATTTTGATAGCGATAATTGGTCGTGAACGGCGTGCCAAAACAGGCGACGTTATAAGCGCAGATCAACAAAAATGGGCCTAACAAACCCAGTCCAAACCAGAGCCAGCCGATTTTTTTCCGGACCCCGAAAAGCAGATAAACGCCGAGGATGATGACAACAACCGCGACGATATAATTGGTGATAGCGGCATAACCGGCGCACAATCCGCTCAAAAAAAGATACCACTCCGCCCGTATGTCAGTGAAGGAGCCGACGGCACTTCCACGGCCGAGATCTGTCTTCACGCGATAAAGGAGATAGAACGACGCGATCAAACCCACGGCAACTACGTTGTGTTCGTAAAGTGACGTTGCGTGAACGAAAAACATTGTGCCGAAAGCAAATGCCAGCGCGGTCATGACACTGGCGACCCTGCGGCCGCCGGAGAAGGCGAGTGCGAGCCGGTAACAAAGCAAGACCCCGAGCGCCGATAACAGGCCCACACTGAACGCGCCCGTGAGCCAGGCGTTAAGAGTCAACGTCCACCAATCATCGGGGTTCGCCCCAATGATGCGCTCGAAATGGTAAATGAACCAATATGCCGGGATCGCAATGAATGAAGTGCCCGGCGCCTTGTTTGGATGAAAATGTCCTTGGAAGTAAGCCACGTCTCCCGTGACGGCGGTTGCGCGCAAGTCTGAAAAATTGATCTGGCGCGAGTCGTGACCATCTAAATCGCCGCGAACGGGTACGGGCCGAGAATGAGGATCGATCCACACCAGAATCTTTGTTTGGCCGCCGATGGTAAATTCGCCGTCCCGCACGGGGACGCGTCGCAGCTCCGTACTCGGATCTGGTTGGGCATGGGTGTAGATCAAATAGGAATCGATCGAGAACTTTCCCTGCTCAACGATGGCGCGGACCATGGCGAAGCGAGCGTTAGGATTCCAGCCGCCGCCCTGATGGAAAAATCCGAAAGCGAGAAACGCCGCGACGAAAATTAGTCGCGCCAAACGGCGTGACCAAACGTCAGAGGCAAAGTCGGGCGAAGTCATTCCGATTGGATACCGCGCAGCGGGGCGAGCGTCCATTCATCTGCGGCGAAAATTAAGTAGTGGAGCGGTCGGGAACGAAGGGAGCGCTTTCGGAATCTTTGAATTTACGCTAACCCGTCAGCTGCTTCTATAATAGTAGTCGTGCACTTTGATCGAAAGAATGTTGCTTCTGGCATTGTCACGGCAGCGGTCTGCTTCTGCCTTGCGCTGAACTTCTACCTCAATCTCACGCCGAACTCCTTCGCTCCGAACCTGCTCCGGCAACTGCAAGATCGAGATGGTTTATTCAGGGAACTGGCTAACATCGACCGGCTCTATTACGAAATACCACCCGATCAGAATGTTTTTCTCAGCTTCGAAGATTTTCCGCTCGAAAACGAAGCGTTCGTGGAATTGGTCTGTTACCGTTCGCACTACGCCGCTTACCCGCACAAAGTATTCACAAGCGCACCTGGAACGGTGATCAATCGCGGGCGCGATATTCTTCACGCGCCGTTCGCACCGAACGAAGATTGGCTCGATCAACAACGCGTCAGCCGGATCGTCACCTTTGCCCAGAAGGCCGACGGGCAGATCGCCGTGAGTGAAACCGACAGGCATCTCCGATGAGCATGGTTTGGTTGTCCGTTTACCTTGCCGCCATCTTGTTGATGGGACATGTGATTGTGTCGATGATTTTGCGGGGGGAGCGACGCTCCCGCGTGGAATGCGCCGGGTTGGTGCTCGCTATCGGAGCCGGAGGATTGGGACAAGTATTACTTTGGGCCTCGTTAGTCGGATTTACACCGGGCCGATCGATCCTGGCGGTGATCGTGTTGGTTTTCGGCGCGAAGCAATGGCAACTCGTTTGGAAACATCAGTGGCCGTGGTCGAGAGCTGCTCGCAGCGAAGGCCATTCGCGATTGGACGGACTTTGCACAATTGCAGCCATTGCTGTCATCACCGGTTGCGTCGTGATGGTGTCAGTGCAGGCGATCGCACTACCGGTTTACTCGTGGGATGCATTCGCGATTTGGGCGTTCAAGGCAAAAGTGTTGCTGCGCGAGAGCTTGTCGTCGCGGCCGCCGTATTTTTACGACACCACTTTGAGCTACAGCCATTTGGATTATCCGCTGTTGATTCCGTTTTTGATGGCCGGCGCGTTCGGCGCGATGGGGGAAGGCAACGAACACCTTGGAAATATAGTTTTTCCGGTCCTCTTTCTCGCCCTTGGATTTCAAATGTTTGGCGCGCTGCGATGGAAGATAGATCGCCCAAGGTCTCTCCTCTTAACGGCGCTAATGATGAGCATTCCCACAGTAATGAACTGGGCTGGAGCGGGCATCGCTGATGTCGCGCTCATCCTGTATTACACGGGATCGGTTTTTTACTTCCTTAAATGGATGGAAGAACAGCGCAGAGCGGATCTGATCCTGACCATTTTGTTTTCGGTCTTCACCGCGTCCACCAAGAACGAGGGTTTTGCGCTCGCGCTGATCCTCGGCGGATTCATGTTTCTGTTTGCCGCGTCGGCTCGCAACAAGGCAAAACTGGCGGATTTCCTTTTTTTTACCGTCGGTTTTATGGTGCTGCAATCGCCCTGGATTTGGTGGAGCCGAGCGATCCCTCGAACACACGAAAATTATGGCGGGCGCCTGAGACTGTCGGTCGTGATCGAAAACTGGGATCGGATGAGCGTGATCGTTGGAGAATTTCTCAAGCAAGCGTGGACATGGCCCCGATGGGGAGGAGTGTGGGTGTTACTTTTTCTAGTCGCGATCCTGGGCTATCGCGGATTCGGTCGGAGATTCGTTGTCGTCGTTTGGTTACTCCTAATCTCGCAACTCGGCTTGTATGCTCTGATTTTTGTCGTGACTCCGTGGGATGTGCGCGAGCTGTTAGGCTCCGCTCTCGATCGGGTTTTGATGCAAACACTCCCGTCCGTCGTGCTCCTCGTGGGATTTCATTGGAAGGAAATTAACGCGCTGAGTTGAATCATGTTGGATCCGATCGCGCTTGAATTTGAGATTTCAGCGGACATGATCGCCTGCAACCTGGAGCTCGCGCGCCCCAGAAAAACCAAGCCAAACAAAACCAAATTGCGATCGAGAAAATGAAGTTAATCCGCGGACTCCTGATTACTCTACCGCTCATCTTCTTTTTCAGTTGTGCCCACGGCCCAAAGGGACAGGGCCCGGTCGCGAGTGAAAAGCCTGAGAAGCTGGTTGGTTCCCCGGAAACATTTACCGGGAAAGTGGTGCTGGCGGCAGAGGGATATCGATTGAAGATGTTGGATGAATCGGAGAACGCGTTACGCCTCACTCGTGCGAAAAAGAGAAGCGAGTTCGCCGCGGAAGAAATCCATCTGAAAAAGTATTATGAAAAGACACTCGCGGTGCACGGCTCGCGCGAAGGTGAATGGATTTGGGACGCGGACATAGTCGGGCAGTGGTTGCAACCGGGCGAGAGTCGCGGGCCTAACGTCCTCGCGCCGCCGGTCAAGAATTAGCGCTAAACGAGATTCATCTCCATTTTGCGCATTGGAATCAGGCCGAGATTTGCGCATGCGTTCGCAAAGGTTTGCAGACCTTGTTTCTCTCTGGTTCCAAAACTGAATCGGAGATGTTGCGAAAAATAGCGGGCACAAAAATCGAGATCGAAATCTTTCTCTTGCGTGATCAACTTGTCGATCTTCGCCCGGTTCTCACTGCAGAGCGCGCGTAATTCTGCGGCGACGGCTTCGGCATCGCCCACTTCGGGCCGCACCAGCCAGAGCGCGTAAACGAATGGAAGATCGACCACACGCTGCCATTCCTCGCCGAGGTCCCAGAATTCAAAATCGGAATGCGTCTCGCGAAAGCGAATCGCCTGGTCGCCGATGAGCAAGCGCGCGGCATTCGACGATGTCGATCTTGGCACAAGCCGCGGATTCAATCCGCGTTGCGCGAGCAGATGTCGCAAGAGATTAACTGAGGTAGCGGAAGCCGGATCCAGCTCGATCTCAGCGATGCGCGAGATGTCTTCGCGATGCGCGACGACCACGCTGTAGACCGGACCATCCGAGGAAATCGAAATACCGTCGACGATTCGGTAGATCGGGTTACGCAAAAATTCGAAACTGGAAACGAGCGCGACGTCGAGTTCGCCGTCCGCTAGTTTTCGGCAAAGCGCGGACGGTTCGTCGAGCAAGACCTGGCCGCTCCAACCGGAAATGAGCGGACGCGCGTTGAGATATTTAACGCACCCGACGCGCGGACGATGTCGATCTTGCACTCGCTAGGCGCAGGCGAGTTCTGCTTCAGTCGACTCGATTTTTTTCTCAGGGCGCGCCGGCGGAGTGATATGGCGATAGTAGCTGTCGCGTTGAATCGGTTCTCGACCCGCTTCGCGGATGACGCGCTCAAGTGTGGCGACGGTCAGCTCCTGCGGCGTGGTCGCGCCGGCCATGTGGAAGATTTTTTCTTCCATGATGGTGCCGTGCAAATCGTCCACACCGTAGCTGAGCGAAACCTGCGCCAGCGGAAGACCCATGCTGACCCAATAGGCGGTGAGATGGTCGATGTTATCGAGATAAACGCGGCTCACGGCGAGGTTGCGCAGTTGCTCGAACGCTGAGGCCGCTTTCACATGCGCGAGGACCGTAGTCTGCGGCTCGAACGCGAAAGGAACGAAGCCGGTGAAGCCGCCGGTTTCGTCCTGCAACGCGCGCAGTTGGCGTAAATGATCAACGCGTTGCTCGAGCGTTTCGATGTGTCCGTAAAGCATGGTGCAGGTGCTGCGGCCGCCCATGTTGTGCCAAGTGCGATGCACATCGAGCCATTCCTCGCCGCTTTCTTTGCCGCGACAAATCTCATCGCGGACGGTGGCATCAAAAATTTCCGCGCCGCCGCCGGTCAATGAACCGAGCCCGGCTTCGCGCAAGATCGACAAGGTATCGTGGATCGACATCTTAAAGATGCGCTGCGCGAAGTGACGAATCTCGATGGCGGTAAACGCTTTGATGTGCAAATCGGGATCGAGCGCGCGCAATTCGCGCAAGAGATTCAGATACCAATCTTTGTTCAAGGACGGATGTAATCCGCCGACCATATGGACTTCGGTGATGCCGAGATCGAGCGCATCGCGCACGGCCGCGATAATGTCGTCAATGGCGCGCTCGAAGGCGTGGGCGTCGCGTTTGCGCGCAGCGAAAGCGCAAAACTGGCAGGAGAGCACACAGATGTTCGAATAGTTGATGTAGCGATTGAGAATGTAAGTGGCGGCGTCGCCATTTTTTCGTTCGCGCACCGCGCTGGCGAGAATACCGAGCGCATTCAGATCGTTGCATCGATACAAAGCGAGCGCATCTGCCTCGGAAAGACGCTGCCGCGCGTCCACCTTTTCGGCGATAGCTCTGAGTTCTTTCGGAATAAGCAGATGATTCATTCGTCCGAGATCAATATGTCGATCTTAGAATGCACGTCCGCGTTTGGGCTTGCAACAAAAAGGACGACTTTGCGTCCAACGAAGAACTTGAAGAGGCTCGGTAACAGATTGAAGGTTCTCAAGCGGTCGCAGGACCGCAAGGCATCTTTCCCCTAATGTCCCGCAATGATCCCAAACCGGCGGGGCAATCCGACGACGCCGAAGATGTGCGTTTAATGGGCTTGATCGCGCGCGGCGACACGGCCGCGCTCGAGGAATTAATTGAGCGACATCAATCGCTCGTTATCGGAACGGTGGGCCGGATGCTCTCGACAAATTCCGAAGTGGAAGACATCGCGCAGCAGGTTTTTGTGCGGGTCTGGCGCAACGCCGGCCGTTATGTGCCACGCGCAAAATTCACGACCTGGCTGTTGAAAATCACGCGCAATCTTGTTTTCAACGAAATGCGTCGGACGAAGCGACACACGCACGTTTCCATGCAGACCGAAGCGAATGCCGAAGACATTCCGATTAAGGACGAATCGGTGCAGGCGCCGGACGCGGCGCTTCTGGAGCAGGAGCTGCAGGGCGCGATCGAGAAGGCGATTGTCGATCTTCCGGAAAGTCAGCGCATGGCGGTGGTGTTGCGGCGGTATGAGGAATTAAGTTATGAGGAAATCGCAGAGGTTCTCGATTTGTCCGTGCCCGCGGTGAAGAGTCTTCTCTTTCGGGCCCGGACAGAGCTGCGAGCGCGATTGAGCAATTATTTGAAGCAGTAAAAACAAAGAGGGCGGACGCCGAAGCATCCGCCCCCTCTCAACCCCACATCTACTAAAATTTCTATTCGTCGCGCACTGGAGCTGTACTCTTGAAGTCGACTTGGTGCGTTTCGACCGATACGGACTCGACCGTCGGCGCCGGCGGGATTCCCGGTTTCGGGTAATCGGCGGCGAGATGACGTTGCGGAGTGGGCACCAGGCGAATGGCGCCCTTGGCATTGTTGCGCCAGCCATTCGGATCGGCGAATTCTTCGCCGCTGTGGTGCAATCCGCTGACCTGATCTTCCAAACCGGTACCGTAATGCTGATCGATAATCGTCGGGGTGACAAAGACGAGCAGGTTGCGCTTGGTCCTCGCGTTAAGTTTCTCCTGGAAAAAGTATCCGAGCACCGGAATGTCGCCCAGCACCGGCACCTTCGTCCGCGCCTTAGTTTGTTCATCCTGGAGAAGGCCGCCGATGGCCAGGGTGTCGCCGCTCTTGATCAACACGTTGGAGTCGAGCGAGCGCTTGTCGATGATGGGGCTTGTTACAGTCGCTCCCGCGAAAACGAAGGATTGGTCGCCAACCTTGTTGCTGATCTCGGGTTTCACGCTCAACGTGACAAAGCTGTCTTTGTTAACCGATGGCCGCACCAGGAGCGTGTTGCCGAAGATTTTGTCTTGGAATCCGCCGAACACTGCGGTCGCCGTCTGTTCATTGAAGTTCAACTGCGGCACTGGTTGATTGCGCGTAATCTCGATCTTCGCCTGTTGATTATCGGCTGTGACGACGCGCGGGTTAGCCAGAAACTCGGCATCCGAGTCTTCGTTTAAGAAGCGCAACGTGGCGGACATTTGCGGAATTGATAAGATGGCAAACTGGCCGCCGATAGCAGCCAAGCCGTGTTCGGCGTCACGTAGAAAATCAAAGCCCGAAAGCTTGCCTGACTTGTCGGTGGTCACCGCCGGAAGTTGGTCGGGAACAACCGTCCCATCTCCTTTGACTTTGGCACTACCTGGAGAAGAACCGGCAAATTTGAAGGTTTGCGCACTGGTGGAACTACCAAGCACTCCGCTCCAGTTAATTCCGTAGGACTGTCTCGGATTCGCGGTGACCTCAACCAGACGTGCTTCGATCATTACCTGCTTGGTCGGCTTGTCGATTTGCACGAGCAGCTTGCGCACGTTGTCGATGTTGCTGCGGGTCTCACGGAAGAAAATGGTGTTGGTACGCTCGTCGACTTGCGGTGGATCGTGGCTGGCCAATTGCGACGCGATCAACGGCGCGGTCTCTTTTGCCCGTGAGTAGCTGAACTGATAGCTGTCGCTCTCGGTCGGCTCGGCCGTGCGTTCTTGCGGCGTCTTGATGTAATAAACACTGTCGATCTTGTCCATGAACAGACTCTTGGCCTTCACGATGATCGAGATCGCTTGCAACGCGGTGACATCTTCCAAACGCATCGTCACGGCGCCCGTGACCGCTTCACTCACGACCATGTTGATCTTCGCCTGACGAGCGAGAAGTCGCAGCACCTGGCCGACATCGTCGCCTTGAAATTCTCGCACACCTACTCCGCCGCTTTCCACGGACGCATCTTGTTCTGTTGTCGCCGCGCTTGTCGTAGTCTTGGTGGTTGTTGTCGCCGTAGTTGCCGCAGCCGGTGAAGGCGCCGCGCCGGAAGCCGAAGCTTGGACGAGCAATAAAGGCGAACTGTCAGCCGACTTGGCGGTTGACGGGGACACCGGAGCGGAGGGAAGCGCAGGCGCAGAGTTGTTAGCCGGAGAAGGCGAACCGGTCTGTGCTTGAGCGAGGGACAATGCACCGAGCAACACTGCCGTAGCGCAGCTCAGTTTGGTTAAGGAGTTAGCCATAGTAAGATGGGATGCAAAAATAGCGCGCGAGTGTCTAAAGCAGGAAGCAGACCACCCCTCCCCGCTTGATCTGACAGCGCGGGCGACTGAATTACGCCGCGTGTGCGGCGTCGATGAATGCTCGCACTCGAGCAGGATCTTTCCGGCCGGGAGATGCCTCGACACCCGTCGTAACATCGACAGCGAAGGGGCGGACTTGGCCCACGGCGTCCGCTACGTTTTCCGGCTGCAGACCGCCGGCCAGAATGATCTGCCATTCTTCTTGATCCTTCACGACCCTTTCCGCCAGACGCCACGGAAATGTCTCGCCGCTGCCGCCGAAATCTTGCGCACGCGAATCCAACAAAATTGTGCGCGTGAAGTAGGACGGAAGATCGACAATCGAATCTTCGTCGCGAACCCCGATAGCTTTCGCGAATTGAATCCCCCTCTCGGCCAAAGATCGACAAAACTCCGGGGACTCGTCGCCGTGTAATTGCAGAGCATCAATGAATGGCAATTCCGCCATCTCGATCGCTTGCTGAAAAGTTGGATCGACAAGCACCGCGACTTTCAAAACGTCGCTTGGCAATTCCTTCAACCAATCAATCCCCGATGAAATGTCGATGTACCGCGAGCTGCCGGGGAAAAAATTAAATCCGAGCGCATCAGCACCACTGTCGATCGCGGTCGTCGCATCGGCCGCATTCGTGATCCCACAAATTTTTACTCGCGTCCGATATCCTGTTGTCGAAGCATCAGGAAAGATGCCCGAGATCATCTGTCACCGGGCTCGATCACGCGACCATCAACGCGTTTGATCTGCGCGTGATGCGTCAGCACATGCACGCGGCCGTCGCTGCCGCGGAAAAACGCACTCAGCAGCCAACTCACGATGCTGATGATGATGGCACCCCAAAACGCACTGCCAAATCCATCGACATGGAATCCGCTCACTATTCCGGGCACAAAGAGAAGCATAAGACCGTTTACCACCAGAATGAAAAAACCGAGCGTCAGCAGAATTAACGGCGCACTCAGAATCAGCAACACGGGCCGCAAAAAAGCGTTCAAGATTCCGAGCAACAACGCCGCGCCGATCAACGACCCGACCGAGTCATAGCGAATGCCATGCAACACCGACGAAGCCACCAACACCGCCACAGTGGTTACGGCCCAGCGGAAAATAAAGTGTCGCATGCGACAAAGGTAGGTCAGGAGAATCTACTTGCCAATCGCGCGGCTCGCGTTAACCGATACAAACCAAAAACCATTTAGCTGTGCCGAAGAAAACAAAAACCACTGCGAATGCCGACACCGCGATTGATTCCGAGAAGCGACCGCGTGCAAGATCGACAACTACCAGGAAGAAAAGCTCCGGTAAATCCACGCCCGCTGCGCGAAAAACGAAGACCGCAAAAAGCGCCGCATCCACTCGCATCGAACCCACGAATGAGGAAATCCAGCTGCGCGCCTACTTCATCTCGGAGCGCCGCCATCGCCTCGATCTCGTCGGCGACGCCAGCTCCGATTGGATAGAAGCCCGGCGCCAACTGCTTTCCGAACTCAGCTCGAATTAATTACGGCAGCGACTCGATCCCCGGCACCGCCGCCCGAATTTTTTCGAGAAGCCGGTTAACCGCGAATGGTTTCGCGACCAATCCGCTCACACCCGGTTCCTTTAACAATTCCTGCGCGCGGTCTTCATCCCCTCTTCCGGACACAAGCAAAAGGGGAGGCACCGTCCGCGGCGGTTGCGCATTGTTGTAAACCTTCCCGATCAAAAAAAATAGCATCGCCCCGTCGATCATTGGCATTTGGAAATCGAAGATGAGCAAGTCGTATGTTTTCTTGAGAGCGAGCTCGAAGCCGTATTCCGGTTGCGGTGAAGTATCGACTTCGCAACGCAGGCACGCGGTCAACGCTTCGCGCACGATCCGCAGCAAAGCGACATCGTCATCCACCATCAAAATTCGCTTCGGCGCCACGTCGCTCATCGCTGCACGCTTGCGCAAAACGAATGCGCGTTTCAAGCTTTAGTTTCAACCCCGATGCCAAACGAACATGTGATTGTCGATCTTGCCGCTGCGCTTCGCGAACGTTTGGCCGTGATCGCCGATGAGAAAAGTCGTCGCGAACCGGAGAAGCATATGCAGCGGCTGCAAGCGATCTCGGAAAAGATCGACATGTTACAAACGGCGTTGCCGCGACCCATCGATCCGCAATTGGCGCACTATCTTCAGCGCCGCAGCTACGACAAAGCTCTCGAATTTATCGCCACGAATCTTTCAAGCCAAGCCTAACGAAAATAAGATCAGCTGCGGCTACCGGAGCGAGGCCCGTCATACTCGCAGAGCGCGTGGCACAAGAAAACACAACAAAGATAAGTTAACAGCCGCCAGTACAATGCCAAGCTTGATGAGATGTGTGATGGTCTCGTGTAGATGTCCGATCGCACGATCAGAAGCTTCGTTAGCGGACACGATATGCAAAGCGCGTGGTCGCAAGTCCTCGAAAGAAGAAGATGCCTCAATCTGGCTTCGCACAGCTGCGAGAGGTGGAGGATGATGACTACCGAGAAAAAATGCGCAAACAGCAAGCATCGCGATGTACAGAACGTTGAGCGCAATGACAATGTAGGTAACGTTGCGCTTTGCCACGGGTCTAACGAGGATTATGCGGAAATTTTGCTATCGAGAATACAACTCGACGATCAACTGCTCGTTGACGATCGGTTGCATTTCATCGCGCGAAGGAATGCGCGAGACTTTTCCTTTGAACCCGTCGCGATCGACCGTCAGCCAATCCGGCACCGGCACGATCTGCGTGAGCTCAAGATTGCGTGCGGCCAGTTGCCGCGACTTCGGTTTGTCTTTGATCGCGATCTCGTCACCGGCCTTCACGTTGAATGAAGAAATGTCGACCGTGCGCCCGTTCACTTGCGCGTGACCGTGCGATACGAGCTGGCGCGCGGCGCTGCGCGTGTTGGCGAAGCCAAGCCGGAAAATCACGTTGTCGATCCTCGTCTCGAGAAGTTGCAGCAGCGTTTCGCCGGTGACGCCGCGCTTGCGCAACGCGGTTTGGAAAATGCGGCGGAATTGCTTCTCAAGCAGCCCGTACTGATAACGAAGCTTTTGTTTTTCGCCGAGCGCGATGGCGTAATCGGATTGCTTGCGGCGCGAACCTTTCGGGCCGTGCATTCCCGGCGGGTAATTTTTGCGCTCGAGAGATTTCGATGGTCCAAAGAGCGGCACACCGTAGCGGCGGCTGACTTTCGTTTTCGGTCCGGTGTATCTGCCCATAAATATAGATGTCGATCTTGCCTAACTAAACGCGGCGTTGTTTCGGCGGCCGGCAACCGTTGTGCGGCACTGGCGTCACATCGCGGATGACGGTGAGATCAAGCCCGATGGCTTGCAATGCGCGCACCGCGGATTCGCGGCCAGCGCCCGGCCCTTTCACACGCACTTCTACTTCTTTCAATCCATGGCCCATCGCCTGACGCGATGCATCCTGCGCGACCATCTGCGCTGCGTAGGCGGTGCTTTTGCGTGAGCCTTTGAATCCAACTTTGCCAGCGCTCGACCAGCCGATCACTTTGCCGGTGAGATCAGTAATCGTCACAATCGTGTTATTAAATGTCGACATTACATGCGCGATGCCGGAGTGAATATTCTTACTCCCCTTGGCCTTAACAATTTTGACCGGCTCAATGTTGTCGTTCGACAGCGAAAGATTTTCCGGCGGAGGAGCGGCCGCGGCGGGCTGCTCTTTTTTTGGCGCCGACTTTTTCGCCGGCTTCGCTGCGGGCGTCTCAGGCGCGGCCGCTTGAGTTGGCTCAGATGCAGTTGTCGATGTTGCAGCTGCGTCGGCCGGCGCTGCGGGCTTCGATTCCGTCTCGCCCTCAGGCTTTGCCGCCTGTGGCTTTTTGCTCTCGCTCTTCGCTTTCGCGGGTTTCTTCGGTTCAGCCATTGGAATCAGAGGTTAAGTTTTTCCTGCCTTGGCATCTTTGTTCCGGATCACACCCACCGTCTTGCGCGGCCCTTTGCGCGTGCGCGCGTTCGTCGAAGTCCGCTGCCCGCGCACCGGCAAACCGCGCCGATGCCGAATGCCGCGATACGAATTGATCGCTTGCAAGCGCTTCAAGTTGCCCTGCACTTCTCGGCGAAGATCGCCTTCGATCGGCAACTTATTGTTCGTGATCGCATGAATGATCTCGTTGATCTGTTGCGGCGAAAGTTTGTTCGCGCGCAGGTTCGGATCGATGTTCGTTTGCTCCAAAATCTTTTTGGCCGTGCTCAAACCGATGCCGTAAATGTAGGTGAGCGATGCTTCGATGCGCTTGTCGGCGGGAATTTCAACTCCGAGTAATCTTGGCATAAAGGTAGATGTCGATCTTGCGGT
This sequence comes from Chthoniobacterales bacterium, assembly GCA_038229295.1. GTDB lineage: Bacteria > Verrucomicrobiota > Verrucomicrobiia > Chthoniobacterales > UBA10450 > JAJPGZ01. The sequence continues at coordinate 8,113 of JBBROO010000019.1, read as the reverse complement.
GCGTCGTTAGCCCTGGCGCTGCTTGTGCCGCGGATTTTTGCAAATCACGCGCACAACATTCTTGCGCTTCACGATCTTGCACGCTTCGCAAAGTCTCTTCACTGATGGTCGCACTTTCATAAAATTCAGTTGTCGATCTAACGAAAAACAAGAAACGATCCGCAGGTCATTTCTGGCGGAAAGTGATCCGCCGCTTCGACAAATCGCAGGGTGAAACCTGTAGCATAACTTCGCCGCCTGGCAACACGCGAATGCACAGCTTTACTTCAATTGCGCCTTCGCGCGCCAGGTCAGGATTTCGGGCGCATCTTTCCTAATTAAAACCGTGTGCTCGAAATGCGCCGACGGCATTCCGTCCGCCGTCCGCACGGTCCAGCCATCGTCGAGCAATCGCACATCCGCTGCTCCCATGTTAATCATCGGCTCGATCGCCAAGGTCATTCCAGTTTTCAATTTCGGCCCGCTCCCGCGTCTCCCGTAATTCGGAATTTGCGGCTCCTCATGCAGTTTGCGGCCGACCCCGTGGCCGACAAATTCGCGCACAACCGAGAAATGATTGCGCACCGCTTCATCTTCGATTTCCGCGCAAATGTCGCCCAATCGCATTCCTTCGACCGCGACTTTAATGGCGCGTTCGAGCGCATTTTCCGTCACGCGCAATAACTGCTCGACGCGTTCGTCGATCATGCCGGCGGCGACCGTGGTCGCCGTGTCCCCCACCCAACCATCTTGAATCACGCCGATGTCGAGCTTCACGATGTCGCCATACTGAATGCGGCGCTGGCTCGCGATGCCGTGCACCACTTCGTCATTCAGCGAAATGCAAATGTTGCCCGGAAAAATCCGATGGCCGAGTCGGTAGCCGAGAAATGCGCTCTTCACCTTCGCTTCCTGCATGAAATCAGCCGCGGCCTCGTCGATCTCTTTCGTGGAAATGCCCGGCCGCACCAGTTCGCTGACACGATCGAGAATTTCGCTCGCGGTGCGACATGATTGCCGCATCTTTTCCACTTCCTTTGCGCTTTTGATCGGAATCATCCGCTACTTTGCTTCGATTAATTTGGAAACTTCCTTGAACACTTCCTCGCGATCGCGATTTCCGTCGATGCGGTGCAAGATCGACATCTTCTCATAAAAAGATGCGAGCGGGTCTGTCTTCGCATGAAATTCCTGCAGCCGGGTGCGTAATACGCTTTCATCATCGTCATTCCGCCTAACGAGCGAGCCGTCGCAGTACGGGCACACCGGTCGCTCGGCAAACTTCGCGCTGGTCACGCTGGTCGTGAAGCCACAACTGCGGCATTGCAATCGGCCGCCAATCCGTTCGTGCACGGTTTTCTCCGAGACCTCCAGCCAAATGGCAAGATCGAGAGCAGTATGTAGACGTTGCAAGATCGACAATAAACTTTCCCCTTGCGGCAGAGTCCGCGGAAATCCATCAAAAACAAATCCCGAGCTGCCATGGAGTCGCAGCCAGTCTTCGATCAGCTGCACGATAATTTTGTCCGAGACCAAGCCGCCGTGTTGTGTGATCTCCGCCGTCTCCATTCCCAACGGTGTCCCCAAATCTTTTTCGCGTCGCAGAATCGCGCCCGGCGATGTCACCGGCACGCCAAACTGACGGGTAATCATTTCCGCTTGAGTTCCTTTGCCGGAACCCGGCGCGCCGAGGAGAACGAGTCGCCGCTTCACTTCGAGCCCGATATCAGAAAGATCACCACGCCGGCAATCACCAGGACCGCGATCGCCACATAAAGCCACATCAACGTGTTACTCGCCGCCGCTTCGCCGCGATTGAAAGCTCGCGAAGAACCATCAAATGAGCGGCCGCGGATGCGTCCTTTGCGTAGAAATCCATCGTAATGCCGCTGGATCAGATGTGTCTCCACTTGCCGCATCGTGTCGAGCATCACGCCGACAATAATCAGCAGACTCGTCCCGCCGAAAAATTGCGCCGTAATCTGCGGAACCTGCAATCCTTGGCTAAGCAAACTTGGCAACACCGCAATAAGCGTCAGAAAAATTGCGCCCGCGAAAGTCAGTCGCGTCATCGTAAAATCGAGAAAGTCCGACGTTGGCTTGCCCGGACGCACGCCCGGAATGTAACCGCCGACTTTTTTGAGATCATCCGCGATTTGCGCGGGTTGGAACTGCGTTGCCACCCAAAAGTAACTGAAGAAGAAGATCATCGCCGCGAGCACCGCGTAATGCGGCCAACCGGTGTTCAAAGCGCTCGCAATCTTGGCCGCGGTGGGACTATTCTTGAAGGCTAGCCCAACAATCGTCGTTGGAAATAAGAGCAGCGCCCACGCGAAAATGATCGGCATAACGCCGGCGTAATTCACTTTCAGCGGCATGTATTGCGTTTGGCCACCGTACATTTTTCGTCCGACCACGCGTTTTGCGTACTGCACCGTGATCTTGCGCACGCCTTGCGTGATCGCGATGACGGCAGCAATCACGAAAAACAAAACCAGCACCAGGATCACGAGGATCATCGGGTTCACCTGACTCGTTCCGGTTTGTGTCGATGGAACAAATGTTTTCCACGCTTGCGCCAGCGCCGCGGGCAAGCGGGCCACGATTCCAACTGTGATGATGAGTGAGATGCCGTTGCCGATTCCGCGCTCGGTGATTTGGTCGCCCAGCCACATCAAAAACAACGTGCCCGTGGTTAACGAGACCACCGTCACGACACGAAAGATCATCCCCGGATCGTCAACGAGCGGAATGCCGAGCTTCGCCATCGTCTCGGTGATGCCAGGCAACATGGTGTGATACGACTCCGGATGTTGGAATGAAACCGCGAGCAGATATCCCTGGAAAATGCAAAGCGCCACGGTCGCGTAGCGCGTGTACTGCATGATCTTTTGCCGACCGCCGTCTTCGCGCGCGAGCCGCCCAAGTTGCGGAATGACCGCGGTGAGCAGCTGCATCATGATTGACGCGCTGATGTAAGGCATAATGCCTAACGAAAAGATAGCGCAGTTCTCAAGCGCGCCGCCGCTGAACAAATTGAACAACGCGGCCACACTGCCGCCCGATTTTTCGGTGAGCGCGCTGCGGAACCATTCCTGCAGCACGGCTTGATTGACGCCCGGCGTAGTGATCGCCGCTCCGAGACGCACGATCACGATGACCGCCAGCGTAAACAAGATTCGCCGGCGTAACTCCGGTATCTTGACCGTGTTTAGAAATGCCGAAAGCATCCCTTACTTCTTTCGCGAGGGTTTCTTCTTCGGCGACGACTTCGCCTTGGCGCGAGGTTTACTTGTCGATCTTTTCTTCGGCTTCGCCTCGGAACCTTCCGACTTCGTCGCAAGATCGACATCTTCCTTCGCGCCATCTGCGGGCGGAATTCTTTTTTCGCGTACCGTCACTGTCCCGCCCGCTTTTTCGATCTTCTCGCGGGCCGACGCGCTGAACTTGTCCGCTTCGATTTTCAATTCGTGCTTTAATTCGCCGTCACCCAAAATTTTAATCCCCGCGACTTTCCCGCGAACCAGATTCGATTCGCGCAGCAGCTCTTCATTAATCAGCGTGCCCGCCTTGAATTCGTTGAGATCGCTGAGATTTACGAGCCCGTAAATCTTGTGAAACCGCGCGTTATTAAAGCCGCGCTTGGGCAAACGCCGAATGAGCGGCATCTGTCCGCCTTCAAATCCGAGGCGGATGCTTCCACCCGAACGCGCCTTCTGGCCTTTATGACCTTTGCCGCTCGTCTTGCCGTGGCCGGAACTTTCGCCGCAACCGAGTCGCTTCACCCGATGCCGCGAGCCGGGACGCGGCCGCATATTATGTAAGCGCATCATGACTGTGGAGCTTGCGCTTTGCCGTCGTGCAGCGGAATGCCGCGCGTTTTCAAAATTTCATCGCGCCGGCGCAATCCGCGCAGCGCTTCGATCGTCGCCTTCACCACGTTGGCGTGATTGCTCGAGCCTAACGACTTCGCGAGCACGTCTTTAATTCCGGCCGCTTCCACGACCGCTCGCACTCCACCGCCGGCGATGACACCTGTTCCCGGTGACGCCGGCCGCAGCAAAACTCTGCCGCCGCCAAATTCACCGATCGTCTCGTGCGGAATCGTGTTTTCGCGCAGCGAAACTTTCTCCATCGATTTGCGCGCCGCGTCCGATGCTTTGCGAATCGCTTCCGCGACTTCGTTCGCTTTGCCGAAACCGACGCCGACCGATCCATCGTGATCGCCCGCGACAATGAGCGCGCTAAAGCTAAAACGCCGTCCGCCTTTCACCACTTTCGCGCAACGATTGATAAAGACGACCTTCTCGGTCGTGTCGCCGCGCACGGCTGATGATCGATCCGTCTGCCGTTCGCCGCGTCTGCCTTGTCCTTGTTGTGCCATGATGAAATTAAAACTTTAATCCGCCTTCGCGCGCTGCGTCGGCCAATGCTTTCACTTTGCCGTGATATTGAAACCCGCCGCGATCGAAAACCACCTTGTCGATCTTCTTTCCAAGCGCGCGTTCGGCAATCGCTTTGCCGATCACTTCCGCGGTCGCGCGATTCGCCGCCGCTTTGTTTTTGCCGAGCAACGATTTTTGATTCGTCGCTGCCGCTACCAAAGTTTTGCCCGCTTCGTCATCGACCACCTGCGCATAAACATGCTTTCCCGAAAAATGAACCGCGAGACGCGGACGCTCAGCCGTGCCCGAAATTTTCTTCCGGATACGGCGATGGAGACGAGTGTGGACGGCTTTGCGAATATTCGTAGCCATATTACTGGACCGTCTTGCCTTCCTTCCGGCGAACCTGCTCGCCAGCATAACGAACGCCTTTGCCCTTGTAAGGTTCCGGTGGATAAAAACGGCGAATGTCGGCCGCGACCTGGCCGACCGTTTTCTTGTCCACACCGGCGATGGCGATCTTGGTGTTGTCCGTCACCGTGATTTTAATGTCTTTCGGAATCGAAAAAAGAATCGGATGCGAAAAGCCTAACGAGAGATTCAAGTTCTGGCCTTGCACGGCGGCTTTGAAACCGACGCCTTCGATTTCGAGATTCCTGGTGAAGCCTTCGCTCACGCCTTGCACCATGTTGCTCACGAGCGAGCGCGAAAGTCCGTGCAACGCTTTCACGCTGCGCGTCTCAGCCGCACGCGCGATCGTCACTTTGTTATTGTCGATCTTGCCCGAGATATCGCGCGGCAAAGTCCAATTCAATTTCCCTTTCGGCCCTTCCACCGACACCGCGCCCGCGTTGTCGATGTTGACCTTCACCTTGTCGGGAATATCAACGGGTTTATTTCCGATTCGTGACATAACAAAAATTCTTTACCAAACGTAAGCGAGTAATTCGCCGCCGACGTTTTGCTTCTTCGCTTCGCGTCCGGACAAAATGCCGCGGGGCGTGGATAAAATCGCGATACCCATTCCGCCGAGCACACGCGGCACTTCTTTCGCGCCAACGTAACGCCGCAATCCGGGACGGCTGACGCGCTTCAATCCGGTGATGGCGCTCGTGCGATTGGCCAATTTATTTGTGATTTTGATTCGCGGATGCGCCGCTTCCGTATCAACCGAGTAATCGGTGATGTAACCTTCCTCTTTCAAAATGCGCGCGATCTCCGCCTTCATCTTCGAGTACGGCATGAAGATGTCGATCTTCTGCGCTTGCGCGCCATTGCGCACGCGCGCCAGCAAATCGGCAATAGGATCAGTAACAGTGCTCATTAATTTCGTTAGGCAGTCGCGGGTTGCGCGGCGGGCTTTTTCACCCGATCACTGAACGGCATTCCCATTTCGCTCAGGAGCGATTTGGCTTCCTCGTTCGTCGGCGCGGTGGTGACGATAGTAACATCAAATCCGATGTTGCGCTTGATTTTATCGAGCTCGACTTCAGGGAAAATCGCCTGGTCGGGAACGCCGAGCGTGTAGTTGCCCTGACCGTCGAAACAGCGCGGCGAGACTCCGCGAAAATCGCGAATGCGCGGCAGCGCTGCTTTGATCAAGCGCTCGAGAAATTCATACATGCGTTCGCCGCGCAAAGTGACCTTCGCGCCGATCGCCTGCTCCTTGCGCAATTTGAAATTCGCGATGCTTTTCTTCGCGCGCGTCTCGGCCGGGCGTTGACCCGTGATCAACGTCAGCTCTGCTTTCGCGTCTTCCAGCGCTTGTTTGATGTCCGATTGCGAGCCGACCGAAGTATTTACCACGACCTTCTCGACCTTCGGAATCTGATGCACGTTTTTGTAGCCGTGCGTTTTTTGCAACGCCGGCACAACGCGCTCTTTGTAATCGCGATAAAATTCGTTTTCCGTTTTCATTTACGCTGCCTTTTTCTCCGTCTTCTTCGCGGACTTCTTCTTCGGCTTCTTGTCGATCTTCTCCTCGGTCGCGATCAATTTCACATTCGAAATATGGATCGGTCCTTCGCGTTCGGAAATCTTGCCGTTGGGATTGTCCTGCGATTTACGCAGATGCTTCTTAATAATGCGCACGCCTTCCACCAGCACACGCTGTTTCCTCGGCAACACTTCCAGAATTTTTCCCGACGAACCTTTAAAGTTCCCCGCGATCACTTCGACGTTGTCACCCTTCTTCACATGAAATCTTAATCGGTTCATAACACCTCCGGGGCGAGTGAAACGATTTTCATGAAATTGCGTTCGCGCAATTCGCGCGCGACTGGACCGAAGATGCGGGTGCCGCGCGGGTTCAGATCTTTGTCGATGATAACGATGGCGTTGTTGTCGAAGCGCAGGACCGAACCGTCGTCGCGTTTGATCGGTTGACGTGTGCGCACCAAAACGGCCCTAACGACCTCACCCTTTTTCACCGTGCCATTCGCGCTCGCTTCTTTCACGTTCGCGGTGATGACGTCACCGATGCCGGCCGACATGGCAGCGCCTTTGCCGATAACGCCGATCATCGTGGCCATGCGGGCGCCGCTGTTGTCGGCTACGTCGAGTCTGGATCGAATCTGGACCATAAGATCGACAATTACTTTTGGAGGACCTCCACTAAACGCCAGCGCTTCAATTTGCTCAGCGGCCGCGTCTCCATGATGCGGACCGTGTCGCCGGCCTTGGCCTTGTTCTCTTCGTCGTGCGCGTAAAACTTTTTCTTTTGCTTGATGATCTTGCCGAACTTGCGATGCGGCACGCGTGTGATTGTGCGCACCACGATCGTCTTGTCCATCGTGCTCGAAATCACTTCGCCGGTGCGCGTCTTGCGCGAACCGCGCGATGACTCCGGCGCGGTCGAGGCCGATTGCGCCTGAGTCGGCCCTGGCGGCGGCGTTGCAGTTGATTGTTCTTCGGCCATAAAAATTATTTCTTCGCGGTTTCCTTCTCGCGTTTTGCCAGCACGGTCTCGATGCGCGCCACATCGCGGCGCAACAAACGCAGCCGGCTCGGTTGCTCGAGTTGGCCGCTCTGCTGTTGCAAACGCAGATGCAAACTCTCCTGACGGAAATCGCGCTTCTTCGTCCGAAGCTCGTCCGTGCTCAACTCAATGATTTCCTTAATCTTCATGTTCGTTAAGCCGCAATGTGGTGGCGGCGTTCTGTCATCTCGAACGGAGTGAGGGATCTCACAAATGCGTCCAAGTATTCCGGGAGCAACCCGCTCGCTAGCATCGAGAGATTCTTCGACTCCGCTTCGCTTCGCTCAGAATGACAGAAAATCTTCATGTTCGTTAGGCCGCGACGTGATGGCGGCTCAAAAATTTCGTGCGCACGGGCAACTTATCCGCCGCCAATCGCAACGACTCGCGCGCGACCGATTCCGGCACGCCGTCGAGCTCAAACAAAATGTTCCCCGGCTTTACCGTCGCGACCCAATATTCCGGTTGGCCTTTACCTTTACCCATTCGCGTTTCTGGCGGGCGCCCGGTCACGGATTTGTCCGGAAAAATTCGGATCCACAATTTGCCTTTGCGTTTCATGTTGCGCGTAAGCGCCACACGCGCGGCCTCGATCTGCGTGTTCGTGATCCACGCGCGCTCGAGCGTTTGCAGCCCGAATTCCCCGAAGTCGATTCGCAAATTGCGCGACGCCGTCCCCTTGCGGCTTCCCCGCTGGGTCTTGCGATACTTCACGCGTTTGGGCATCAATGGCATAAAAAAATTCCTTTAAGCGGGAGTCGGTTCCGGCATT
>JBBROO010000018.1:0-53489 GCA_038229295.1 Chthoniobacterales bacterium | reverse complement strand
TTATCCCACTCAGGTTATCCCATTCGGAAATCTCCGGGTCAAAGCGTGTTTGCCGCTCTCCGAAGCTTATCGCAGCTTACCACGTCCTTCATCGCCTATTGGCACCAAGGCATCCATGATGCGCTCTTTGTAGCTTGATCAATCTGTTCCGGTCCCTTGCGGGACCAGAGATTTTTATGATAACTGAAACTCTCGGGCTGAAGATCTTAACCTCCAGCCTCTTTATTTCAGACTCAGCTCTTAAAGTTGTACTTTCTTACTACCCTGTATGTAGATGTCAAAGAACCAGCTTCCGCACATTTTGGGCGACAAAAAAACTCAACCTCGCCTCCGACTTTCGAATCACGCCTTCGTTTATCGTTGTCGGGACAAAATTGAGTTCAATTTGCAGTCCCAAAATGTACAAGAACAACCCTCCTTGCGAAGGATCCCGCGCTCGGCGGGGTGGCTATCTTAGTCACCACGTTCCTTTCGTCAACCGACGAAACGCAACTTTTTGAAAAATCTTTGCCGCACAACTGCTTGGCCGCGCGGGCGAGCCCGAAGAAGTGGCGACCTGTTTTGTTTTTCTCGCTTCCGAGGATTCCTCATACATCACCGGCCAGGTGTTGCATCCCAACGGCGGCCGCGTCGTGAACGGCTAAGATTTGTTATCCACAGATTTCGCAGATTTCCGCAGATTTTCGGAGGCGATTTTAATCTGTGTTAATCTGCGTAATCTGTGGACTTGCACTCTTCTCTTCAACGCAGCGACGGCCGCGCGCCCGATCACATCCGCTCCATCAATTTCGAGTTGAACATTGCGCCGCACGCGAGCGGATCGGTCCTCGTCGCCATGGGAAACACGCGCGTCATTTGCGGCGTGATGATCGAAGACGGCGTGCCGCGTTGGATGAAAGAACAAGGCGTCACGGGCGGTTGGCTGACCGCGGAGTATTCGATGCTGCCGTATTCGACCAACACGCGAAAGCCGCGCGACATTTCCAAAGGTCGACTCGACGGCCGCAGTTCCGAGATTCAAAGATTAATCGGTCGATCCCTGCGTGCCGTTGTCGATCTTGAAAAACTTGGACCGCGCACGATGTGGATCGATTGCGACGTGCTCCAGGCGGACGGCGGAACGCGCACCGCCGCGATCACGGGAGCCAGTCTGGCCGTTGCCATCGCCTGTCGAAAACTCGTCGAACAAAAGAAATTGAACGTGTCGCCGATTCGCAAACTGGTCGCCGCGGTCAGCGCCGGCGTGCTCGATGGAAATGCGATTGTCGATCTTAACTACGAGGAAGACAAAACGGTCACGGTCGATTTCAATCTCGTTGCAACCGAAGACGGCGAGTTTGTCGAAGTGCAAGGCTCAGGCGAGGAAGCCACCTTCGCGCAGTCACAGCTCGATGAAATGCTCGCGCTCGCGCGCAGCGGCATCGGGCAATTGATCGCTGCTCAACGCGCCGTGCTCGCGCGTCTCCTGGTCGCGTCGCCTAACTAACGAATCACGCCGACCGCATGATTCGTCGATGCCATGCTCGACGCCGAGTTCAAGCTCGGCACGACAGCGGCGAGTGGAAGATCGACAATCGTCACCTGCGCGCCGCGCCCGACCAAATCGTAAAGATGAATGATGTCGGTCGAGCGCATGCGAATGCAGCCGTAGCTGGCGCGCCGCCCGATGTTCTTCTCTTCCGGCGTGCCGTGAATGTAAATGTCGCGCGCGAACGCATTCGCGTTTTGTCCTTCGCGCCCACGCAGCCAAATGATGCGCGTGACGATCGGATCGCGTCCCGGCGCATCGACGGCGATGACTTCGCCGGTGCGTCGGCGATTTTTGAAAACCGTTCCGAGTGGCGCTCTGTCGCCGATCTTATCGGCAATTTCTAATTCGCCTAACGGCGTTCCATAACTTCCGGGCCGATCGCTTAGACAAAACTTCGATGTCGAAATCGGATACGTCGCCACCAATTGGCCTTTATCCAGCAGCGCCAATTTCTGTTCACGCGCGCTGATGACGATGTGGTGCTGCGTGTCCGGCGCGGTGCACGACGAAAGAAAAAGCGTAATCAGCGCAAGGTGGATCGCGACCTCCGGGCGCGATGTTAAAAATGTGGCGGCTTTGCCGCTTGGTTTTGCCAACACGCTCGGAGATCGCGTTCTACCTATTCTCATCGAGTGAATCGAAAGAATTGTTCCGCAGTCGCGCTAGTTGCGCCAGCGATTTCTTCGAGCGGAACATTGCGCGCTTTCGCGATCTCCTCGGCCACTAAACGCGTGTGCGCTGGCTCCGCGCGTTTTCCGCGAAACGGAACCGGCGCTAGATATGGGCAATCCGTTTCGACCATGAACTTATCGAGCGGCACGCGCGCGGCGACTTCGCGCACTTCCTTTCCGTTCTTGAAAGTGACAATGCCGGTGAAAGAAACGAGATGGCCAAGATCGACAACTTCATTCGCCTGGTCGAGCGCGCCGCCGAAGCAATGAAACACTCCGCGCACTTTTCCCGAATACGCGCGCATGATCTCGAGTGTGTCATCCCACGCATCACGCTGATGGATCACCACATTCAATCCGAGCTCAACAGCGAGTTCGACTTGTTCTTGGAAGAGCTCCGCTTGTTTTGATTTGTAAGCGCCATCCGCGATGGCGGCGCTCGGCTCGGATGGATCGTTCAACGGCATCTCCGCCAGCCATGCCGGCGTTGGTTTCAAAATTTTCTCACTCGGCAAATGACGATAATCCAGACCGGTCTCACCGATTGCGACGACGCGCGGGTGTCTCGCGAGTTCTCGTAAGGGAGTGATGATGTCCGCATCTGTTTCTTCGACAGAGGTCGGATGAACGCCGACCACTGCGAAAACGTTCGGATACTTTCCGGCAAGATCGACAGCGCGCCGGCTACTCTCGATCGAAGTGCCGATGGTGATGATACGGGTAACGCCCGCTTCATTCGCGCGCCGCAGGACATCGTCGAAGTCCTCCGCGAAATCGGGATAATCGAGATGCGCGTGGGTTTCGATCAACATTCAGATCAAGAACCGCGCGCGCTTTCGCGATTACGAAGTGTCTCAAGCAGCGCTCCATACCGCGGATCCTCGCGTATCGGATCGAGCATCGAGTCGTGTTCGACCCATCGACCCCATTCCGGTCCGCCGAGGCGTGCGCCGCGTTCTAGAAGTTCGAATGCTTCATCGAAATCGCCTAACAGAGACAGCGTGCATGCCGCATTGTAAAGAGTCACCGGATTGTCGGGTTCAATTGCAAGCGCGCGGGCAATCCACTCCCGCGCCCGATCGAACTCGCCGATTTCGATAAGGGCGCCGGAACCGAGCTCGGCTGCTTTGGCGTCGTCTGGATGCAGTGTGAGGTGCCGCTCGGCCAGTTTAGCGCCTCGGCGGGCCGTCTCTTGCGCATCCTGCTTTCGACCTAACGAATTATAAAATTGGACCAATATGCAAACAGCTGAATAATCATCGGGCTTAATCGCGGCCGCGCGCTCGAATAACGCGGTTGCTTGTTCGGTCTTACCTTGGAAGACGCAAGCGCGAGCATAGAAATAATGCGCTTCGTACGAATTCGCATCGAGTGTGATGGCTTTCTCGAATTCGGTTTCGGCTTCGGCATAACGCTTCACCGCCGACAAAGCCGCGCCGCGCGATGCGTGCGCTTCGGCTAAATCATTATCGAGCGCGAGCGCCTTTTCGCTCATGGCGAGGATGGCCTCGAATGAAATTGGCTCCGGCGTTCGCAAGTAGAGGAATGTGTCGCAGTCAGCGATTCCCGCGTACGCGCGCGCGTAAGCTGCATCCAGCTCGGTGGCTTTCACGAACAATTCCCGCGCCGCCTTGTAACCGGATTTCGAGCCGCGATGGAAGAGTTCGCGACCTTTCAGGTAATAATTGTAAGCGTCAACATTGTCGGTGGGCGGTTTTTGGATCGACATCTTCTCCTGCGGGAGAAGTTTGACTTTCAACTGCTCGACGATCGCGTGCGTGATCTCGTCTTGAATCGCGAAGATATCGGTCAGGTCGCGATCGAATCGATCGCCCCAAACGTGGCTGCCGTCAGCGGCATTGATGAGCTGCGCAGTCACGCGAACACGCGCGTTCGCTTTTCGCACACTACCTTCGAGAACGTGCGCGACTCCGAGATCGCGCCCCACCTGTTCCACTTTCGCAGCTTTTCCTTTGTAGATAAATGCGCTGTAGCGCGCGACCACGAACAACCCCGACACTTTCGACAAATCAGTGATGATGTCTTCGGTGATGCCGTCGCTGAAATATTCCTGTTCCGGATCGCCGCTCATGTTTGTGAACGGCAATACGGCGATCGAGGGTCTCTTCCCTTCGGTCACGTTCACGCGCGTAATTTCCGGCGTCTCTAATAAGACATCGTAGACGCGTATGGGCTTGTCGATGTTCTTGAGTTGTTGTTCGCCCCGGTCTTCGAAATGAAGATCGAGGCGATTTCCTACCTGATCGCGGACTGAGCCCGAGACCGTAATTCCACCCGGCTCGGCAATGCTTTCCAATCGCGTGGCGACGTTTACGCCGTCGCCATAGATATCGTCATCTTCGACAATGACGTCGCCCAGGTTTACTCCGATTCGGAATTCAATGCATTCGTTAGCCGACAGTTTCGAATTGCGATCGTGCAACGCGCTTTGAATCGCTGCGGCGCACGCGACGGCATTGACCACGCTGGAAAACTCCGCCAGGACACCGTCGCCCGTCTCTTTCACGATCCGGCCCTTGTTCGCGGCAATGCTCTTGTCGATCAAATCCGCGCGCACACTTTTCAGCGCCGCGAGTGTCCCAGCTTCGTTCTGTCCCATCTGCCGGCTGTAACCGACCATGTCAGCCGCGAGAATGGCAGTAAGACGTCGCTCGTTCACCATTCGATGACTGTGCTCGCCCAGGTCAACCCGCCGCCAAACACAACCATCAAAACATAATCGCCGTGCTTGATGCGTCCGCTGCGATTCGCTTCGTCGAGCGCCATCGCGACGGCCGCGGCCGAAGTGTTGCCATACTTGTCGAGATTCACGTAAAATTTTTCGAGCGGAATTTTCAGGCGATCGGCAATCGCTTCGATGATGCGCAGATTGGCTTGATGCGGAATGACGCAGGCGATGTCATCGATCGTTAGGCCAGCTTGCTCGAGCGCTTTTTTGGCCGCGCTGAGCATGGCGGTGACGGCTTGCTTGTAAACTTCCTTCCCGAGCATGTGGATGGTCGCGAGGTTAAGATCGACATTCTCTTTTGTGATCGGGCAATTCGAACCGCCGCCGGGCATGAACAGGATGTCGGTGAAGTCGCCGTCGCTGCCGATGTGTGTGCTGATTACACCATGCGCCCGTCCACGATGTTGCAACACGGCCGCGCCCGCGCCGTCGCCGAAGAGCACGCAGGTGTTGCGATCGTTCCAATTCGTAATCGAGGTTAATTTTTCGGCGCCGATCACGAGCACGGTGTCGTGCGTGTGCGAGGTGATGAATTGTTGCGCGATCTCAATTCCGAACAGGAACCCGGCGCACGCCGCGGAGATGTCGAGACAAGCCGCGTTCCTGGCGCCGATTTTTTTCTGAACGAAACAGGCCGTCGCCGGAAACAACATGTCGGGTGTGGCCGTGGCGACGAGGATAAGATCGACATCTTCCGGTTTCACTTCCGCCTGCTCGAGCGCCTTGAGCGCGGCCTTCGCCGCCATGTCGCTGGTCTGCTCGTCTTTCGCGGCGATGCGCCGCTCCTTAATTCCGGTGCGAGTCGTGATCCATTCGTCTGACGTGTCGACCATGCGCGAAAGGTCGGCGTTCGTTAGGCGTTTTTCCGGTGTATAACTGCCGGTCCCAACGATCGAAACAGTGCGTTGCGATTTAGCTGAGCGCGGGCTCGAGCGAGGCTGTCGTTTCATGATAACGGCGAATCTCCTCGACGATATGCGGGTTCACCTGTTGTTCAATCGACTCGGCCGCGACGCGCAACGCATTCTTGATCGCAAGTGGCGTGCTCGAGCCGTGCGCGATGATGCAAATCCCGTTCACGCCGAGAAGCGGACTGCCGCCGTATTCCTCGTAATTCGTTTTGTCGCGAATGGTGCGAAACGATTCCCGCGCCAGGAACGCTCCGACTTTGCGCATGGGCGTGCGCATCAGTTCGTGCTTCAACCAGGTGAAGATCGCGACCGAAATTGATTCGCACGTTTTCAAAATCACGTTGCCGACGAATCCGTCGCACACCACCACTTCGACTGGCTCCTCGAACAAATGGCGGCCTTCGATATTGCCGACAAAATTGAGCGAACTCTTTTTCAGCATCTTGAAAACCTCCTTCGTCACTTCGTTGCCCTTGGCGTCTTCTTCGCCTAACGAAATCAGACCGACGGTTGGATTTTTGTAACCGAGAACGTGGCTCGAATAAACCGAGCCCATGAAGGCGTATTGCAGCAAATGCTCCGGGCGCGCATCGATGTTTGCGCCCGCATCGATGAGGACAAAAACATTCCTTTCCGTTGGCAACACCGCGGCGATGCCCGGCCGATCGATCCCCGGCAGCGTGCGAAGTTTGATCGCGCTCGCCGCGACGGCCGCGCCCGTGTGACCCGCACTAACGACCGCCTCCGCCTTGTCGTGTTTCACAAGATCGACAGCGCGACTGATCGACGAATCTTTTTTCCGACGCACCGCTTCCACCGCCTTGTCATTCATCTCCACCACTTGGGTAGTGTGAACTATCTCGACGCGTCTATCATTGCATCCCGCCTTCTTCAGCTCCGCTTCGATTTGCGCGGTGTCGCCGACCAGGAAAAGTTTGGTGATGCGCGGATATTCCCGGAGCGCCATCACGGCGCCGGGTACCAAAGCGGACGGACCGAAATCGCCGCCCATCGCATCCAAGGCGATCTTCACGAGAGGAATTCTGCGAAGATTACGCGCTCAATGCAAAACGAAAGTTGTAGCCTCCGCCATCTCTGGCGGCAGATCATTACTTGCCGCTGATCGTCAGCACTTGCCGGCCGCGATAATAACCGCAGCTCGGACAGGCGGCGTGCGACCGCGTTGTGCTGCCGCATTGCGAACATTTGTTCAACGGCGATGCATGCCATGCATTCGCCGCTTTGCGCGTGCGCAAGCGCATCTTCGAAGTTTTGCGTTTGGGAACTCCCATAAGAGCCGCTTACCAAAGCAGGGAATCGGAAAAAAACAAATCGCGTTGTAGCTGCCGCCGTCTCTGGCGGCAGGGCCCGCGGATATTTTCACACCCTGCCGCCAGTGACGGCGGCAGCTACAACTCATTTCCGCAGCTTTAATTTATCGAGCGCTTCCCAATCGTGTTCGCGCTTCGCTTCGCCGACCGCCGTGTCGGCGGCAATCAGTTCAATCTTCGGCCCTTTGCATTTTCGATCTCCCTCGCGATCGCAATGCGGATAAGCCGGCAAGTTCAGCAAAATATCTTCCCGCACAAACGGCGTAAGATCGACCGTCTCCGGTCCGCCTAATTCCGTGAGCACCGCAAACGCCGGGACCGTGATCTCGTGCACGAATTTCTCCAGACACGAAACGCAACTCACTTCGACCGGTTGGGCTAACGAACCATTCGCCCAAAGCGCATCGCCGGAAAGCCCGATGTCGATCTTGTAACGCAGCGGCCCGACGCAGCGAACTCCGTCTGCTTCTAATTCTGGAATCGGACATTCTTCCTCGCCTTCCAGGTGCAGCCCGTCGGCGCCAATCTGTTTGAGATGAATCTTCATCGCGCGAATTTCGCCTGCAAAACTTTCGCCACCGGCGCGGGCACAAATTTGGAAACATCGCCGCCGAGTCGCGCGATTTCTTTCACGATGCGCGAACTTAAGTAAGTGTATTCCTCTTTCGGCATCAGAAAAATCGTCTCCACCCTGCTTTCGAGCGTGCGATTCATCAGCGCCATTTGAAATTCGAATTCGAAATCCGAGATGGCGTGCAACCCACGGATAACCGCGTTTGCCTTTTCGCTAACCGCGAAATCAACGAGCAATCCGTCGAACTTCGCGATGCGTACATTGTCGATCTTACCGATCGTTTCCTGCAAAAGATCGAGACGCTCTTGCAGCGTAAAGAGCGGCAACTTCTCGTCGTTGTGCGCCACGGAGACGATCACTTCGTCAAAAAGTTTTCGCGCCCGCTCGATCACGTCGAGATGACCGTTCGTTACAGGATCAAAGCTGCCGGGATAAATCGCGCGCCGCATGGCAGAAAATGAAACAGCAAACCGCAAACAGCAAACGCGGGGATTTCCCAGTCGTCTCCGCGTGCAATCTGTCATCCTGAGTCGCGCAGACGACGAAGGACCTCACAATTGTCGAATGACCACACAAGCTACCCTGCGTGATCGATGGAAGTGGTGAGATCCCTCGCCGTCTGGCGCGGCTCGGGATGACAACGCAAAGGTGAGTTGCCGAAGAACGACGATGGCCGAAGATTCTCGCCGCCATGTCCAGCCCGACGCCTTATTGCACCATCGCCGTGGCCAGCACGTTCTCCCCGCGCTTTGTCCAGGTGCTGGCTGAAGCAAAACGAATTCAGCAACGGTTTTCCTGCGAGCTGCAATTGATTTACGTCGGCGAGAAAAGTGACGAGACCACCGCGAAATTTCGCGAGGTGCTCGGGCAATTGTCGCTGCCATTGGATTCGACCATTCACTATCGACAGCACGACGATCCGGCCGCCGGAATTTTGGATGCGCTGGTCGAACGCAAGATCGACATGATCGTCGCCGGCGCGCTCGAGAAACAAGTCGTGCTCCATCAATTTCTCGGCAACGTCGCGCGTCGGCTCGTTCGCGAAGCGGCTTGCTCGGTCATGCTTTTCACTCGGCCCGAGATCGAACCGAAGCCGCTGCGCAAGATTGTGTTCGTCGCCGAGTATTCCGATCACGCCCGCGCTGCTCTCCAAAAAACTTTCCAGCTCGCTTCCGCCGAAGAGAGCGAGCGTCTTCATGTCATCCGCGTCATCACATCGTTCGATCAGGCGCGCGCTTCGCTCCAGGCCGAAGAAGGCGACAAAGTGAAAACGGACGATGATGAAGAGATCGAGCTGGAGAAATTCGTCTTGAGCGCCGGCGACACCAAAGTGCCGATCGAAGCGCGATGCATTCGCGGCAATACCGGATTTGCGGCCGCGGATTTTGTGCAATCGATCGAAGCGGACTTGCTCGTCGTCCCGGTCGAGCCGTCGAGCGATCAATCGCTTCCCAGCAACATCGCGTGGATCACCGACATCATTCCGTGCAATCTCTGGCTGATCCGCTGACTTGTTGATTGTCGATCTTGCGATGAGCGAGCCTCCCGCATTTCACGCCTACGGTTTCGCGCATCTCATCGTTATCGCCGTGACCATCGCGTTGCCGTTTCTTCTGGCGGCGACAGTGCGCCGATCAAAATCGCCGGCGCGAGCCGAGCGGGCGATTGTTCTCTCGATCTCCGCCCTGCTCATTATTATATACGTCACTTTTCTGGCGCTGGTTCCTCGCTTCGGCGCGGTCAGTTGGAAACAAGTCCTTCCGCTTCAACTTTGCGATTGGGGAATGGTCGTGGTCATCGTCGCGATGTTGTCGGGAAATCAGCGGTGGTTTGAGGTCGCTTATTTCTGGGGACTCGGCGGAACGCTCCAGGCTTTTCTCACGCCAAATCTCCGCTTCGGTTTCCCGGATTTTCGCTTCATCAGTTTTTTCGTTTCGCATTGCGGCATCATCATCGGCGTCGCTTTCCTCATGCTCGTGCACAGATACCGCCCGTATCCGATGTCGATCTTGCGCGTGTTCGCGTGGACGGAACTTTATTTCGTCATCACCATGATGGCTGACGCTTATACCGGATTTAACTACGGATTTCTCCTGCACAAACCGGAAGCGTTTTCGATTTTGAGTTTTCTCTCCGACTCGCGTCCACTTTATTTGGTGCAGATGCACGGTATCGCGTTGCTCTTCTTCCTCGCGCTCTACGCGCCGTTTGCGATTGTCGATCTTGCCAGAGGAAAATCGCGCAGGAACGCAGGAAAGCAGGAACCTGTTTAAAATTCCTGCTTTCCTGCTTTCCTAAGAGACATGCCAAAAGCCTTGCAGGTGGGTAACGTCAGATTGGGCGGAAAACGTCCGGTGTTTATTCTCGGACCGTGCGTGATTGAGTCGGAGAAGTTCGTTTGGCGTATGGCGCAGGAGATTTCCAAGATCTGCGCGAAGGAAGATGTCGATCTTATCTTCAAGGCCTCGTATGACAAAGCGAACCGCACCTCGGTGCGCTCGTTTCGCGGAGTCGGTGTGCAGGAAGGTTGCGAGATTCTTTCCGAGATCGGGCGCGAATTAAAAATTCCGGTGACGACGGATGTGCATTCGCCTAACGAAGCCGAAATTGCCGGCGGTAAGATCGACATGTTGCAAATCCCGGCGTTTCTTTGCCGGCAAACCGATCTATTAAGAGCGGCCGCCGAAACGGGGCGCGCGGTCAATGTGAAGAAGGGACAATTTCTGGCGCCGTGGGACGTGAAGAACATCGCGGAGAAGTTGATCGCGTTTGGGAACGACCAGTTTTGTTTCACCGAACGCGGCACGACGTTCGGGTATAACAATCTTGTGGCCGATATGCGTTCGCTCTATTGGATGCGCGAAAAAGGTTATCGCGTCATTTTCGATGCGACGCATTCGGTCCAGAAGCCGGGCGGAGCCGGGGACGCGACTTCGGGCGATGGTGACCTCGCGCCGGTGCTGGCGCGCGCGGCGATGGCGACGGGGTGCGATGGGATTTTCATGGAGGTGCACGAGAACCCGGCGCGGGCTTTGTCGGACGGGCCGAACCAGATTCCGCTAAAGAATTTGCCGAAGCATCTGCGCATGTTAAAAGCAATTCATGCTGCCGTTGCGTAGCAGGCGCGCTGCGCTTGCTTACTTATTGTCGATCTTTGCCTTGTCGATCTTGTCTGCGAGCGAGCGAGCGGTGGCCGACCCGGACAAAGGAAAAGGTCGCAAGAAGAAAGCGTTGTCTTCCGCTTCGGCCAGCGCGTCACCGGGTGAGCAAAGCCTAACGAACATTCCATTACCGATCGGTCACGAAGCGAAGGGCCTGGTTTTGCCGGACTTCGATAAGGATGGCCATCTCGTGGGCAAGTTTGAAGCGGGCACGGCTCGCAGGATCGACCAGCAACATGTCGGCTTTCAGAATTTGAAGATTACCACATTTACCCCGGCAAACGGCGTGGATTTACAGATCGACATGCAAACGTCGGTGTTTGATTTGGACACGCGCATCCTGGCTTCGCAGGACCGAGCGACGATCAAGCGCGCCGATTTCAATGTCGTCGGCGACACCGTGCAGTTCGATACCAACACGCGGACCGGGCGATTGATCGGCCACGTGAAAATGGTCATTACCGATCAATCACATCTTCTGGAGAAGCCTAACGAATGAAAACGTGGGCTATCATGTTGTTGATGCTGGCAGGGACACCGCTGGTCGCGCAGAACGCGACACCGTCTCCGGCGAACAAATCCGACAAAGCGCAAAATCCGATCAATAAATTCATGGGCACGGACGCAACCAAATCCGGCGAGCCGATCACGACGGAAATTTTTGCAGACGAAGCGTTTTTCGATTCCAACAAAAGCACGGGCATTTTTAGCGGGCACGTGAAGGTGACCGATCCGCGATTCAATTTACAATCGGACAAATTGACGGTGTTCATCGGTAAAGGCGAGAATCAGGGACTCGAGCGCGCGCTGGCGGAAGGGAATGTGGGCGTGGTGCGCGACCGGCCGGATCCGAATGGCGGGCCGCCGACGCGCGCGGTCGGGCGATCCGACAAAGCGAACTATCTTGCTGCAACTGGGAATGTAGAATTGACCGGAACACCGCGCGTGCAACAGGGATTGAATACGCACGTGGCGACCAGTCCCGATACGGTCATGGTGATTAATCAGGCGGGTCAATTGACGACGCACGGGCCCAGCCGGACCGACATTCGGCAGGAACCAAAAGATGGCGACGAAAAAAAGAATGGTGAAGCGAAGAGTGACGCCAAGCCCGAAGAGAAGAAAGAGAAGGCGCACAAATCAAAGTCGAAATTTCTAAGCAATCATGGCTAACGACATCGCCACGACGGTGAGCGCGAAAATTTCGGGGCCGACGACGGGCAAGATCGACAACGTCCTGGCGGTGGAGCAGTTGGTGAAGATTTACGGAGGTCGCGCGGTCGTGAACGGAGTCGACCTCAACGTCGGCGCGGGGGAAATTGTCGGATTACTGGGTCCGAACGGCGCGGGCAAGACGACCAGTTTTTACATGATCGTCGGCCTTGTTAGGCCAAATAGCGGGCGCGTAATTTTTTCCGGCACGGACGTGACGAGCTTTCCCATGCATCGGCGCGCGCGTCTCGGCATGGGATATCTGCCGCAGGAGGAATCGATCTTTCGCAAGATGACGGTGGAGCAAAACATCATGGCGATTCTCGAGACGCTGTCGTTGAGCAAAGCGGAAAGGAAAAATCGCTGCGAGCAACTGCTGCATCAATTCGGAATCGAGCGTATCGCGAAGAACCAGGCGCTGACCTTAAGCGGCGGCGAGAAACGGCGGCTAACGATCGCGCGCTCGTTAGTCACCAAGCCGAAGTTGCTCATGCTCGATGAGCCCTTTAGCGGCGTCGATCCGATCGCGGTTTACGATGTGCAACAGATCATCGTCAATCTGCGCAAATCCGGATTGGCCATCATGATTACGGATCACAATGTGCGGGAGACGTTGTCGATCGTTGACCGGGCGTATTTGATTTTCGAGGGACGCGTCGAAAGCGAAGGCACCAAAGATTTCCTGATTAGCGACCCGATCAGCCGCCAGCTTTATCTGGGCGAGCGCTTCAAGATGTAGATGTCGATCTTGCGACGCGTCGCAAATCTTCCAGCAAAATCTCCATGTCGCGCGGGGTGGTGCGGTAATTCATGACGCAGCCGCGCAAAGCGAAGCGGCCATTGATGAGCGCGTTTGAGAGATACGAACTGCCGTCGCGTTGCAGTTCGACGAGCAAACGTTCGTTATGCGCGTCGAGTTGTTCGTTCGTTAGGCCGGGTGGTCGATGACGAAAGCAAAAGATCGACAACTCAACTGGCGCGAGCATTTCGAAATCGTCGCTCGCTTGCACGAGTTGTTCGAGGTGACGTGCACACGCGAGATCGTTCTCGACGGCGGCGCCAAGCGCACGGCAACCGACGGCTTTGAGTTGCATCCAGACTTTGAGCGCGCGAAAACGGCGCGAGAGTTCGGGGCCGTAATCCCAGAAGGCGAACGCTTCATCGGCTTCGTGCGCGATGACGCGCGTGTAGTCAGCATCATGTGCGAAAGTGGCGCGGGCTGTTGCTGGATCGCGATACAAAACGCAGCCGCAATCGACCGGGAGATAAAGCCACTTGTGCGGATCGAGCGCGACGGAATCGGCTTGAGCGATGGCGGCGAACAAAGGCCTAACGGATGGGGCGAGCGTGGCGAAACCGCCGTAGCAAGCGTCGACATGCATCCAAAGATTGAATGTTTTGGCGACGGCCGCGATTTCGGTGAGCGAATCGAACGCGCCGGTCATGACCGTGCCGGCATTCGCGACGATGCAAAAAGGAAGATAACCGGCTTCTAAATCTGCGGTGATTTTCGCGATGAGATCGTCGATGTCGATCTTGCAGCGAAGATCGACATGCACTTCGCGAACGTTTTCGCGGCCGATGCCGAGCAACGCCGCCGCCTTGGCGATGGAATGATGCGTTTCGGTCGAGGCGTAAACGCGCATCGTTTGTGTGAAGACGCGCGCGCCTTGGTTCGGAAAATCTGGCGGCGCTTTCGCGCGGCGCGCGGCGGCAAGCGCAAACAAATTCGCCATCGAACCGCCGCTGACAAATAATCCAGCGGCATTCGAATCGTAACCGAGAATTTGTTTTATCCAGTCAATCGTTAGGCGCTCGAGCTCGACCGCGGCCGGCGCCGAACGCCACGCGGTCAAATTGGCGTTCAACATCGAGGCGAGTAGATCGGCGAAGGCGGCAATGGCAGTGCCGGGTGATTGCACGTAGCCGAACATGCGCGGATGGCCGTTGTGCCGGCTAAGATCGACAATCGCATCTCGAAAAATTTCCAGCAGAGCGTCGAAGCCGGACCCTTCGTTAGGCAAGGCGCGATCCAGTCGCTCGCGAATGTCCGAGGAATTGGTGTTCGGATAAAGCCGCCGGTCGCGGATCGAACCAAGATAGTTCGCCATGGTTTCAATGGCGGCGTCGCCCCACTGCTGAATTTCATCCGGCGAAGGATCGAGATTATGCATCGCGACTAACAATTGCATCGACGCGCGTCACTGCGAATTGGAAATCACTCCGCATCCGCGTTAGAAGTGAAATCGCTGATGAGCGATCGACCTGGAACCCAGACCATTACTTCGGCGAGCGCTCAGCGCAAAAGTGTGCCGGTAGTGACGGTGGAAAGTTTCTACACTTCGCACGCCGAGACGTTGCAAATGAAACTGGATGGGCCGCGTGTCGGATTTCATCGCAAGATCCGCGAGCCGACCATCAATCGTCCCGGTCTCGCGCTGTCGGGTTTCTTCAGTTATTTCGCGGAGAAACGCGTGCAAGTCCTGGGCGCAGCCGAAAGCACGTATCTGAAAAGTTTGCCGGTGAAAACGCGCGTAAAACGGTTTCGCGATCTTTGCGCGCAAAAAATCCCGTGCATCGTCATCTCGCGCGGTTTCCATCTCGATCCGGGATTACTTCAGGTGGCGGTCGAGGAAAAGATCGCCGTGTTTCGCACGCCGATGATCACGATGAAGTTCATCAACGCGGCGACGATCGCGCTGGAAGTTGATTTCTCGCCGACGGTGACCGAGTTCGGCAGCATGGTCGATATTCTTGGCGTCGGCGTTTTGATTCGCGGCGCGAGCGGCATCGGCAAGAGCGAATGCGTGCTCGGATTAATCGAGCGCGGTTACAGTCTGGTCGCGGACGATGTCACGCGCATCACTTCGCTCGAGGGCCGCGAACTCATGGCGACGGCGCCGGAGCTGACGCGCAATCACATGGAAGTGCGCGGCATCGGGATTATCAATGTGGCGAATATTTTCGGGATCGGCAGCATTCGCACCGAGAAACGGCTCGATCTGGTGGTGACGTTGCAGGATTGGCAGGAAATCGAAGAGGTCGATCGCACCGGACTCGATCAGGAATTTTACGAAATCCTCGCGCTGCCGGTGCCGCATGTGACGATTCCGGTACGACCGGGGCGCGACATCGCGCGGTTGATCGAAGTGGCGGCGATGGACCAGAAGTTGAAAGGGCTCGGACAAAACAGCGCGGTAGCTTTCAATACAAAATTGCTCAGTATGATGGAGCCAAGATCGACATAACGTAAGATCGACATAATGGGTTTACTGAATCGCAGAGGTGGCGGCGTCGGCCGCGGACAAAAGATCGAGAAGGAAATTCCGATCGTGAACCGCCTCGGTCTGCACGCGCGGCCGGCGGCGATGTTCGTTCGCATTGCCAGCCGTTACCGCTGCGAAATCTGGGTGTCGAAGGAAGGCGAAGAGGTGAATGGAAAAAGCATTATGGGGCTGATGATGCTGGCGGCGGGACAGGGATCGAAATTGAAGATTCGTTGCGAAGGACCGGATGCGGACAAGGCGATCGCGGAGCTGGAAGAGTTAATTAAGTCGCGCTTTAACGAAGATTAGCTGCGAAAAATTTTCGCGCGCGTTGACATCGGCGTTAGGCTCGCAACTGGATGAGCGACGATAGCGCACAAAAGGAAATTCGTTTTCGCGGCGCGGGTGCATCTCCCGGCATCGCCCGCGGCATTATCCATGTGGTGCGTGACGATCACGACGACGTCGCTCGTTATGCGATCAAGCAAGAGCAGATCGGCGAAGAGATCGGGCGTTTCGAAGCGGCGTTGATTCAAACGCGCATGCAAATTCTGGAGATGCAACAGCGCATTGCGGAATCGATCGGCGCAAAGGACGCGGCGATTTTCGATGCCCATTTGCTGGTGGTCGAAGACCGGACGCTGATCGATGAAGTCTTGCGGAAATTGGAAAGCGATCTCTGCAATGTCGAATGGGTGTTCCAGGAAGTCGCGAGCGGTTATGCGGAGACGTTAAGCAAGATCGACGATCCATATTTGCGCGAGCGCGCGATGGACATTGAAGATGTGACGCGGCGGGTCGTGCGAAATTTGCAGGGCAAAGCGCCGCGCCAGGTGTTGAGCATGGTCGAGCCGCACATTCTGGTGGCGCATAATCTCGCGCCGTCGGACACGGCGATGATGAACCGCGAGCGCGTGCTTGGCATCGCGACTGATTTGGGCAGCCGCACTTCGCACACGGCGATCATGGCGCGCTCGTTAGAAATTCCCGCGGTCGTCGGATTGCACGACGTCACCGAAAAACTTGAGACCGGACAACAGGTGCTACTCGATGGCGGGGGCGGATTGGTGATTGTCGATCCAACGCCGGAAACACTCGCGCATTACGGCGAGATCGAAACTCGCCGCGCGAAAGTGGTGACGCAGTTGCAACAACTGCGCGAAACAAAATCGACCACGCGCGATGGCCGCCACATTGTTTTGTCAGCGAACATCGAATTGCCCGGCGATGTCGATGCGGTCGCGGCGAATGGCGCCGAAGGAATCGGCCTTTATCGCACCGAGTTTCTTTATTTGAATCGCGACACGTTGCCTTCGGAAGAAGAGCAATACCAAACGTATCGCAAAGTGGCGGAGCGCGTCGCCCCTGATCCGCTCATCATTCGCACGTTTGACCTCGGCGGCGACAAGGTCGCGAGTGGCGTGGTGGATGTGCCCGACGAATTGAATCCGTTTCTTGGCTGGCGCGCCATTCGTTTTTGCCTCGAAAACATCGACATCTTCAAAGCGCAGTTGCGCGCCATCCTGCGCGCGAGTGTGATCGGAAATGTGAAAATCATGTTCCCGATGATCTCCGGGTTAGACGAACTACGGCGTGCGATGTCGATCTTAGATGAATGCAAAGAAGAGCTCGGCAAATCGGGGAGCGAGTTCAGCGAAGCGACGGAAGTCGGCGCGATGATTGAAATTCCAAGCGCCGCGATTTCGGCCGACATGCTCGCACGCGAAGTCGATTTTTTCAGCATCGGCACGAACGATTTGATTCAATACGCCATCGCGGTCGATCGCATGAACGAAAGGATCGCGCATCTGTACGAGCCGACGCATCCGGCGGTGTTGCGCTTGCTCAAGATGGTCGCCGACGCCGCGCACGCCCATAACATCTGGGTGGGAGTTTGCGGAGAAATGGCCGGCGACATCGCGCTGAGTCCGCTGCTCATCGGATTGGGAATGGACGAACTGAGCGTGGGCGCGAGTTCGGTGCCGCGGGTGAAACGCGCGGTACAAGCCCTGGCCGTGCCGGAATGCCAGCGATTGATCGAAGAGAGCCTGACGCTGAACACGGGATCAGAAATTTTAGCGCGCTGTTTGGACCTGGCGAACCAGCACTACGGCGATTTGTTAGGCTAAAAGTTCACCGCCGACGGCGCCGCGAGATGACGATGTCGATCTAACGTTATTCTTCTTCTTCGGCTGATTCTGCTTCCGGATCAGGCTTGAGCCCATCCTCTTCCATTTTGCGCAGCACGTCGCTCATGTCGTCGACTTCGTCCCAAACTTCCTGGCTCACATAGATCGGCGCTTTTTGTTGCGTGGCCATGGCGATGCAATCACTCGGGCGTCCATCTAGCTCGATAATTTTTTTCTGCTGCACTTCATTCTCGGCCGCGATGATCATGCGCGCATAATAGGTCGCGTTTTTCAGGTCATTAATAATGACGCGCTCCACTTTCGCGCCGAGCGCAGTCATCAAATGCGCGATGAGATCGTGCGTGAGCGGACGCTCCTTGGAAATATCGCGCATGAACATGGTGATGGCGCTGCCGACGGTTTGATCGACATAGATGATGAACACTTTGTCGTTGTTCCCCAAAAATACGGCGCACCCTCCGCTCGTCGGCAAAACTGCGCGCACTTGCACCTCGATGACCGTTTTGTTCATCCCGCGGAAACGCTACCCGTCCACATCCGAAAAACAAATTGTTGTAGCTGCCGCAGTCTCTGGCGGCAGGATGTGAAATCGATACGCACCGCTTCTGCCGCCAGTGACGGCGGCAGCTACAACGATAGCGACGCCGCGATTTGTGAATAAGTTTTTCGTCAAAATTTTTGAAACCGGCTTGCATGTTCAGCGCGAAGATTGATCATGCGCTCTGCGGTTCATGCCGCACGCCGAACGGAAATGAAAAACGACTGGGACGTCGAGTCCGCCATCTCCACTTACAATGTGGATGGATGGGGCTGCGGATATTTTTCGATCAACGATAAAGGTAACGTCGTGGCCACGCCGTTACAGGAAAATGGCGGCAAGATCGACATCCTGGAAGTCGTTAACGAAGCGCGCACGCGCGGGCTCAGTTTTCCGCTCGTCATTCGCTTTCAAGATTTGCTGCGGCATCGCGTCGAATCGATCAACCGCGCATTTCAGTCCGCCATCACCGAGTTTGGTTACAAAAATAATTTTCGCGGCGTTTTCCCGATTAAGGTCAATCAACTGCGCGAAGTGATCGAAGAGATCGTCGATGCCGGCCAGCAATTTCATTTCGGATTAGAAGCCGGGAGCAAACCGGAATTGGTCGCGGCGCTGGCCATGCACAAGGACGGGGAGAGCCTCATTATTTGCAATGGATACAAGGACAAGGCTTACATCCGCATCGCGTTGATGGGGCGAAAGCTTGGCAAATCCGTCGTCATCGTCGTCGAGAAATTAGAGGAGCTCGAGCAAACCATCCGCGCGGCCAAAGAAGTCGGCGTCGAACCGTACATTGGGATTCGCGTTCGGCTTTACAGCAAAGGCGCCGGCAAATGGGCGCCGAGTGGCGGCGAGAATGCGAAGTTTGGTCTCGATACGACCAGTCTTGTGGCCGCGAGTGAAATGCTCAAAGCGGCCGGACTCGCGCATTGTTTGAAGCTCGTTCATTTCCACGTCGGCTCGCAGGTCCCGGACATTTCGACAATCAAACGCGCGGTGCGCGAAGCCGCGCGTTACTACGCGAAGATGGCGAAGCTTGGACACGAACTTGGTTATCTCGATGTCGGCGGCGGACTCGGAGTTGATTATGACGGATCGGGCAGCGACTTCGACAGCTCGGCTAACTATTCGTTGCAGGAATACGCCAACGACGTCGTCTGGAACATCATGGACGTGTGCGATTCTGAAGGCGTGCCGCATCCGTCCATCGTCAATGAAGGCGGCCGTGCCATCGTCGCGCATCATTCCGTGCTCGTGGTCGAGGCGTTTAGTTCCATCGAGAAGACGGCGCCCAAATTGAAAGTCGAGGCGGCCGAGAAGGATCACAAACTCGTCAGCGACATTCTCGATATCAAACAGCGCCTCAAGCGCGGCAATCGCATCGAAAGTCTGCACGACATTCAGCAGATCAAGGAGGAATCGCAGCAGACGTTCGATCTTGGCCTGCTCGACCTCGAATCGAAAGCGAAGATCGACACGGTGTATTGGCAGCTCGCGCAGCAGATCGTGAACATGCATCGCGGTCTGCGTTTCACTCCCGAAGAAGTGAAACAGCTCGAGACTTCGCTGGCCGATCAATACATCTGCAATTTCTCCGTCTTCCAATCGCTCCTCGATCATTGGGCCCTCGGGCAATTGTTCCCGATCATGCCGATCCATCGCCTAACGACCGCGCCGGACCGCAACGGCATGATCGTCGACATCACCTGCGACTCGGACGGGAAGGTCTCGAAGTTCACTGATCTCCAGGACGTGCGCGACACGCTCCCGCTGCATCGCATCATCCCCGGCGAAAATTATTACCTCGGCGTCTTCATGGTCGGCGCGTATCAGGACATCATGGGCGATCTGCACAATTTGTTCGGGCGTGTCACCGAAGTGCACATCTTTCTTGATCCGGACGAGGAATCTGGTTGGTACATTGAAGAAGTGATCGAAGGCAGCACTATCGGCGAAGTGCTGGCCATGACGCAGTGGGACAAAGTCGAGCTCATGCGCTTGTTGAAGACGCAGGTCGATGCCGCCATCAAAACCGACTTTCTCAAGCCTAACGATGCCATGAAACTTCTGTCCGATTACGAGCGGCTGCTGCAGGAATACACTTATCTTTCGCTCAACGGCGGCAAGCCGCTCCCGCAACCCGGGAATTGGTTGCCGCTAAGCTAGCCATTGTCATCCCGAGCGAATGAATTCGCCGACTTCTGTAAAACATGCGCTCAACAAAACGGGGGCGGCTTCGGAGATCCTCGTGCAAGGCTGGGTGCGGACGCGGCGAGACTCGAAAGATTTTTCGTTCATCGAACTGAATGACGGATCTTGTCTGCGCAATTTGCAGATCATCGCCAGGGATTCGCTGGCGAATTATGCGGAGATCCAGCGTCTAACGACTGGCGCTTCGATCAATGTCGAGGGCGAACTCGTCGCGTCGCAGGGCAAAGGCCAGACTTGGGAAGTGATCGCGTGCAAGATCGACATCGTCGGTCTGGCGGATGACTCGTATCCGCTACAGAAGAAAGGGCACACCCCGGAATTTCTGCGCGAGATTGCTCACCTGCGTCCGCGCTCAAATCTTTTCGGCTGCGTTTTCCGCGTGCGCAGTCGCCTCGCCTTCGCGATTCATCAATTTTTTCAGGAGCGCGGATTTGTTTACGTCCACACGCCTATTATCACCGGAAGCGATTGCGAAGGCGCGGGCGAATTATTTCGCGTCAGCACTGTCGATCCAAAAAATCCGCCGAAAACGAAGGAGGGCGAAATTGATTACGCCAAAGATTTTTTCGCGCGCCAGACTTATCTCACGGTCAGCGGTCAACTCGAAGCCGAAGCTTTCGCCTGCGCGCTGTCGAAGGTTTACACATTCGGCCCGACCTTCCGCGCGGAGAACTCGAACACTTCACGACACGCGAACGAATTCTGGATGATCGAGCCGGAGATGGCGTTCTGCGATTTGAATGGCGACATGGATCTGGCCGAGCAGATCGTGAAGTATCTCGTCTACGATATTCAATCGACGTGCGAAGAAGAGCTCAACCTCTTCGCGAAGTTTGTGGATAAGGAATTAATCGCGCGCCTCGACTTCGTTCTCGAGCGGCCGTTTCAGCGCCTCGCTTACACCGACGCTGTCGATCTTCTGAAAAAGAGCGGAGAAAAATTCGAATTCCCGGTCGAGTACGGACTAAATCTGCAATCGGAACACGAGCGCTGGCTGACCGAAAAACATTTCAAATGTCCGGTCACGGTTTTCAATTATCCAAAAGAGATCAAACCGTTTTACATGCGACTGAACGATGACGACAAAACGGTCACGGCGATGGACCTGCTCGTTCCCGGCATCGGTGAAATCGTCGGCGGCAGTCAACGCGAAGAGCGGCTCGAAATTCTGGAAGCGAACATGCGCCGGCACAAAATGAATCCGGCCGATTACAAATGGTATGTCGATCTTCGCCGCTACGGCACGGTGCCGCATTCCGGCTTCGGTCTCGGCTTTGAACGCATGCTTATGTTCGTCACCGGCGTTGCAAATATTCGCGACGTTATTCCGTTCGCGCGTACGCCCGGCAGCGCGGAGTTTTAAACCAATGTCGAAAACATGGTGCCGCATCGGAGTTCTGGCGGCGTTCATATTTCTCTGCTCGTGCGATCTCGACCTGCTCGGTGTCGATCTTAAAGAAATCGCCGGCGGCTATCGCTTGAAGCGCGGTGATGGTCAATTCTCGCTGCTCGCTCCGCGCGCGACCGGCGGACCGATCATCGATGAACTGGGCTGGCGCGAGCCGATCATTATCGCTCGCGCTTCCGGTTCGGACTATTGGGACGTGGTCAACACCGCGCGCGCTCAACGAACGCGTTTGAGTGACGAGCAACGAAAATCTGATCCGCAATATCAATCCATCCCGATCGAGTCGGCGGAAAAAGTGTGGGACCGGCTAGATCGACACAAGCAACTCTGGTAGTTAGGCCGAGAGAATAATGAGCGCGTCGGAGGCAGAGCCGCAACTCCAGATCGGTCACGTTTTGATCCTCGATGTGGTCGAGTATTCGAAACTCCTGATCGACAAACAGACGGCGGTGATGGCGGAGTTGAACGACATCGTCCGCGGCACCGTTCGTTTTCGCGTGGCCGATGCGGCCGACAAATTGATTCGATTGCCGATGGGTGATGGGATGGCGCTGGTTTTTTTTGGCGACCCGGAAGCGGCCTTGGA
The DNA here is from genome assembly GCA_038229295.1 of Chthoniobacterales bacterium. Lineage (GTDB taxonomy): Bacteria > Verrucomicrobiota > Verrucomicrobiia > Chthoniobacterales > UBA10450 > JAJPGZ01. The sequence continues at coordinate 31,187 of JBBROO010000018.1, read as the reverse complement.
ATGCGCGCTGGAGATTGCGACCGAATTAAAAAAGCATCGCGAGATTCAAGTGCGCATGGGCATTCACAGTGGCCCCGTGAATAAGATTGTCGATCTTAACGAACAGCCCAACGTCGCCGGCGCCGGGATCGACATCGCGCAGCGGGTCATGGATTGTGGTGACGCCGGCCACATTCTTTTGTCGAAACGCATCGCTTACGATCTCGCGCCGTCTCCACGATGGAACGCGAATCTGTACGAGCTCGGCGAGTGCGAAGTGAAACATGGGCAAAAAATCGCACTCGTGAATTTTTGCACGGAGAAAATCGGCAACCCGGATTTGCCGGCGAAAATCAAGCGTGCGCGTGAAGAAGTTCTGGCGCACGCGCGAAGATCGACATGGTGGAAACGCGGCACCGTCGCCGCAGCTGCGCTGTTGCTTCTGCTCGCATTTGCAGGAGGCATTTTTCTTTATCGCCGCCATTTCGCCGAACCGCCGCCGTCCGTTTCTGCTCCGCCCGAAAAAAGCATCGCCGTGCTTCCCTTTGTCGATCTTAGCCAGGCGCGGGACCAGGAATATTTTTGCGACGGCATCAGCGAAGAAATTCTCGATGCGCTCGCGAAAGTGGACGGACTCCGCGTGGTCGCGCGCACATCGTCGTTTTCGTTCAAGGGAAAGGGCGCCGATGCGAACGAGATCGCGCGAAAACTCAACGTCGCCACCGTTCTTGAAGGCAGTCTGCGCCGAGACGGCGATCGCATTCGGATCACAACGCAATTAATTAACGCGCGGGACGGATTTCACATTTGGTCGGAGACGTTCGAGCGTGAGCTCAAAGGCGTGTTCGCCGTCCAGGACGAAATCACGCGCGCGATTGTCGATGCACTCAAGATCAAGCTCGCGGTCGCGCCCAGGCCGCGCATGCAGCAAAACACGGAGGCATACGATCTTTATCTCCAGGGTCTCTATTTTTCGAACAAAAGCAGCGAAGCGGAGTTGCGAAAGAGCCTGGATTTTTTTCAACGTGCGCTGGAGAAAGATCCGAGACTTGGTCGGGCCTGGACCGGCATCGCGAAGGATTGGGATTGGCTGGCCGACGCGTTCGTTAGGCCGGCTGAAGCGTACCCAAACGTGGAACGCGCGGCCGGCAAAGCACTCGCGTTCAATGAACGCGACGCGGAAGCGCTTTGTTATCTGGCGGAGGGAAAGCGCGTCATGGCTTGGAACGTCAAAGGATCGGCCGCGGATGTGAAGCGCGCTCTCGAGATCGATCCGAACTCGGCCGTGGCGCATTTTACCATGGCATTGTTGCAATCATCTCAGGGGCATTTGGACGAAGGCCTCGCGCACATGAAGACGGCGGTGCGGCTCGATCCGTTGTCGCCCATCATCGGCACTTTCGAAGTCGCGCTTTACGTCACGAACGATCGGCTCGATGACGCTTTCGCCGCGGCCAAGCGGACGATGGAGATCGATCCCGATTACGTTTACTTCGAACCGAATCTTGCCTTGGTTTATCGCGAGCAGGGAAAACTCAAGGAAGCGCTCGAGATTTATTCGCGGCTGGAGAACGCGCGCCACCAGCCGACGGCGGGCCTGGGCATTACCTATGCAAAATTAAAGCGACCAGATGACGCGAGAAAAGTTTTGCGGCAGTTGATCGATCTCGCGAACACGAAATATTTTCCGGGCGAGCAAATCGCATCGGTTTACGTTGCGCTTGGCGACAAAGACGAAGCGATCCATTGGATCGAGCGCGCGATCGCGGAGCACTCCGGTTCCATTCACTCCATCCCGCAGGCGAGAGAGTTTCGACCGTTGCACTCCGATCCAAGATTTGTCGAACTGGAGCGACGCATCGGCATCGACCGGCCAGATCGTTAGGCCAAAGCCATCAAGTAAATCGCGCCGCCCGCCAGCAGAAAATAAGGGACGAGCACCGCCGCGCCGGCGTAATCCTTGGCCACACGTTGACCGAAGAACAACGCTAAGATCGACATGGTGGAAATAATCGCGCCGTAAAAAGCGATGGTCGAATCGTGCCGAAAGACAATCAGCAAACATCCAATTGCGCTGAGCGCTCCGGCCGCAATCTCGAGGATCGTGATCGCCAAAACCATCAACGGCACCATTCCCGCCAGCGCGGTCTTCCCGAAATGTCCTTTCAACCATTCAAGATTCCCGCGCCGATCGATCACCTTGTCGATGCCCGATTGCAAAAAGAGAATCGCCAGAAACGCGGAGACAAAAATCTGCAAAAGGTGAACCGCGTCGACGGTCGTGTGCAGATTTGGCATCGGCTTCATTTTCGGCAAAGCACATCGCTGAGGCAACGAAATTACTTCTTGGTAGATTAGCGCGTGACTCGAATCGCGATAGCCGGTGGTGGCGCCGCGGGATTTTTTGCGGCGATTACCGCCGCGCGGGCGAATCCTGCTTGCGAGTTGTCGATCTTCGAGCGCAGTTCTCAATTTCTTTCCAAGGTGCGCATTTCCGGCGGCGGCCGTTGCAACGTCACCCACGGTTTGTTCGATGCGCGCGCGTTCACCACTCGTTATCCACGCGGCCAGCGCGAATTGATTTCGCCGCTTCACCGATTTTCTTCCGAGGACACGGTGACGTGGTTTGAATCGCGCGGCGTTAAACTCAAGCGAGAAGAGGATGGCCGAATGTTTCCGGTGACCGATTCGTCGGAAACAATTGTCGAGTGTTTGCTCGCGGAAGCGAAAGCTGCCGAAGTTAGATTGTTCACACGTAAAGGAATCGAAAGCGCGCGTCGTCGGGCAGAGGGCGCGTTCGATTTGAAACTGAGCGACGGAAGTTCCATCACTTGCGATCGGCTATTGCTCGCCACTGGCGGCGCGCGCAGTGTTATCGGCGCGGAGATTGCGCGCTCGTTAGGCCATCACATCGAACCGGCCGTGCCGTCGCTCTTCTCGCTTCATGTAAGATCGACATGGTTGCAATCGCTGCCCGGCGTGTCCGTAGCGGACGTTGAAGTTTCATTCGAAAAATTTTGCGAGCGCGGCCCGCTCCTCATCACGCACAACGGCGTGAGCGGCCCTTCCATCTTGCGCATTTCCGCGTGGGGCGCGCGCGTTTTGCATGCAGTCGATTATCATTTCGCTCTCCGGGTGAATTGGATTCCAGGAACGAGTGACGCCGCGCTGCGGAGCGATTTCCAATTCCGCCGCGAAACGCAACCAAAAAAACGCGTCGTTAATTCGCCGCTCGCTGAAATTCCGGCGCGACTGTGGGAAAAACTTGTCGCCAACGCCAATATTTCTCCCGGCACTATCTGGACTTCGCTTTCGCGTGACGGAACGAGCGCGCTTATTCAGCAATTGCGCCGGACCGAACTCAAAGTCGACGGCAAATCGCTGAACAAAGATGAATTCGTTACTTGCGGCGGGGTGCGCTTACGCGAAGTGAATTTCAAAACCATGGAGAGCCGCATTACGCCTCATCTTTATTTTGCCGGTGAACTTCTCGATATCGACGGCATCACCGGCGGATTTAATTTTCAGGCCGCGTGGACGACTGGCTGGATTGCCGGACACGCCATGGCCGCGACCACATGAGCCGGGACGAAAACGCGCTGGCCGAAGTGGGACAAGTATATGTCGATCTTGCGCGACGTCCGCTCGAACGAAATTGCACGCGCCAAACGGAGTGTTGCCATTTCAAACTGACCGGCCGCACTCCCTACCTAACGAAAGGTGAAGCGCTCGTGGCTGCGCGCGCGTTTCGCGCCACCGGCCGCAAATCGTTGCCAGCGAATTCGGATGGTGCGTGTCCGATGATCGAGTCATCGACCGGGAATTGTCTTATCTATAATGATCGTCCGTTCGGATGTCGCACGCATTTTTGCGCCGCCGCCGGTGGTCCCGTTGCGCGGCGCGAAGTTGTCGATCTTATCCGCCGTCTCGAAAAGGTAGATGTCGATCTTGGCGGAGATGGTCCGCGCATTTTTGGAAACGCAATCTCGGACGCGCTGAAATTCCGCTAGCCTTTTCGAAATCGCCGGTTACAAAGGCGGACTTCCGAGCATGCTCTTTAACTCGCTCACGTTCATTGTCTTCTTCGCCGTCGTCGTCACGGTGTATTGGAGCATTCGCTCATGGATCACGCGCAAGAATTTCCTCGTCGTCGCCAGTTACGTTTTTTACGGCGCATGGAATCCGCCTTTCGCCGCACTGCTCTTTTCAACGACGGCGATGGATTTTTGGCTCGGCCGGCAAATTGCCAAGGCCAAAGATCGACATGCACGCCGCGGGTGGTTGGTCGCGAGCGTCTGCATGAATCTGAGCATGCTCGGGTTCTTTAAGTACGGAAACTTTCTGCTCGAAAATTTCCAATGGCTGCTCGCGCGCATCGGCGTGGTCTATCAACCACCGCACCTCGACATTCTTCTTCCAGTCGGCATTTCCTTCTACACCTTCCATTCGCTTTCCTACACGCTCGATATCTATCGCGGTGTTTTGCAGCCGACTAAATCGCTGCGCGATTTCGTTCTCGCCGTTTCGTTTTTTCCGCAGTTGGTCGCGGGACCAATCGTGCGGGCGGGCGATTTTCTTCCACAACTTGTCACCGCGCCTGGTTTGCGTGCGGGCCAGTTTCTCTGGGGCCTCGCACTGATGACGCTGGGCTTGTTCGAGAAAATCGTTCTCGCCGACACGATGCTGTCGGGATCGGCCGATCGCATCTTCGGTTACGGCGGTCCGCTCATTGCACTTGATTCGTGGCTCGGCGTGATGGCGTTCGCCGGACAAATATTTTTTGATTTCGCCGGCTACTCCACCTGCGCCATTGGCGCGGCTTTGTGCCTCGGTTTTCATCTCAAAGATAATTTTCGTTTTCCGTATGCCGCCATCGGATTCTCCGATTTCTGGAGGCGCTGGCACATTTCGCTTTCCACATTTTTGCGCGACTACCTCTACATTCCGCTCGGCGGCAATCAGGTCGCACCCGCGCACGCTGCGCTCAATCTTGTCATCGTCATGTTCCTGGGCGGTCTGTGGCACGGCGCCGCCTGGACTTTTGTGGTTTGGGGTTTGCTTCACGGTTCCTATCTCGTTGTCGAACGCGTCTGTCGCGTTTTGTTCGAGGAGAAAGCGTGGGCCAATACTCTTGCCACGCGTTTGCTGATTGGTTTTGCCACCTATGCCGCTGTCTGCATCGCGTGGGTATTTTTTCGATCGTCCGATTTCACCATCGCGACGCGAATGCTCCGCGGAATGTTCGGCGGTCACGCGCACGGCGACGCGATTCTTTCCACGCGCGAAATTTTGCAGATCGGCCTCGTCACGGCCGGCATGATTCTCGCGCACGCGTCACTGCGCGAAACAACCATCGAAGCGGCCGTCACGCGTTTGCCGCGCTGGCTCGTGACCGCGACGTGGACGTTGATGGCCTGCGCCATCATTCTTACTCAGGGGAACAGCAATGCCTTCATCTACTTCCAATTCTAAAAAGAAACTTCGCCTGCCGCGTTTGTTCTTCGCCGAGCCGAGCGAAATCGTTCCGCGCGATTACGAGCGACCGATTCCGGCAGTGCCGTGGCGTGGCATGGCGGTTGTGGTCGTGCTCGTCGTCATCGCCGCCTCGACCGCGTGGGAACTCTATTGTCGATCTATCGGTTACGGTCCGACGCTGAACGACAACGAAGATCTCTGGACCTTGACGCGCCGGAAAGTGAATCCGGAGTCGCTCGTCATCATCGGGGATTCACGCGCGTGGTTCGATCTCGATCTTGACGAGTTGCAAAAATCGTTAGGCAAACGCCCGGTGCAGCTCGCCGCCGGCGGCACCTGCGCGTATCCAATGTTGAAGGATCTGGCGAACGACGAAAATTTTCACGGCACCATCATTTGCAGCATCGTGCCGCGATTATTTTTCGCGCCGCCCGGCGTGCCCCCATTTCAGCGCGGCGAAAAAGTGGTGCGCCGTTTCCACACCCAAACGTTGGCGCAGCGCGCCAGCCAATACCTGGCCATGCCCTTGGAAGAGCACATCGCTTTTCTTAAACAAGAAGAGCTCACTCTCGACGATCTTCTCCAGCGCTTGCGTATCCGAAATCGTCCCGGCGCGCTGGTTCCTCCGCATGGCCCGGCTTATTTCGGAACCAACGATCGTGAACGCCGCGCTCGCATGATCGAGCGATGCGCTCAACCCGGAGAGTTGCAGAGCCTCATTCAACGGACCTGGCTTCCGCTTTTTACGCCGCCTCCGCCGCCGACTTATATTCCGAAAGACGCGTTCATAGCGAAAATGAAGGAGGCGATCGAAACTCGCTTTGCCGATACCGCGGCGGCGGTGCAGAAAATTCGCGCGCGCGGCGGCAAAGTTGTTTTCGTTAGGCTGCCGATGACCGGCGGATTAAAAGCATTGGAAGATCAAATCACGCCGCGTGCGCAGATCTGGGAACCGTTATTGCAACTCACCGGCACCCCCGGGATTTATTTTGAAGACCATCCCGAGCTCGCGAGTTTTAATTGCCCGGAGTGGTCGCATCTTTCCGCGGGCGACTCGGTCGAATTTACCAAGCGCCTCATTCCGTATCTGCGTCCCGCGCTCCAAATGTAGATGTCGATCTTAGGCAATCGTTCAGGCGAACGAGCTGATCGCATCGACATCTTTACGCTCTATGTCCGGGACGCGCGCATTTTTGGCGGCGTGGCCGACCACTAAGAGCAGGAAAGGTTTTTCGTAAACCGGCCGCGTCAAAATGCGATTTAGAAATGCCATCGGACTAGGCGTGTGCGTGAGTGATGCGAGTCCCGCCTGATGAATGGCTGCGACCAGAAATCCGGTGGCGATGCCTACCGATTCAATCGCGTAGTAATGCTTCATTCGCTTGCCGTTGGGCAAAACTTTGTAGGGTTGCGAAAAAATCGCGATCAACCACGGCGCGATCTCGAGAAAGGGCTTGTTCGAATCGGTGCCGATCGGCGCCAACGCGTCCAACCATTCCTGCGGCGCACGATGCTCGTAAAATTCGCGTTCCTCTCGTTCCGCTTCGACCCGGATCTCATGCTTGATCGCCGGATCGCTAATCGCCACGAAATGCCATGGCTGCAAGTTCGCGCCGCTCGGCGCAGACCCCGCCACGCGCAGGCAATCTTCAATCACTTCGCGTGCAATCGGTCGCTCCGAAAATTCTCGCACCGTTCGTCGGTGCATCATTATCTCGCGAAATGCGGCCGCTCTGCTGGCAAGATCGACATCGGAAATACGCGGCCGCTTCGGTAATGAAATAAAACGAGGTGTTCCCATGAAGAAAGTCTCCATCTGGAAACGAGAAATCCAAGGAACAATCCGGACATTGTTCGCGGCTTCATTCAAGTCCGCCGCGCCTTCATCGGGACACTTGCCCCTCTGAAATTATTTCTTCTTCGATTCTTTCTTCGACTCGCGCTTGGATTCTTTCGGCTCTTTCGGTTCCTTTGATTCCTTTTGGGAATCGCCGGGACGATAATCTTCCTCGGCCGCGGCGAATGCTTTCTCCAAGCCGACCATGTCTTCGCCCGGCTTGAGCGTGTCGAACGCTTCGGATTCCTTGCGCAATTCCTCTTCGGAATAGTTGGCCGCTTTGATCGACAACCCAATTCGCCGCTCAACTTTGTCGACTTTGATGACGCGCGATTCGACTTCCTGCCCAACCTTGAGCACGTCTTTCACTTTGGCGACGTGATCTTCGCTGAGCTGCGAAATATGAACGAGGCCGTCGATGTCGTCGGCCAGTTGCACGAACGCTCCGAAGCTCGCCAGCTTCGTCACTTTGCCGGTAACGAGATCGCCGATCTTGTATTTCTGATCGATGTTCTTCCACGGATCGTCGGCCAGTTGTTTGATGCCGAGACTGATCCGCTGGTTCGTCTTGTCGATGTCGATGACTTCGGCTTCGACTTCGTCGCCCTTCTTAAAGACTTCGCTCGGATGATTGATCTTTCGTGTCCAACTCAAATCGGAAACGTGAATCATGCCGTCGATGCCGTCCTCGAGTTCCACGAACGCGCCATACGCGGTCATGTTGCGGATCTTGCCTTTGACGCGGCTGCCAATGGTAAATTTGTGCTCGATCTCGTCCCACGGATTCTGTTCGAGCTGACGCAGGCCTAACGAAATTTTCTGTTCCTCTTTGTTGACGCCGAGGACAACGGCTTCGACTTCCTGACCAACGGTCAGAATATCGGACGGACGCATGATGCGTTTCGTCCACGACAACTCGGAGACGTGGATGAGTCCTTCGACGCCTTCTTCTAGTTCTACGAACGCGCCGTACGGAACAAGGTTCGTGATCTTGCCTTTGACTTTCTGTCCGGCCGGAAATCTTTCTTCGATCTGGTCCCACGGATTTTTCTGGGTCTGCTTCAGGCCTAACGAAACCCGCTCTTTTTCTTTGTTAATGTCGAGCACGACGACTTCGAGCGGCTGCCCAACTTTCACCAGCTCGCTCGGATGTCCGAGTCGGCCCCAGGTCATGTCGGTGATGTGAAGCAATCCGTCCATGCCATCGAGATCGATGAACGCGCCGAAATCGGTCAGATTTTTCACCGTGCCCTGCACCTTGTCGCCGATGTTCACGCCTTCGAGGAATTTTTGCCGCTTCTCGCTCCGCTCTTGCTCGATGAGCTCGCGACGGCTGAGAACAACATTGCGGCGGTCGTCGTTGATCTTAACGATCTTGAAATCGTAGGTGTTGCCGACGAACTGCTGCAAATCTTTCGGCGGCACGATGTCGATCTGCGACGCGGGCAAGAACGCCTCCACGCCGATGTTCACCATCAATCCACCCTTCACGACCGATTTCACTTTGCCTTTGATCAAGCCGTCGCCGGCAAACACGCCCGCGATCTTGTTCCAATTCTGTCGATAGGCCGCTTTCTCTTTCGAAAGAATGACCATGCCTTCGTCGTTCTCGAGGCGCTCAAGTAACACGTCCACTTCGTCGCCGACTTCGAGATTTTCGACGTCGTCAAATTCGCCGATCGAGATGACGCCCTCGGATTTGTAACCGATATCGACCAGCACTTCGCGCGGGCGAACTTCGAGTATGCGTCCTTTAACGATGCTGCCTTCACGGAATTCCGGCATCGGTTTGGACATCAATTCCTGCATTTGACTCATAATTAGATAAGGCCTCCTTCAGGCCAGCGGCGCTCTCATCGAGCGACGTTGTTTCCGCGCGAGTGAAGCAGCGGAAACGGGATCGCCACAGTAGCCAAGTTAGGAGTGGAGGTCAAACTCCGTATCTGGGGAGCGCACGCGCCTCGCGTGATGGCGATGGTGCCCTCGCCATCGCGAACTTTTCCGACAGATGTTTCGGCGAGGGCGCCGAAACAAACACGCGAGGGCGCGTGTGCTCCCCGGAGTTCCGAATTGAGCGTTGGGCGTTGAGCGTTGGGCGTTTTTCCCTTACCCTAGAGATCAACATGTCGATCTTACGAATTGCTTGCCGCGCCGGAGCGATCCGCGTAGGCGGGTCGATCTTAGCTGTATTGGTCGCCGCCGCTTCGCTGCGCGCCGAGTCTCCAGCCGAACAAAAAGTTCTCGAGGCGATCAAATCACCGGACCTGAGCGTCGTGCATCTCTGGGCGCCATGGTGCTCGAATTGCCAGGCCGAACTCAAAAGCGGCGGTTGGCAAAAAATGGTGAAAGACAATCCGCAGGTGAAATTTTATTTCGTCTCGGTTTGGAACGGCGGCGAAGACGGCCGCGCCATGCTCGCGAAATTTCAAATCGCCGATCAACCGAACGTCACCATTCTAGCCGACCCCGGCCCGCGCGGTGAAAACAAAATCAAACAATTCGCCGGTATGTCGCTCTCCTGGATTCCGACGACGTGGTTATACAAAGGAGGCGATCTGCGTTACGCGTTGAACTACGGCGAAGTTCGTTTCCCGGTGCTCCAGCAATTTCTCGAAGACAGCAAATCGGAATGGTCCCACAAAGGCGAAGCGCCTGTGCAATAATCACAAGATCGACATGATCGAAATTTCTGCTGCCCTCGCCGCCGCGCACACCAAACCGCCGGGAATTCTCTCGCTCATCGGCGAGACGCCGCTGGTCGAGATCACGCGCATCGACACCGGTCCATGTCAGCTTTTCGTTAAACTCGAAAATCAAAATCCGACTGGTTCCATCAAAGATCGCGTCGCGCTGGCGATGATCGAAGCGGCCGAGCGCGATGGGCAATTAAATCCCGGCGGCACTGTCATCGAAGCGACCGCGGGAAACACCGGACTCGGTCTCGCGCTTGTCGCCGGCGCGAAAGGTTATCGCGTCTTGCTCGTTATTCCCGACAAGATGTCGCAGGAAAAAATCTTTCACATCCGCGCGCTCGGCGCCGAGGTCCGCATCGTTCGCTCCGATGTGACGCGCGGACATCCCGAATATTATCAGGACGTGGCCGCGCGTTTGGCCGAAGAAATTCCGGGCGCGTTTTATGTAAATCAATTTGGCAACCCGGCCAATCCGATGGCGCATGAAAGATCGACAGGCCCGGAAATTTGGGAACAGATGCGGCACGATGTCGACGCAGTCGTCTGCGGCGTCGGCTCCGGCGGAACGTTGACGGGACTGGGAAGATTTTTTTCGCGCGTCAAACCGCGTCGCGGCATCGAAATGGTTTTAGCCGATCCGACCGGGTCGATTCTTTATGAATTTGTTAAGACCGGCAAGATGGTCGAGTCGGGAAGTTGGGCCGTCGAAGGCATCGGCGAAGATTTCATTCCCGATATCGCCGACATGTCGTTCGTTACCGACGCGTTCGAGATCGATGACGAGGAAAGTTTCGCGACCGCGCGCGAACTTTTGCGCGCGGAAGGAATTCTGGGTGGCTCATCCACCGGCACCTTGGTCGCGGGCGCGTTGCGTTATTGCCGGCAACAGACAAAACCGAAACGCGTCGTCACGTTCGTGGCCGATACCGGAAATAAATATCTCTCGAAGATGTACAACGATTTCTGGATGGCGGAGCAGGGATTCATCCATCGGACCCCACAGGGCGATCTGAGCGATTTGATTTCGCATCGCCATGAAGCCGGCGAAGTCATCTCGGTTGGCCCTAACGACAGCCTTCTCACCGCCTTCAAACGCATGCGGCAAGCGGATGTTTCGCAAGTCCCGGTGGTCGACGAGAAAGGACGCGCCGTCGGAATTCTCGATGAATCCGATGTTCTCGTAAAAGTTCACCGTGACGCGACGCACTTTAATGATCCCGTGCAAAGCGCGATGACCGATAAACTCGAAACGCTCGCACCCACCGCCAAGATCAAAGATTTACTCGAAGTCTTCGACCGCGGCCGCGTCGCCATCGTTATGCAGAGCGACAAATTTCTCGGACTCATCACGCGCACCGATTTGCTTTCGTACCTGCGGTTGAACATGCCGAAGTCGGCCGTGCCGCCGACGCGCGAGTATAACTAACGCAAGATCGACATGAAGAAACCGCACGATTTCGCCACCCGCGCCATTCACCTCGGCCAGGAACCTGATCCGACGACCGGCGCTTATGGCTTGGCGGCGGCTTTCGGCATCACGCCGATCTTTTGGGCGAAGGCGATGAAGCGCGGGTCGTCCTTGTAGGCGCGCAGGAAAGAATCCTTCAGCAGAATGGTCACACCAGAGTCGTGTGTAGTCCAGGCGTGCTCCAGCCACTCGAACATCTTGTCCGGTTCCTTGCGCAGCGCATAGACCGTAGCGATCTGGCTGCCGGCGTCGTCGGCGTTTTCGTCTATCAGCTTTTTCAGGGCCGCGTCCGCCTCGGCGTGGTCGCCGTTGGCGGCGTGGGCCAGCGCCAGTGCGTAGGTGCGCCAGAACGGATCGGTTTCCTTTTTCGCCAATTCTACCGCGGCGCCAGCTTGGCCGCGCAGAATCTGACACCGCGACAGTAAGGAGTAGTTCTGGGCGGATTGCGGCTGCAACGCGATGACCTTGTGCAGCGCCGTGTCGGCCTCGTCGTAGCGGCCAAGCGCGGTGAGATAGAGCGCGAGGTTGGAGTAGGATACGGTGCGTAACGGATCAAGCGTAATCGCCCGCTGTCCGAGCGCGAGCGCTTCCTCGAGTCGGCCAAGTCTGGACAGCAACATCGCGAAAGCCGCCGTGGCCGTTGCATTCTGCGGCGCCAGCGCGGAGGCGCGGCGGAGTTCTGCTTCCGCGGCGGCGAGATTTAAGTCGAAGTCCTCCAGGACTCGGCCTTGTGCCAAATGCGCATCGGCGAGATTCGAATCCAGCTCGAGCGCTTTCTCTGCCGCGGCACGGGCTTTTGCGATTAGTTCTGCTTTTTCTTTCGGCGAAAAAATCGCGAAACGAGTCGCCAAGAACTCCGCTGAATAGGACAGCTTCGCATAGGTGAGCGCGTAACGCGGGTCGAGCCTGATCGCCTCCTCGTAGTAGCCAATCGCTTTGCGGTAATCCTCTGCGGTGCCTCGATTTTGGTAAAAATTCCCCTGCAAAAGCGCGTTGTAGGCTTCCACATTCTGATTCGAAGGCGTGGCCGCTGTGCTCAACGGTGCGGCCTGCCCGTTGCTCCCGAGCAGCGCGACCTTGAGTTCCTTCGCCACCGCGCCGGCGATCTCTGATTGCAGCGCGAAGATGTCCTTCAGTTCCCGGTCGTAGGTGTCCGACCAGACATTGGCGCCGTCGCCGGATTTGATCAGCGCCACCGCGATGCGCACCCGATCGGCCGACTTCCGCACGCTGCCTTCGAGCAGATAATAGACGCCGAGCTTCTCGCCGATGGTCTTGCTGTCGTCCGTCTTGCCTTTGAACTGAAAAGACGACGTGCGCCCGACGACCTTGAGCTCTTGCAAACGCGAGAGCGAAGAGATGAATTCTTCCGACATCCCGTCGGAGAAGTACTCGTTCGCCGGATCACCGGTGGAATTGACCATCGGCAACACTGCGATCGATTTTTGGGGAATGGCGGCGCCTTTTGTCGCTGATCGATGGGAGGTGAAATAATATGCAGCGCCGACCGCGAGAATCGCGACGAGTGCGAGGGCGGCGAGCCATCCGACACTTCGCGGCACCGGTTTTGGCGTGGCCTGCTGAAACCTCTGCGGCGTCGCGGCGTTGCCCAGTGGCTCAGCGTAGAGATTAACCAAATGGAGCCGGACGCCGTGCTTGACCTCGCAATCACCCAGGTCGTGCAGACGCGGCGCCCATTGCCGGTATTGCACCAGATCATCGGCCACGTGCTGGGAGAGGAGGATGTGCCCGGCGTCGCCGCAATCCATCACCCGCTGTGCCATGTTGATGCCGGCCCCGGCGATGTTGCTGCGCCCGCTCACGTCCCGCACCTCGCTCACCGGTCCGCTGTGAATGCCCATCCGCACCGGAAGTTCCGGATGCTTCTGGAGCGCTTCGGCAATCTCGAGCGCGCACCGGGCCGGTTCTTCCGCGCTGTGGTGGAAGACCAGCGCCATCCCATCGCCGGTCGGCAGCCTAACGAGTTGTTCGTCCGTCGCTTCGCGCACCGGCGCGGTCGCCAGCACGATCTCAGTGAGCTGGTTCAGCCGCTCCTTCTGTTCCTCGATCAAGAGCTTGGAGTAACCGACAATGTCGATGAACAGGACATAGCCGATTTCCAGGTGGAGATTGTCGTCGGATTCCGGCACCAGCTCTCTCTACCGAAGCGGTTACGCAGCGGCGAGGTTTTTTTCGGTGCTTCGTGCCCGTTACGCCGATCCACCTTATTGGTGATTATTGGTGAAATCCGCGTAACTTGTCGCGCCGTAGCCTTGGCGAAGGCGGATCCGCGGTTAGATTAGATCGACATGAAGAAGCAGCACGAATTCGCCACCCGCGCCATTCACGCCGGCCAGGAACCGGATCCGACGACCGGCGCGATCATGACCCCGATTTACGCGACCTCGACTTACGTCCAGCAAAGCCCGGGGAAGCATAAGGGCTTCGATTACGCGCGCTCGATTAACCCAACGCGGCTCGCTTACGAAAAATGCATCGCCGATCTCGAAAGCGGCACGCGCGGTTTCGCATTCGCCTCCGGACTCGCCGCCATGTCGACCGCGCTCGAAACCATCGACAGCGGTTCGCACGTCGTCGTGAGCGACGATCTCTACGGCGGAACATTTCGTCTGTTCAACAAAGTGCGCCGCCGCTCGGCCAACCTCGACTTCACCTTTGTCGATCTTACGGACACGTCGCGACTCGAGAAAGAAATCAAACCGAACACGCGCATGGTCTGGATCGAAACGCCGAGCAATCCGCTCCTCAAAATCATCGACCTCGGAGCCATCGCCAAAATCGCGCGCCAGAAAAAAATCATTTCCGTTTCCGACAACACCTTCGCCAGTCCGTGGATTCAACGCCCGATCGAATCGGGCTTCGACATCGTCCTCCATTCGGCCACGAAATATCTCAACGGTCACTCCGACCTGGTCGGCGGCGTCGCCGTCGTCGGCGAAAACAAGGAACTCGGAGATCAATTGGCGTTTCTGCAAAACTCCGTCGGCGCCATCGCCGGCGTGTTCGACAGCTTTCTCGTCATGCGCAGTTTGAAGACGCTCGCCTTGCGCATGGAACGTCATTGCGCGAACGCGCTCGAGATCGCTCGCTGGCTCGAAGAACAGCCGCAAGTGAAGTCGGTTCGCTACCCAGGTTTGAAATCGCATCCGCAACACGACCTCGCGCGCACGCAGATGCGCGGCTTCGGCGGCATGGTCACCATTATTTTGAAAACTGATCTCGCCGGGACGAAGCGTTTTCTCGAGAACACCCATCTCTTTTCGCTCGCCGAAAGTTTGGGCGGCGTCGAAAGCCTCATCAATCATCCCGCACTCATGACGCACGCGTCTGTGCCGAAAGAGCAACGCGAAGCGCTCGGTGTCGGCGACTCGCTCGTTAGGCTTTCGGTCGGCGTCGAAGATGTGCGCGATTTAATCGACGATCTCCAATTCGCGTTCGCGGCAATCTGAATTGGGTAGCGCGTCTGTCTCGGACGCGGCATCCGGTGTCTCGCCGGATGCAACTCAGTTTATTGATTCGGACGAGACGTCCGAATCGGCGCGCGAGACGCGCGCCCTACCCAAACACGTTGTGATTGTCACACATCCATTTAACTTTTGACCCGATGGGCAACAGCTTCGGCCAACTTTTTCGCGTGACCACATTCGGTGAGTCGCACGGTGGCGGCATCGGAGTCGTCATCGACGGCTGCCCGCCCAAGATCGACATCGACATCTCGGACATTCAGCGTGAGCTTGATCGCCGACGTCCCGGCCAAAGCAAAATCACGACGCAACGAAAAGAGGACGATCGCTGCGAAATTCTTTCCGGCGTCTTCGAGGGGAAGTCGTTAGGCACGCCGATCGCACTTCTCGTTCGCAATCAAGATGCGCGGCCGGAGGCGTACGTGAAAATGAAGGAAACGTTCCGACCTTCGCACGCGGACTTCACCTACCAGGCCAAATACGGAATTCGAAATTGGCAGGGCGGCGGTCGCGCTTCAGCGCGCGAAACGATTGGCCGTGTCGCCGCGGGCGCGATCGCGCGGAAAGTTTTGCGAACCTTGGTTCCGAAGATCGACATCGTCGCCTACGTCGCGCAGATCCACGAAATCGCCGCTAAGATCGACATGTCGAAAGTGAAAACGAAAGATGTCGAGGCGAACATCGTGCGTTGCCCGGACAAAGCCGCGGCCGAAAAAATGATTTCGCTCATCGAAAAAACCCGCGCGGAAGGCGATTCGTTAGGTGGCGTGATTGCATGTGTCGTCCGCGCCGCGCCCGCTGGACTGGGCGAACCGGTTTTCGATAAACTCGAGGCTGATCTGGCCAAGGCGATGTTGAGTTTGCCCGCGACGAAAGGTTTTGAGATCGGTTCGGGATTTTCCGCTACGCGCATGCGCGGGTCCGAACACAACGACGCCTTTGCCATGCGCGCCGGCAAAGTTGTAACATCGACAAATTATTCCGGCGGAATTCAGGGCGGCATTAGCAACGGCGCCGAAATTTATTTTCGCATCGCGTTTAAGCCGACGGCGACGATCGCCCGCGAACAAAAAACGGTGACGGCTTCCGGCAAGGAAGCGAAACTTGCGGCGCAGGGTCGCCATGATCCTTGCGTGTTACCACGGGCCGTGCCGATGGTGGAAGCGATGTCCGCGCTGGTATTGTGCGATCACGCCTTGCGCCAACGCGCGATCGCATCGGAAAAATGAACCCGGCAATTCCACAGGCAGCAGGTTCGCCGATCTGGCAACTCGCGTTCGTTTCGTTCGCGCTTGTTCTGATTTTGTTCGAAGTCGTGCGCGGTTGGCGCCGCGGCGTTGCGCGGCAATTGGCGCGCCTGGCCGCACTCATCGGCGCATATCTCGCGGCCTACTTCGGGGGTCCGCTTATTGGACCATTCGTTACGCCGTTCGTGCGGATTCCGGATTTCATCATGTCGATCTTAGTAGGTGCGGTCCTGGCGATAGCAGTCTACGCCCTCATCAACGGCATCGGCGTCATGATGTTTCGAAGGACGCGTCAGCATAACTCGGCATTTTTGCGGTTCGTCTACGGATCTAGCGGTGCGATTCTCGGGATTTTTTTCGGTGCGTTTCTGGTCTGGTTAATCGTGGTTGGCGTGCGCTCGGTCGGATCGCTCGCCGAAGCGCCCGCGCACGAACAGGTCGCGAAGGAAATGACGGCGCCGGCCGCGCGCGCATTGCACGCGGTCGATGTGCGTCGCGGCGTTCTGAACCAGCCGCCGGACGAATCTTCCGTCTTAAACTCGCTCGCGCGCCTGAAAAATTCGCTGGAGATGGGAGCGGTCGGCGATGTTGTGAAAAAAGCCGATGTCATTCCGACAAATACTTACGAAACGCTCGGCCGAGTCGGCAAAGTTGTCTCGGATGCGGAAAGCGCGCAGCGATTCCTGAATTTTCCGGGGGCGCGGGAATTGAGCGAGCATCCAAAAATCGCGGCGCTACGTGACGACCCCACGATTCAGGAACTGATTGCGCAAGGTCGCTTTGTCGATCTTTTGCAGGACCAAAAAATCATCGATGCGGCGAACGACCCGGCGTTGTTCCAGCGGATTAAGAAATTCGATTTGCAACGGGCTCTCGATTACTCACTGCAGGAAAAATAGACTCGCACTAAGTCCACCAAGGACACAACGGATGACGGAGAACGAGATTGCCAAACAAATCCTGGACTCTGCATTCGTTGTGCATACCAAGCTCGGTCCAGGATTGCTTGAATCCGTTTACGAAGTCGTTCTCGCGCATGAACTCCGGAAGACTGGGCTAGCAGTCGAACGGCAGAAAGCGATGCCCATTACCTACGACGGCGTTCGGTTTGACGAAGCCTTTCGTGCAGATTTGTTCGTTAATTCGAGAGTCATTATAGAGCTTAAGTCAGTAGAAACATTTTCCGCGCTGCACGCGAAACAATTGCTGACGCAATTACGAATGAGCGGTTTGAAGCTCGGCCTGCTGATCAACTTCGGCGAGGCGCATCTGAAGAACGGGATTAAGCGAATCATCAACGGCAAATTAGATGACGAAAATCCCTCCGAGGTTTCTTTGTGACCTTTGTGGCCGTTGTGCGAGGAATCTGAATAGATGAAATTCATCACGACGATCGGGCTTGAGGTGCATGTTCAACTCAAGACCCGCTCGAAAATGTTTTGTGCGTGTCCGGTGGAATTTGGCGCCGATCCGAACACACACACTTGTCCGATTTGTCTTGGATTGCCGGGCGCGTTGCCGGTGATGAATCACGAAGCGCTGCGCATGACGGTGTTGACGGGCTTGATGCTCGAGTGCGACATCGCGCCGGTCTGCAAGTTCGATCGCAAAAATTATTTTTATCCAGACATGCCGAAGAATTATCAGATTTCGCAATACGACCTGCCGTTGTGCGCGAACGGCCGCGTTTCGTTGCACAATCTCGCGTATCCGAAAGATGCGCAGAAAAAAATCGCGGACTTCGACAAGCAAGTGCCGCTCGTGCGCATTCATCTCGAAGAAGACGTGGCGAAAAGTTTTCATTTCGAGTCGACCACCGGCATCGATTTCAATCGCGCCGGCACGCCGTTGATGGAGATCGTCACGCAGCCGGAAATTAATTCGCCGGAAGAAGCGTTCGCGTTTCTCACTTCGCTCAAACAAATCCTGATCTACGGCGCAGTCAGCGACGCCGACATGGAGAAGGGGCAACTACGATGCGACTGCAATGTTTCCGTTAGGCCACAGTCGCAGAAAGAACTCGGCGCGAAGATTGAGATCAAGAACATGAACTCGATTAGTGGGGTGCGGCGCGCGCTCGCTTACGAGTTAGATCGACAAGTGCAAGCGCTCGAGCGCGGCGAAAAATTACAGCAGGAAACGCGCGGCTGGAACGACGACGCCGGTGAGACATTTCTGATGCGCACAAAAGAATCGACGCACGATTACCGATACTTTCCCGATCCCGATCTCGTGCCGGTGAAAAGTGACGCGTTGCTGGTCGATGCACGCGCGCGAATGCCGGAGTTGCCGGCGGCGAAACGCGCCCGGTTCGTCGAGCAATATCAAATCACCTCTTACGATGCCGGCGTTCTGGCAGACGATGTCGATCTTGCGCGCTATTTCGAGACCGCGGCTAAAGGCACGAAGAAGCCAAAGAGCATCGCGAATTGGATACTGAACGATCTGCAAAGTGCGCTCGGCGCCGCCAATAAAACAATCAGCGATTGTCCGATTCCGCCCGCCGCGCTCGAAGAACTCACCAGTTTGATCGACCACGGCAGGATCAGCGGCAAACAAGCGAAGGAAGTCTTCTTGGAAATGTTCGCGAGCGGCAAAGGTGCGGATGCGATCGTTCGGGAAAAAGGCATCGAACAACTGAGCGATGTCGATGCAATCGAAAAACTTTGCGACGAAGTCATCGCGGCGAACCCGAAACCGGTGGCTGATTTCAAATCGGGCAATGAAGCATCGCTGAATTTCCTGAAAGGCCAGGTAATGAAATTGTCGAAAGGAAAAGCGAATCCTCAATTGGCCGGTGAGATTCTCGCGCGCAAGTTGAAGTAGTGCGCATCCTTGTCGCGCCCGATAAATTCAAAGGCGTTTTAAGCGCGCGCGAAGTGGCGGAGAACATCGCGGCCGGTCTGCGCGAAGTTTTACGCGACGCCAAGATCGACATCGTGCCTTTGGCTGACGGCGGGGAAGGGACCGCGGAAGTGATTTGCGATGCGCGCGGTGGCTCGTGGGTGAAATGCAATGCGCATGACGCGCTCGGTCGCGACATCGAAGCTCGTTATGCGCTCATCGGAAACCTTGCCGTGATCGAAATGAGCGAAGCGGCCGGATTGCTGCGGTTGTTAGGCCAGAAGTATGATGTCGATCTTGCGAGCACGTTTGGAGTCGGCGAAATGATTCTGGATGCGCGGGCGCGTGGAGCGACCGAGATCGTCGTCGGTTTGGGCGGCAGCGCGACGAACGATGGCGGCTTCGGAATGGCCCGAGCCCTCGGCTACGAATTCTTTCAGGTGACCGACGCCGTAAGCGAACTGAAAAAGCTGACGCGAATTCAGCGTCCAAAAAATTTGACGCTGCCGAAAATTGTCGCGGCGGCTGACGTGCGCAATCCATTGCTCGGCGAAAATGGCGCGACGCGAGTGTTTGGTCCGCAAAAGGGAATACAGCCGGACAAGATCGACATATTTGAGTTCGCCCTAACGCAACTGGCCGATGTGGTCGCACGCGAATTTGGTTTTGATTATCGGAACGAACCGGGCACCGGCGCGGCCGGTGGACTTGGTTTTGGGTTGATGAGTTTTTGCGGCGCAACGATGCGATCGGGTTTTGAAATCGTCGCGGAAGCGGTGGGGCTCGAATCGAAAATGCACGATGTCGATCTTGTGATTACCGGTGAAGGAAGTTTGGATCGACAAACTCTTGCTGGGAAAACACCGGCGGGCGTGGCGAAGCTGGCGCGCAAACTTGGCAAACGCGTTTACGCAATGGTCGGGCGCGCGGAGGAAGATCGACAAGTCCGGGAAATCTTCGATCGGGTTTACGAACTTGGCGGGAACAAATCCCAGGCGGCGGAATTGTTGCGGGAGAGCGCGCGAGAGCTGGGAGAAGATTTGAAGAAAACGTTCAACGCTCAACGTCCAACGTTCAACGTTGAATGATTCTTGGCGTAGAACTCGCGGAAATGTTTTGCCGTTTCGACATAGCCCCAGGCCCAGCGCGCGATATCTTTTTGTTCGTCGAGCGAAAGGGCGCGCCGAATTTTTGCGGGCGAACCCAGGACTAACGAGCCGGGCGGAATTTTCGTGCCGAGGGTGACGAGTGCGTTGGCGCCGATGATGGAACGGGCGCCGATTTCGGCGCCGTCGAGAACGATGGCGCCCATGCCGATGAGAACTTCGTTGTCGATCTTGCACGCATGCACGATGGCGCTGTGGCCGATGGTGACGAGCTCGCCGACATTGGTTTCGTTAGGCGTGTCGATGTGCACGACGGCGTTGTCCTGAATGTTTGAGCGTGGGCCAATGATGATGCGATTGATGTCGCCGCGGAGAACGGCGCCGAACCAGACACTCGATTCCTCGGCGAGAGTGACGTCGCCGATGACGGTGGCGCCCGGGACGATCCACGCGCTCGGGTGGAGGGTCGGGCCTTTTTTCAGACGGGCGTCGATGCCGGCGTGACCGGTGGGCAAACTGTCGGCGTTCATCAAGCGAACGTTCAACGTTCAACGCTCAACGTTCAACGTTGAATGCGGAACTGCCTGCGAGAATCGGATTTTCTTATTTTGAGCGGTCGGCGATGATACGCGCGCATGCAGGAGCTTTCTCCAGACGAGATTACGCCGTTTGTTTTTTCCGATCCGGCAGGTAAACGCTGGCCGCGGCTGCGGTTAATTTTGTTGTTGAGCGGCATCGTGGTTTTTCTGGCGACGGTGTTGTTCGTGCAAACGCTTTTCGTCGCGCCGCAAATGCGCGTGCCGTTTTCATTGCGGCAATTGAAGGGGCAACTGAAGGCGCTGCAAAAACAAAATCCGGCTGGCCAAATTCCCCCAAGCTCTTTGCTCTGGCAGAAATTCGGCGCGGCGAAACTGGCGGCGAAAAAACTGGGCGGGGCGACGCCAACTCCGGCGGCGAAGCCGCGTAAGAAAGCGCCGCCTAACGAGGTCCGGCTGGCGTTTTATACGAATGGCGATCCCTACAGTTATGCGTCGCTTGAGCAGCACGCGGCGCAGATCACGCATCTTTGCCCGGAATGGATGTCGGTCATCAATGGGATGGGTGATTTGCAGATCGATGCCGACAATCGCTTGCCGAAACTGGCGGCGAGCAAAGGCATCGCGTTGATGCCTCTGCTGACCAATCTGGTCGGCGACACCTGGCAGCCGGAAGCGATCGAGAATCTGGCGCACGGTCCGCAAGATCGACAAGAACGTTTCATCAGCAAAGTGCTGGCGGTTTTGCGCAACGCGAAAGCAGCCGGCGTGGTGGTCGATTGGGAGCAGATCGATCCCGCCTACAAAAAAGATATCACGGCGTTCATCGACAAATTTACGGACGCGCTGCACGAAGATGACAAACAGCTCTGGCTTTGCGTGCAGCCGGGACAGGAGCTCGATTACATCGATTTCGAAAACCTTTCGGACAATGTCGATCGCTTCGTCGCGATGTTGTTCGACGAAACTTCGGACATCGATCCGCCGGGGCCGTTAGGCTCGCGGCCGTGGTTTGAAGGCTGGATGCATGTGTTGCTCGAAGGATCGGACAGCAAGCAGTGGATCATCGCGCTGGGAAGTTATGGCTACGATTGGACGGCGGGCGCGAAGAAGGCGGAGTTAATCAGTTTTCCGGAAGCGATGAGTCGCGCGAGTAGCGCGGGCACGGAATCGGTCTCGATCGCGGCGCCCGATTACAATCCCTCATTCTATTATGAGGACGCCGACAAGGTGCACACGGTTTGGTTTCTCGATGTGGCGACGTTTTTGAATGAAGTGCGCGAAGTGCGCGATGAAAAGGCGGGCGGGTTTGCGTTATATCGGCTCGGAAGTGAGGACACCGCGATCTGGGATGCGCTCAATGTGCCGCGCGATTTCAAGATCGACAATCAAACGCGGCCGCTGCTCGAGGTGCTGAAGAGCACGGACACGATCACCGATGTCGGCGATGGCGAGATTGTCACCGTGGATGAAGATCGCTCTGATGGAATGCGCACGCTGACGGTCGATCCCGAAGGTTATCTGACCGCGAGCTACACAAAGTTTCCGCAGTTCCCGACGTTGTATCACCAGGGCGAAGGCGGCGAACATCAGGTCGCGCTCACGTTCGACGACGGGCCTGATCCAGAATGGACGCCGGAGGTCCTCGACATTTTAAAGGCGGCGAATGTTAAAGCTGCATTTTTTTTAGTGGGAGCGAATGCCGAGCATTATCCCGATCTCGTTAGGCGCATTGTCAATGAAGGACACGAGGTCGGAAACCACACCTACTACCATCCGAATCTGGCGTTGTGCTGGCCGGAACATATTCGCCTGGAGCTGAACGCCACGCAGTTGCTCATCCAGGCGATTACCGGACGAGCGACTACACTCTTCCGCCCGCCTTTCGCCGCCGACACGAGTCCGTCGCAAATCAGCGATCTGACGCCGCTGCAGATCGCGCAAGATCTGGATTACCTCGTCGTGCTCGAGAATATCGATCCGCAAGATTGGGCGAAGCCCGGGGCGGACATCATCGTGCAGCGAGTGAAGCAGCAACGCCGCGATGGCAATATTATTCTGCTGCACGATGCCGGCGGCGACCGCTCGCAAACAGTGGAAGCATTGCCGCGCATTCTCGATTGGTTGCGCACGCGCGGTGATACGGTGGTGTCTTTGGCGACGTTGTTAGGCACGACACGCGATGGTGTGATGCCGCCGCTCGAGCAAAAGAATCCATCCCTGGCGCACATGGTGAGTGGCGCTGGCTTTCGCGTGTTTCACGGAATTCAGGAATTTCTCTGGGCGTTTATGATTGTCGCGACGGCGTTGGTGGTGTTGCGCACGATGATTGTGATTTGGCTGGCCTATCGGTTCCGGCGCGCAGCGAAAGGGGATTTTGCCGAACCAATCAGCGTTCTCATCGCCGCTTACAACGAAGGAAAAGTCATCGCGCAAACTTTGCAGACGCTTTTGGCGAGCGACTACAAAGGCGAGTTGGAGATCATTGTGGTCGATGATGGATCGACTGACGAAACGGCGGCCGAAGTCGAGCGCGTTGCCCATGTCGATCTTCGAGTAAAATTACTGCAGCAGGAAAATCGCGGCAAGGCGCGCGCGCTGCAACGCGCCCTCGCCGTCATGCGGAGCGGCATCGCGGTCTTCATCGATGGCGACACGCAATGTCAGCCCGACACGCTCGCGCGTTTGGTCGAACCGTTTGTCGACCCGCACATCGGCGCCGTCTCCGGTCACGCCAAAGTGGGAAACCTGCGCACATTCATCGCGCGATGTCAGGCCCTCGAATACACGTGCGGTTTTAATCTGGACCGGCGCGCCTACAATCGTTGGAATTGCATCACGGTCGTGCCCGGCGCCATCAGCGCGATTCGCAAGGATGCGATCGACAAAGCCGGCGGGTTAAGTTTGCAAACGCTCGCCGAAGACACGGATCTCACGCTCGCGTTACACAAACATCGACAACGAATCGTCTACGTGCCGGGCGCGATCGCGTGGACGGAAGCGCCCGAAACCGTGCGCACACTCGCGCGGCAAAGATTTCGCTGGGCCTACGGCACGTTGCAATGTCTGTGGAAACATCGCGACATGGTTTTCAATTGGAAATACGGCGCGCTCGGTTGGTTCAGTTTGCCGAGCGTTTGGTTTTTCCAGATCATCCTCGTCGCCATCACGCCGATGGTGGATTTGTTTTTGCTCGCGTCACTTCCGTTCGGAGCGTGGCGCGCATTGCTCCCATTCGTCATCACATTTCTGGCGATGGATGTAATTCTCGCCACGCTCGCGTGCATTTTGGAACGCGAACCGATTCTGCGCGCGTGGCGCATTCTGCCGATGCGCCTGATTTATCGACCGATGTTGAGCTATTGCATTTGGAAAGCGATTCTACGCGCGATCAAAGGAGCGTGGGTAAGCTGGGGGAAACTCGAACGCACCGCGAGCGTGCCGGTGCGAGTGTGATGAGGAAAATCTGGGGAGCGCAGGCTGCCAGCCTGCAGTTCGCGGCAGCTTGCCGCGAACATTCTTCGAAAGTTCTTTTGAGGGCGCAAACGTCTGGGCAATCGTGCGACGCGCACAGTGGTCGGCGGGCAAGCTGCCCGCCGCAACAGGCTGGCAGCCTGTGCTCCCCAGCAATCTGCATTGCCGCCGTTCTGATTATTTGTCTTATCGGTTCGTGTAAAAAGCCGGACCTAACGAATGCCCGCATCGATCCCAACGGCCCGGTCGACATCGTCATTCCTGAACACGGCGCTTACACCGGTGCCTTCATGGATTTCGGCGACGAAGAGGACGACGTCACGCTCGAGATGGTGGAAGATTTCGAGTCGATGGTGGGCAAACACCAGGCCATCATCGCGTCGTCGAGTTATTGGGGAGAGCAGAATTTTCCGACCGACAACTTGAATGTAATCTGGCGACACGGCTCGTTGCCGCTCGTCTTTTGGTCGCCGTGGGACCGGCCTTACACGCAAAATCGCGGCCCGGACAAATTCAGCCTAACGGAAATCATCGCCGGAAAGTGGGACCCGTACATCGACAAGTGGGGCGACGCCGCGCGCGCCTTCGGGCATCCGATGATTGTCGCTTTCGCTAATGAGATGAACGGTGATTGGTTCCCGTGGTCGGGAACGAACTACGGCGGCGACGACTGGGATGACGACGTCGATAATTGGAAAGGCCCGGAAAATTTTAGGCGCGCCTATCGTCACGTGGTCGATCGCGTCCGCGCGCGCGGTGCGTCGAACATCAAGTGGATGTTTCACACCAACAATTATTCCTACCCGCTCGACACCTGGAATTTCGCGCCCGCGTATTATCCGGGGAGCGATTATGTCGATTGGTTAGGCCTGAGTGTCTACGGCCAGCAATTCAAAGAAGAATCGAATCCGGACATTCCCTCACTGGTCGATTGGCCGTATCGGGAATTGTGCGGACTCGATCCGAACAAACCGATCATGATCGCGGAATGGGCCACCGGCGAATTTCCCTACTCGCCGGACGCGCAGGGAATGCTCAAGCCCCAGTGGATCAAACAAGCTCTCGATCTTTTCCGCACTCGTTATCCGCGAATCAAAGCCGCCGTCTACTGGCACGAGCGCTGGCAGAATGTCGATCAATCGTATAGCAACCTGCGGGTCAATTCTTCGGTCGAATCACTCCACGCTTATCGAGAAGGCGTCGCCCATCCGGACTGGATTGGAGATTTAATCCTCCGCGCGATCTCCGCTTCAAAGTCGAAATAGAAACCGGAGCCGAGTTACTTTTTCTCCGGCGGAGGCTCTTTCTTCTGCAGGTCGAGAAGGATTTTCCAATCCTGATCGGCCTCCGCTTTCCACACGGAAAAAAAGTAGCCGCGCTCGCTCACATTCGCGCGCTCGGCGGAATAAGTGCCGTAGCGATATGCGAGATCGCCGGCCGCGCTCATGCCGCCGCCCGCTTTTTCGCGCGTCACTTTCGCATTGTCCGAGCTGAGCATCAGCTTCGCCGCGACTTTGCCGACGCCCGGAAAGGAATTTTCGCGCAGCACGCGAATGTCATTGCTGGCCGCGGCCGTGATGGCGCTGCCCGCTCCTTCCTTTAGCATTTCGGCGAATGTCTTTTCCGCTTTCTCCAACGCGCTCCGCGCAAGATCGACATTCGTGGTCGCATCGCCTGGCGGCAAAAGCTGAATCTCACCGGGCGGATCGCGCGGTTGGTCATGTTGGATGCCGACATCGAGTGCGACCTTCCAGGAATTGTCGCGCTGCTTTTTCCAGATGGTGGTGAATTCACCGTAACCGAGCGACTTATTATCCGTCATCGAAGTTCGCATTTCCCACGGCCCGGTCGTTAGGCCGATGTCGCCGGACTTGGCGACAGTAGCGAAGATAGGCTGCCAGATCAGTTTGCGACCTTTGTCTTTGTATTCGGTGTAGAACTTCTTCCCGTCTTTTGGTTCGGGGGCGAAGATGATCGATTGGTCGGCGAAGAATTGCAGAAACGAATCACGAATCCCGCGCTCAGCGCCGGCGCGAGCGAAATTGTTTTCCGATTCAACCACCGCCCGCAAAGCGTCGTCCGGCGATTTTTCGTCCGCGCCAACCGCGGGCAAGATCGACAATGAAAGGGCGAGAGAAATTCCGGCTAGTTTAGACAAAGGGCTCATTTGGCGGCGTCGTGTTTATGCAAGACCGTGAAGAGGTCATGGAAAATGTCACCACCCATGAAGAATGGAAAACAATTTTTTCTACGCTCGCGCCCGGGCTCGTTCTCTACGCGCGGCAGTGGGTTCGCTCGCACACGGACGCGGAAGATATCGTCCAGGATGCGTTCGTTAAATTCTGGCGCCGCCATCACAAGATCGACAATCGCCCGTTGCTTTACGCCACCGTCCGCTCCGTCGCGCTCGATCTTATCCGGCGCGACAGTCGCCGCGCGCGGCGCGAAGTGGAAGCTTTTGCCGGTGCTCCTCAATCAATCGAGCCGCAATTTCGCGCGGAAGACGAATCGCAACGCTCACTCGCTTTCGCGCTCGATCGGCTGCCGCACGAACAACGCGAGGTCGTGGTCATGAAAGTTTGGAACGAACTGACTTTCGCCGAGATCGGCGAAGCCATTGGGATTTCGCAAAACACCGCCGCATCGCGTTATCGTTACGCGCTGGCGGCGTTGAAGAAAAATTTGCAACCTCAATGAGTGATTTCGTCGAGATCGAGGATGAGTTGAAGAAGTTGCAGCCGGTGCAACCATCGGACGGACTCTTGGATCGGGTCGAGAATGCGATTGATTCGCTCGCTCCCGCTCGCTCACCCGGTTGGGCTTCCCGTCTACGTCGCTCGGCTCCCGCCGGCTCCGTTGTCGATCTTGCCGAAGACGAAAAGGTGATTCGTCCGGACCGTTTCCGCATCAATTTGCTCTCGGTAGGCATCGGTCTCGCCGCGGCGGCATCGCTTTTGATCTTTGCCCGTTTGCAATTCGACAATCCATCACCGCGACAACCACAGATCGCGGCGAATTCGCCGGCGCCGGTGGCAAGATCGACATCTCCGATTTCGGAATTTTTACCCGCGGGCGCGACGCAAGTGGTTTACCACACGCGCGACGAAGGATTGCTTTACTCGGCCGAGTCCGGCGAACCAATGCGGCGGGTGCGCTCGCGCCTGCAGGAAAGTTTGCAGTGGCGCAATGCGGCCACGGGCGCGTCGCTGCGCGTTTCGTATCCGAGCGAACAGGTCGAGCTCATTCCTGTCTCCGGCCAATGATTTTGATTCCGCACTTAACCTAACGAAAACATGAAACGAAAATATACCTCAGTCCTTGCTGCCACGCTTTGCTTTGCGATGACGGCATTTAGTCAAACTCCGCCGACGCCGCCCGCTCCGCCGGCGCCTCCGCAAGATCGACATGAGAAGATGCCGAAAGTCCCGGTGACATTTCTCGGCGTCGACACTTCGCCCGTGCCGGGAGTGGTGTGCGAACAGATGAATCTGGCCAAAGGTTTCGGTCTGGTCGTCGATTACGTTGTGCCCGACAGCCCCGCCGCTGCCGCCGGTCTGCAACAGAACGACATTCTGAAAATGTTTAACGACCAAATCCTGTTAGAGCCGAACCAGCTGGCGAAATTAGTGCGCAGTAATTCCGAAGGCGCGACGGTGACGCTGACGATTTTGCGTAAAGGCAAAGAAGAGAAAGTCTCGGTCAAGCTAATGAAGAAAGAGGTGCCGCAACGCGAAATGGGTCGGCACCGCGGCGACATGCAATTTGGCGATCACGACTTCGGCGATTTGGGCGAGCGAATGCGTGATTTGAAAGCGCAGTTAGGCGACGCGAAGGAAGGAATGATTCACGATGCGGTCATGAAAGCGCACCAGGAAGCGGAGCGTGTGCGCGATGAAGTTCAACGCGTGAGTGAACATGCCCGTGAAGAAGCGCGGCGCGCGGCTGAGCAAATCAAGATCTCGCACAGCGATGCGGCCGGATTGAAGACGACGAAGATCGACATCGCTAAAGCGCAGATTGTTTTCGCGGATGACAAAGGCGAATTGCGCATGGAAAACGTGGACGGAAAAAAAATGCTGACGGCGAAAGATCCGCAGGGTCGATTGCTCTTCAGCGGACCGATTGATATGAAAGAAGATTTGGACAAGGTGCCGGCCGACGTGCGGCAGCGTTACGAGAATCTACAGCAGCGCGATTTGCCTTCGGTCGTTTCGACCGAGGATGAAAACGATGGGGATGATGATGCGGACGATGACAACGACGATGCAGACGACAACGCACCATCGACCGAGCAAGTGTCGTGGCCGCAGCGGAATTTTCCGCACACCTACTGGATCGACCACGCGGTTTTAATTTGAGGCAGAGACTCCGCCGGGCCGCCTAACCGGGTCTGGCCAACCGCTCGGCGGAGTTTTCCTTGTCGATCTTGCGGGCGACAGCGCAGAGTTGGACGAAATGCGCATAACGACAAACGCCCTTATTGCTCCGGCGAAAGGACGAATTCCGGTGGCGGTTCTGATTTCGCAAGATGTTACGGTGATTGATTTCGCCGGACCATGGGAAGTGTTTCAGGATGTGATGATCCCGAATCGCGAAGAACAAACGCCGTTCGAACTTTATGCCGTTGCGGAAACGAAAGAGATGATCACCGCCTCGGCTGGCTTGCAGTTAATTCCAAATCACACTTTTGAAACGGCGCCGACGCCGAAGATCATTGTCATTCCCGCGCAAAAAGGTTCGAAGCGAATGGAGGAATGGATCGTGAAAAATTCGCCCGGTACGGATGTAACCATGTCGGTCTGCACCGGCGCGTTTGTTCTCGGTCGAGCCGGTTTGCTCGATGGAATATCGGCAACGACGCATCATCTTTTTCTGGATCGATTCGCTAACGAATTTCCCAAGGTCGAGGTGAAGCGCGGCGTGCGATTTGTCGAGAACGAGAAGTTCTCAACGGCGGCCGGACTCACTTCCGGAATCGATCTCGCATTGCGCGTAGTCGAGCGCTATTTCGGCCGCGAAGTCGCGCAGACAACTGCCGATTACATGGAACATCACAGCCGGGATTGGATTCGTTAGGGAAAAAGTCCGCCCGACTTGTCGATGTCGATCTTGCGGCGGTCGGAAATTATTTCGCAACCATCCCCAGCGGCAACACCGTTCGGCCAGCGAGTTCGTTGAGCACTTGTGCGAGCCCGGTGTAGATCGCGGCGAAGCCGCAGAGAATTCCTTCGTAGCCGGTGGCCTGTTTGAATCCGGCGCTCGCTGCGGTGAAATCGCCGAACGCGAGCAAGAAAAACAAAATCGTGAGCGTGGCGAAAACAAATTGCAGCGCGCGATTCAACCACAAAGTACCGATGAACATGACCGCGGTGAAGATTCCCCACATCGCCAGATACGCCGCCATCGCGGTGTCGTCGGACTTCGCGCTCCAGCCGACTTTCGCGAGGAGGATCAACGTGACGAGCGACAACCAAAATAAGCCGTAAGAAATAAAAGCGGTGGTCGCGAACGTGTTTCCTTTCCGCCATTCCATAATGCCGGCGATGATCTGCGCCGCGCCGCCGTAACAGAGACCCATCGCCAGGATCATGCTGTTGAGTTCGTAGAAACCGGCGTTGTGCAAATTCAGCAAAACGGTCGTCATGCCAAAGCCGAGCAGGCCGAGCGGCGCGGGATTGCCGGTGATATCCTTGATTTGAGTGATGGAGTCGTTCATATGCTGTGGCATCTCTCTATCGAACGGCGCTGGGGAATCCAAGCTTCGATTGCGAGCCCTTCGCTTCCTTCACCATGACACCGCGTTATATCTTTTTGTAAAACCGTGAGGCATCAACGCATTGTCATCCCGAACGAAGTGAGGGACCTCGCACAGCGGGCAAGATCACACAAATTAGTAATCACCAATCCACATCGCCATCCTTGTTCAGAGGGAAATCGGGATCAACGCTGCGAAATACTACGTTGCCCGTGACATCAGCGGCCGATATCCGAATCGCGAAACACCATTCTCCATTAACCCTCTGCGCTTCGATGGTTTCAAAAAAAGCATCACCCAGGAGCGTGGTAAATTGCGATCCAAATTTCTTTGCGGTTACGGTCGGCTGGACTTCTACGCTCCCGAGGGGCTGAACCGTGCCTGGAGGTAGTGACGGAATGGTAGCGATTGCAATCTCGTAACCACCAGTGGGAGCCTTTGGCACGTTTTCAATATCCCAAACCCGAACGTTAATATCGTACGCCGGATACTTGCTAACGTTCTCCATCATGAACCTCATCGTAACGGGGCTATCCTTTCACTCCACTTCACGTATCCCGCACGCACACGCGGGGGATTTTTTGGATCTCCATGTTGCCAATTCAGCAACTCGCCTTGAGTAATTTCTGTGCGCGATCTTTCGCGGCTCTCTTTCTGTTCTTGGAGCCATACCGTGATGATGGCGGCAACCACAAATAGGAACACTATGATGAGCTTCCCTGCAAAACCGGTCGGACTCCAAAATGTCACAGCGATGGCTCCTACCGCTAACATCAGTGTGGCGATTGCTTGCCACTTGGAATAAATGTCCACGCGGCAGAATCATAACCACCGCCTTGTAGTGTAACACTACAAAACTGGCCGGTGTTCTAGTGAACGTTGATTGATTACCGAGGATGTTGCCAACTATATGAAGTGTAAACCAATAGGCCTTGCGAGGTCCTTCGCTCCGCTCAGGATGACACGCGTAGTTGCCTTGATCGGTTTGATGCTGCTTTGCGCGGCAACAAATCTCCGTGCGCAAAGATCGACATCTACACCTGCGCCGACGCCAACAATCGAGCAGCGCGTGGCCGATCTCGAAGCTTACGTAAACAATTCCGCCCGCGGCGCTGATGCCGCGAACGCGCAAACGATTTCCAACATCTCCGGCCCCGGTCCCGGTCACAACGCCTGGATGATGACTTGCGCGGCGCTTGTCCTCTTCATGACGCTGCCCGGTCTCGCACTTTTTTATGGCGGACTCGTTAGGGCGAAGAACGTCTTGTCGATCTTAGCGCAATGTCTC
>JBBROO010000017.1:0-55751 GCA_038229295.1 Chthoniobacterales bacterium | reverse complement strand
TCTTCGACTTCGAGAACTTCAGTTCGTTGTAAATGGCGGAACTCAGTTGCCCAGCGATCGATGCTCGATGCGATCAGCGCGAGCGTGGTCAAAAATTCCGCATGCCGATCACGTTGCACGATTTGGGTGGAGATCGTCGCCGGCTTCAGCCCGAGCTTTTCACAGACGCTCCGCTCAATCGTAGGATCGACATGTGCATGTGTGCCGACGGCCCCACTCAATTTACCGACGCGAACCCGCTCGAGCGTTTGCGTCAGGCGCTCCGTCGCGCGGCCGAACTCGTCATACATCAGCGCCAGTTTCAACCCAAACGTGATCGGTTCCGCATGGATACCGTGACTGCGCCCGATCATCGGCGTCATTTTAAATTGCCGCGCGCGCTCGGCGATTGTCGATCTTAGCTGCGTCAGGTCGGCCAACAGAATCTTGGCCGATTCCATCAACTGCACCGCCAGCGTCGTGTCGAGAATGTCCGAGGACGTCAGACCTTGATGAATCCATCGCGCCGCCGGTCCGACCGATACCGCAACATTCTCAAGAAATGCGATGACATCGTGATTCGTTCGCTTCTCGATCTCCAGGATTTCGGGAATGGAAAACCGTGCGCGCTTTCGTATTTCAGCGGCATCGCTCTTGGGAATCTGCCCGAGCTCGGCCATCGCCTCGCAGGCGAGAACTTCGATCTCGAGCCAGATTTGAAATTTACGCTCGTCCGACCAAATGCTGCGCATCTCGGGTCGGGAATAACGGTCGATCACCGCGCGAAGATAAAGTCGCTAGCCGGAAGCGGAAAGCGTTTTGTGGACAAAAAAAATCGCTCCGGGGGACAATCCACCGGAGCGACTTCGAAAGTCGATGTCGATCTTAGCTTAGCAAACGCGGGCGCGAATGAACTTGCCGTTGTCCTGGACGCGGACGCGGCCGCTGCCAAGAAGGTCGGCCACAGTCGCGACCGTCTCTTTGGTGCTCTTGGTGCAAGAGCTGACGGCCAGAATGAGGTCACCGAGTGAAAGTTTCGCGCGGGGTTTGAGTATTTGTTTAGTTTTCATAATCGAACTTCACAGAATTAGAGCAAATGCGGTGCCATTTCGTTCAATCTAATTTCCCCGAGGGCGATTTTTTCCGCAGGCAAACGCGAGGCACGCATCGTGATGTCAATCTGACACTTGTGTCGCGAATGTTTACAACGAAGCGCCTTCTTTTGTTCTCAGTTCCGCCGGTGCATCAAACGCATCGCCACGATGTAAAGCCCGGCGAACGCGACAACGAAAAGCAAAATCCAATGCGATTGCGATTTGATGAAGTGCACCATTCCTTCTGGATTGGAGAGGAGGTCCGGCTGGCTGCGATAAGCCTGCATTCCGAGATAAGCCAGGATTCCATTGGCCACGAGTGCACCGGCTAACGTCACGGCGCTGAAGGTCGCAAACGGCATGCGCACGATCCCGGCAGGGATCGAAATGAAATGTCGAATGATCGGCAGAATGCGCGCGAAAAACACCCCGCCGGCTTGATAACGCTTCAACCAATTCTCGGCGCGCTCGAGATTTTCTTCTTTCAATAAAAAGTATCGCCCGTAGCGAACGAGTAACGGCCGTCCCAGAAACAACGACAGGAAATACATGACCGCTCCGCCGAGATACGAACCGAAGGTGCCGGCAACAATGACGCCGATAAGGTTGAGATCGCCGCGCGCGGCCAAAAATGCCGCCGGCGGAATCACTGCTTCGGCCGGAACCGGAAGCGGACTACTTCCCATCGCCATCAAAACGATGATGCCGATGTAACCGCCACTGCTGACCCAGCTGAACCACGTTTCGAGGAGATGATGCATATTGTCATTGCGAGCGAAGTCGAGGATTCTCGATGTCGATCTTGCGCGATTAGTTCAATCTGAAAATTGAAATCTGCAATCTGAAATTTCCATGTCGATCTACCGGCGCATTCTGAAATACTACCGGCCGTTCCTGCCGCAGACGCTGCTCGGCCTCGCGCTCACGCTCATCGGCATCGCGTTGAATCTGCTCAAGCCCTGGCCATTCAAGCTCATCGTCGACAACGTCCTAACGAATCGAAACAATCCTGCCGCCCGGCCCGTCTTCATTTTGTGCGCGGCCCTGGTCGTGATCCAATTGCTCTGGGGCTGCGTAAATTGGATAACGAATTACCTCTTCGTGAAAATCGGCCTGCAAGCGCTGCTCAAATTGCGCACCGATCTTTACTCATACCTGCAATCGCTCTCGCTCAAATATCACGACGCGCGCCGTTCGAGTGATTCCAGTTTTCGCGTCGCCTACGATTCGCAATCGATCCAAACCATCTACAACAAAGGCTTCACCGGCATTTTTGGATCGACAATCACTCTCGTCGGCACATTCGTCATCATGGCGCGAATGGATTGGCAACTCGCGTTGCTCTCGCTCGCCATCGTTCCCCTGCTCCTCGGGACCATTTATTTTTTCGCGAGCCGGATTCGTCGCGAATCGACATTCATCCAGGAACAGGAGAGCGCCGTGCTCGCGCAGGCGCAGGAAGGATTGAGCTCCATCCGAATGGTGCACGCATTTGGCCGGGAAGAATTCGAGGTGCGACAATTTTATCAGCAAGCGCACCAAAGTCTGCAGGCCAACCTGCGCCTCACCCTAACGAACGTGAACAGCGCGCTCGTCATCAGCACGCTCATCGTCATCGGCACGGCCGCGATTTATTACGTCGGCACAATGCATGTGCTCGCCGGGACGCTCACGCTCGGATCGCTTCTCGTTTTCAGCGCGTATCTGCTCATGCTTTACCAACCGCTCGAGTCGCTCACTTACACAACATGGGCGATGGAAGGCGCGACGGCCGGCGCGCGACGCTGCTTTGAGGTGTTAGATCGACAAGATGATGTCGTTGAATCTCCGAGCGCGGTTGCAATTTCATCTGCGCAAGGCGCGATCGGATTCCAAAACGTCTCCTTCGGTTACGCGCAAGATCGACATGTGTTGCACGATGTCGATCTTGCGATTGCGCCAAACCAGATCGTCGCCTTGGTCGGCGGAACCGGCGCGGGTAAGAGCACATTGTTAAGTCTCGTTCCGCGCTTCTACGATCCGACTTCCGGCTCAGTGAAGATCGACAATCACGATGTGCGCGAGATCACGAAGAAATCTTTGCGCGCGCAGATCGGGATGGTGTTGCAAGACACGCTGCTGTTTTCCACGACGGTACGCGAGAACATCGCTTACGGACGGCCCGACGCGACCGAGGAAGAAATTGTCGATGCAGCGCGACGCGCGCAAGCTGACTCGTTCATCCAGCAATTGCCTAACGGATACGCGAGTCTGGTCGGAGAACGCGGCGGACATCTTAGTGTCGGTCAGCGTCAACGCATCGGAATCGCGCGCGCGTTTCTAAAAAACGCGCCGATTCTTCTTCTCGATGAGCCCACTTCGGCACTCGATCCTTCAACCGAAGCCGCCATTATGGACACGATCAAAGAATTAATGCGCGGACGCACGACGCTCATCGTCACTCACCGGCTGGCCACCATTCACGATGTCGATCTTATCGTCGTGCTCGAAAACGGCCGCGTCATCGAACAAGGACGCGGCGCCGATCTCGTTGCGCGCGGCGGCGCTTACGCGAAACTTTACGCCTCCGGAAAATTCGCCACATGAGCAACGTTAAACAAGATCGACATGTGGAAGGCGATTGGTGGACGAAGCCGATTCCGGCCAACGTCGAGTTCGGCGAAGGATTTTATTGTGAGAGCGCGCAGATCTTTCGGCAGATGCGCGCGGCGAAGCCGAGCGCGGTCGTCATCGGCAAACACGTTTCGTGTTATGCCGGCTGCTCGTTCGCCATTGGCGAAAACGGGCGCTGCCGCATCGGCGACTTCACCCTGATCAACGGCGCGCTCATCATGGCGGACGAAAAGATCGACATCGGATCGCACTGTTTGATTTCGTGGAATGTCGGCATCGCTGATTCCGATTTTCATCCGCTCGAACCAGCGCAGCGATTGATCGACGCCCAAGCGCTCGCTCCGTTTTTCAAGGATCGCCCGCCGCGTCCGAAATTAGTTACCGCGCCCGTGATCATTGCGGACAATGTCTGGATCGGGATGAATGCGACGATCTTGAAAGGCGTGAGCATTGGCGAAAACTCGGTGGTGGCGGCGGGATCGGTGGTGACGAAATCGGTTCCCGCGAACACTGTCGTCGCCGGAAATCCCGCTGTGGTTGTGAAGACCTTCTAGTGACCGCGGCAAACGCTCAACGTCCAACGCTCAACGCTCAACGCTCAACGACGGAGTGCTGCATTGAGCGTTGGACGTTGAACGTTGAGCGTTGGGCGTTTTCTTTTTAATGAAGCGCAAGCGCATCGTCGTGATGGGCTTCATGGGATCGATGCCCATCGCCGGCGTAATCTGGCAGCACATTCATTACATCGTCGGCCTGCAACGGCTCGGTCACGATGTTTACTACGTCGAAGACTCGGCGCGGCTGCCCTACAACCCGGAGACGTTCGAGGTCGGCAACGAATTCGATTACGCGGCGCGCTTGCTCGATCAACTCAGCCGCGAGTTTGATTTCAAAAATCGCTGGGGATTTTGCGCGCGTTATTTGAAAGGCAATCCGACCGCCGGATTGTCGTTAGGGAAAATTCGGCAGCTTTATCGAGATGCGGACGCGATTCTGAACATCTGCGGAACGCAGGAATTCAATGACGATTTGTTGAAGAGCGATCGCATTTTGTATGTCGAGAGCGATCCGGGCGTGGAGCAAATCAAGATCGACAAGCGCGTAAGATCGACAATCAACTATCTGCGGCGACACCGCGCGCTTTTTACTTTCGGCGAGAACGTCGGGACGAAAGATTTCCCCGTGCCGACGCGCGGATTCAAATGGTTGCCAACGCGGCAACCGATCGTGACCGATCTTTGGAAAACAAATCGCGCGCCTTCGCGCGCCGCCGTTTTGACTTCGGTGGCGAATTGGTCGACCAGCGGACTAAAAGACATTTCGTGGCGCGGTGAGAAATATCTTTGGAGCAAATCGCGTGAGTTCATTCGCTTTGTCGCCGCGCCGAAAAAATCCGGCGAAACATTTGAGCTCGCGACGGACATCAAAGATCGACAAGTACGAATGAAGTTCGAGCGCAACGGCTGGCGATTTACTTCGCCGCTGCAATTGAGCGTCGATTACTGGCTCTACCGCGACTACGTTCGCCGTTCGAAAGGCGAGTTCACGGTCGCGAAAGATCAATACGTACGACTTAACACCGGCTGGTTCAGCGATCGCAGCGGATGCTATCTCGCGGCTGGGCGACCGGTCATCACGCAGGAAACCGGTTTCACAGCGCATTACGGCGGCGACGCCGGTCTGCTCGCGTTTCGCTCGTTAGGCGAAATCGTGGAGGCGGTGAAACGGGTGAACGCTGATTACGCGAAACATTCGCGCGCCGCGCGCGAGATCGCGCTTGAATCCTTTGAAGCGGAGAAGGTGCTCGAATCGTTGCTCGATCGCGCGGGAATTTGAGGTGTTCTACTCGGGAACGATCCTGAAAGTAATGAACGCTCTCTTCGCGTCGGTGTTCACTATTGTGACGGTGGCCGGGCCGTTAACTTGGATATTCTTGTCTTCTGCTGACATCTTCGCGCCAGCGTCGCTAGCCCGAAGAACCACGACGTCGATATTTGCGTCTTTTGTGACTTTCACCTGCGCCAGGGATGTATCTCCTCCGGGCTCTTGAACGAAATTGAGGATTCTCATCGTGCGGTTTTCCTGAACATTTACGACAAGGGGGCCACTACTACTCGTAACTACCGCACTCCTGGTGCCGGCAAAGGCGGCCGAACTCAGTGCGAAAATAATCAGGAAGAGAAAAGCGTCTTTCTTCATTGAGGAAGTTTGCCGAACAGATCGCTCATTTCAAAGCGAAATACTGGAAAGCGATTTGCATTTCGAGCGCAGCGTTTCATCTTCTCGGACTTTCCGGCGATGAAGCGCGTTCTCTTTTATATTTTCATTCTGTCCCTTTGGGTCGGGACGGCGAACGCGCAAAAAGAAGTGGCGCCGCCTTCCGATTCACCGCACATCGGCGCGCCACAAGAACCGCCGGCGATGGGTGACACGCCGCGTTTCGGTCGGCCTCAGCCGCCGGGATCGACGCCAAAACAAGTCGAGCCACCGGTCGTTGTCACGGTGCCGGTAGCGCCGGCGCGGCCTAACGGTCCGGTGCAAAAGAGTTTGGTTCGCATCATCGCGACGGCGGTGGAACCAGATTACAAAGCGCCTTGGAACGCCGGGGGAATTCAGCGCGGCATCGGCGCCGGGTTTGTGATCGACGGCAATCGCATTCTAACGAACGCACATGTGGTCAGCAATTATCGCTACCTCACGGTCGAGCGCGATGGCGACCCTAACAAGTATCCGGCGACGGTGCAGTTCGTCGCACACGATTGCGATCTCGCGTTGCTCAATGTGGCTTCGCCAAATTTCTTCAAGAACATGGTGCCGCTGAAATTCGGCGACATCCCCGCGCTCGAATCCACGGTGTCGGCTTACGGTTATCCGATCGGCGGCGAACGGATGTCGATCACCACCGGCATTGTCTCGCGCATCGATTTCAATCTCTACGCGCATTCATCGATTGATTCGCACCTCGCCATTCAGATCAGCGCGCAGATTAATCCGGGCAACAGCGGCGGGCCGGTGATGCAGAACGCGAAAGTCGTCGGCGTCGCTTTCCAAGGTTACAGCGGTGATGTCGCGCAGGGCGTTGCCTACATGATCCCCACGCCGGTGATCCAACGTTTTCTCAAGGACGTGAGCGACGGGCACTACGATAAATATGTCGATCTTGGCCTGACGTATCAGAAGCTGTTGAATCCGGCGCAACGTCGGTTTCTCGGATTGAAAGATGACGATCGTGGTGTGCTCATTGGCACGGTGGTTGGGGCCGGGCCGTGCGCGAAAGATGTGAAGCCGGGTGACGTTTTGTTGGCGCTCGATAATCATCCCATCGCGAGCGATGCCACCGTGGAACTGGAAGGCGAGCGCGTCGAAATGCCGGAGGTGGTGGAGCGCAAATTCAAAGGCGAGTCGGTCAAGCTCGACATCTTGCGCGCTAAACAAACGCTCAGCGCGACGATC
The DNA here is from genome assembly GCA_038229295.1 of Chthoniobacterales bacterium. Taxonomy (GTDB): domain Bacteria; phylum Verrucomicrobiota; class Verrucomicrobiia; order Chthoniobacterales; family UBA10450; genus JAJPGZ01. The sequence goes on along the minus strand of JBBROO010000017.1, from coordinate 48,612 downwards.
AAACTCGACACCGTCCCGCCTTATCTCATTCAGGGTCACAGCTACGATATGCGGCCGCGCTATGTCGTTTACGGTGGAATACTTTTTCAGCCATTGAATCTCGAATTGGTCGACGCGTACCAGCCGACTGATTTACGGCTGCGCCACTTCTTCGATTATTTCGTGCTCGAACAAATTTATCTCGAACATCCCGAAGTGGTCGTACTGACAAATATTTTGCCGGACCCGATCAATACTTATCTGGCGCCTTATCGGGGCGCGATTGTCGATGAAGTCAACGGCCAGAAAATTCGGAAGCTGGAAGACTTGGCCAAGGCGTTAAGCGAAACGCCGGATCGTTTTGTCATTAAGATGATCGGTGATGGGCCGCCGTTGGTGCTCGATCCGAAACAAATCGAAGCGGCGCGTGAACGCATCAAGGCGCGCTATAACGTAACGGCGGAGCAAAATCTCGATGAGCAACGGCCGAAGGCGCCGGCGCCGGAAAAGAAAACATAAGATGCGCCGCGCCCTCTCTCTCATCTTCATGTCGATCTTAGCGGCAAGTGTCGTCGTCGCGGCGCCGCCGAAAAAGGAATCGGCCATTGCCCCCGGCAAAGCGAAACAACTTTCGCTCGTGCGCGTGAACGTCACCGGCCAGCCGTACGATTATTTCAAACCGTGGCAAAAGAAGGCGCCGTTCTCAAAACGCGGACTCGGCGCGCTTTTGCCGCAAGGCCGTGTGCTTGTAACGGCGGATTTGGTTGCGAACGCAAATTATGTCGAACTCGAACGCGCGGAGTCGGGCGACAAAAGCGCCGCCACCGTTCAGGTGATTGATTACGAAGCGAACCTGGCGTTGCTCGAACCGACCGACAAAAAATTTCTCGAAGGCCTTTCGCCGCTCGAGCTCGCGCTCGACACCGTCGTGGGCGATCGGCTCGCGGCCTGGCAATTGGAACCCACCGGCGCGTTGGTCGTGACCGAGGGCCTGGTGACGACGGTGCAGATGATGCACTACCCTGTCGATGTTGGCCAGTTTCTCGCCTATCGACTGAGCATCTCGATGCAATATCGAGAGAACAGCTACACCGTGCCGCTCGTGAAAAATAACAAACTCGCGGGATTGCTGCTGCGTTACGACGCGCGCTCGCAAGTGCTCGACGCCATCCCGGCGCCGATCATCACGCATTTTTTGAAAGACGCCGCGAAAGAACATTACGGCGGATTTCCCTCGGGCGGTTTTTCATTTTTCCCAACGCGCGATCCACAATTGCGCGCCTACGCGGGCGAGACCGGCAAGCCGGCCGGTGTTTACATAACCAGCGTCGAACCGAATTCGCCCGCGATGAAAGCGGGATTGCAGGTCGGCGACGTTATCACGGGGATCGGGCCTAACGAGATCGATCAGAACGGTAACTATGTCGATCCTCTCTACGGCAAAATTGAATTCACCAATCTCCTCACCTCGCGCGCGTTCGCCGGCGACGCCGTGCCGTTTCAAATTCAGCGGCAAGGAGAGCCGATGCAATTGAGTCTGACGCTCGAACATCGCGCGCCCAAAGATTACGTCATCCCGCCCTACAATCTCGACCAGCCGCCCTCGTATTACATTCTCGGCGGACTCATCTTCCAGGAACTTTCGCGGCAATATCTAAAAGAATGGGGAGCGAACTGGCAGAAAGAAGCGCCGCAGCGTTTCGTCTATATCGATCACTACCAATCCGAACTTTTCCCGGAAGGCAATCGCCGCGTCGTTATCTTGAGCCAGGTCCTTCCGGCTAACAATACCATCGGCTACGACGAGCTTGCTTATTTGACGGTGAAAGCGGTCAACGGCAAAGAAGTGAAATCGCTCGCCGATTTCGCCGAAGCCGTGAAGCAACCAATCGAAGGCGGTTTCATCAAGATCGACACGGAAGAAGATCCGAAACAACTCGAACTCGACGCGAAGCAAGTCGCCGACGAAGCTAACGAGCTGCAGCAAAACTACGGAATCTCTTCACTGCAACGCTTGCAGTAAAGGCGAAGAGCGATTGTCGATCTAGCGAAACACTCTCGCTAAGATCGACATCGTAACGTTAGCATCGTCGCGTGAAATTCACGCGATACTTTGAAGCGATGCGACATCGTCCCGATCGCGCAATCATTCGCGTGGACTGGATTCAGCGTGTGATTGACCGGCCAATAAAGGAGGTCGTTCAGCGTGATGGACGCATTCGCCGTTGGGCTGCCATCGCCGAAATGGACGGGCGTTATCTACGAGTTATATTACTGCCGGACGGAGAAACGGTGCACAATGCATTCTTCGATCGTTCGTTTCAGCCATGAAAATTCGTTACTTCAAAGATACTGACACCTTGCACATCGAGTTTCGATCGGCAGAAGTTTCCGAAACGCGCGACTTGGATGAAAACACGCTGCTCCACCTGGATCACGAAGGCAACATTTGCGCGATCACGGTCGAGCATGCGAACGAGCGAGCCGACATTCCGCACTTTTCCTTCGAGCAAGTTGCTGTTTAAGCCTCTCGAGCTCGACGCCAAGCAAGTCGCCGACGAAGCTAACGAGCTCCAGCAAAACTACGGCATCTCTTCCCTGCAACGCTTGCAGTAAACGCGAAGAGCGGCAGCGAGATTGTATTTGGTATCATCTCCGGCTGTTCCTGAACTTCTTCACCAAGTCGAACAAAATCATTCCTGCCATAACGAGAAGGATTATGCCGACAAAATGTGCGGAATTCCCGGTTGCTCCTACCTCAGGAAATATGGGCCCCCTTATCCGACCAGTGATCACCGTTATTAGCCCGAGGAAGGCGAAAAGCAGACCTGCAACTAACTGAGTACCGTTTTTAATAAAGGTCGCTCCTTTGGGTCTAGCATCTTTCGTCTGGATGAACGCCGCGTTTTGCGGAAAGAAATTCTGTTACTTCATGTTCGTAAGTTTCGAATGGATCGCTCATGACCAAAAAATCGCGGCTGTCGTAGGCGATTGAATCCCAGTTGATGACATAAGGCCGTTCGCTCTTTTGGAAATGCGCGACGGCGAGGGCGCGGCCGGCCGCGCGTGTGTTCGCGGGCGGGTGTTGCATGGCGGCGGAACGACGCACGCTGTTGTTCCATTCGCCAATTCGTTTCGCCGGCGTGACACCGAAGAAGAGTCCGCGCGCCGGATCGATGTTGTGATATTCGAGGTCGATGCTTTGCAGCCAGGGATCGTCCCACTGCAAATTTTCCGATTCGACGAATGTGTCGAGCAACCACTTCTTCGTGATCCAATCGACGCCGCCGATGAGCGCGTTCTGATTTTGTTCGAGCGCTTCGAGTGTGAAGCTCCAGCTTTCAAGCAGCCAATCCGTTTCGGCGTTGCGATTACGCAAATGTTTCGTCGCCAGGCTGTGAAATTGCCATTGCACATCGAGCGCGCTGATCGTTTTGCCGTTTTCAAGATCGACAATCCAACGTCGCGTCGCGTCGCGTGAGATGTCGCGGGTGCTTTGGACAGCGTCGTTCAAAACCAAATTCCGCGGCAGACGCCCTTCTTCCAAAAGCGCGAGGACGCACGCAGTCGTCCCGATTTTCAACGCATTGGCGAACGGGCTCATGTTTGAATCGCCGATGAGCAAATGCAGTCGCCGATATTTTCGGTAATCGGCCAGCGGTTCATCGCGCGCGTTGATGATGGCGCGATTGAATTGCACCCATTGGTAAATGTCGTTCACGATATGATCGGCGCGCTGGCTCAGCTGAAACTCAACCGCGCTCTGCGGCTGCGGCGGTTCGAAATCGAAAGCCAGCGGATTCGCCTGACCGACGCGGCCGGCGCCGGTGAAAAGTTGGCGCGTGGCCAGGAACGTCAGCAGCGTGCCGAGCACGGGCGGCGTGAACTGCGCCTCGCGTTTCATCAAATAATTCTCGTGGCAACCGAACGTCGCGCCGGTGTGATGATCGACATTGTTCTTGATGAACGAGACGTGCTCGGCTGCGCCTAACGACACCAGCGCGGTCTGCAACAATTCATCGCCGGCGATGTCGTATGAAACAAGATCGCGCAGACCCAAACACTCTGGCGACGCATATTCGATGTGGCCCATGTCGAGATAGAGACGGCCCCCATTCAGAAGAAATCCGCCATTGCCCGGCGGTTCCTCGTAGTCACGATAATGAAGATCCATCGTGCCAAGCCGCGCTTTGCGGAAAACGTAATTCTTCACCTTGGCCGGCCAAATCTCGGCCGCGCCATGCGCAGCTTCATCACTAACGAGGCAACCGTATTCCGTTTCGATGCCGACAACGCGATCCATCTTTAGCGAGCATCTCACAACCGCCAATCGCCGGAAAGTTGATTGTCGATCTTGAAAAAACCGCGCGACGGCGGGCTTGAATAAAATGTGAATAACCGGCAAACTCCGCTCCGCATGAGTAGCTTAGGCATTCGCAGCCCCTTTGTTCGAATCGGCGGGCTCGTCTATTTCGCGCGCATGCTCGACAAGATTCGCGCACACGCGAAAAACGAGTTGCATCGCGATTATGAGGCGAACCTCGGCAAAGGTTTTGATGAAAATTGCGTGCGATTTCTGAGAATCGACTACAACCAGGTGGTCGACCGGGTGAAGCTGGGCGGCAGCGATGAGGAGATTTTGCAATGGTGTTTCGCCAATGGCCGCCGGCCTAACGACGACGAAATTTACGTTTGGAATGAATTCATGCGCAAGCGTGGATGGAACGATGAAGCGAGTGAAATATTGAAGCGCCGCAAAAAGGAAGGCGGCATGGCCGGGCGTTCCGAGATCGAAACGATGTTCTCTTACATCGACGCGGATGAAGGCCGCACCTTAGTTGGGACGCAACGGCCGCCGCCGCCATTGCCGTAAGATCGACAAGTAATAGCGACAGGGTGGATCGCGACCTCCGGGCGCGATGTTAAAAACCAAATGCGCCTTCGCGCCAATTTACCAACGCGCTCGGAGATCGCGTTCCACCTACGGCTTTCCGGCTGCGCTAATGTCGTTAGGCGGAGGCGGCGGTTGCATCCGCCAGTCGATAAATATCCACACGGCGATGACGACGAAAATTACCAGCGCCGTTGCCATCCAATAACGGCGCGACGGAATCTGTTCCACTTACTCGGCCAGCGTGTCGATCCGCTCGGCCAAAGCGAAATCGAGATCGGTTAGGCCGCCTTTGCTGTGGGTGGAGAGAAGCAAGCGCACTTTGTTGTAGCGGATGTCGATGTCGGGATGATGCTCTTCCTCTTCCGACACTTCCGCGACGGCATTCACGAAGTCGATCGAATCGGAAAAATCATCGAACTCGAACGTGCGTTCGATGTGTTTTTTCTCCAGCTCCCATTCCGGGATCTTTTTCAGGCGGGCCTTCGCCTCGTCCGATTTCATCAAGTCAGCCATAACGTGGGAACGAGTAACACCCCAATCTGGTTTTGCAAACGGGGAATCAACTGACCGCTAAAGATCGAGAATCGTCTTCAGATTCCTGGCCGAATCGAAGATCTCAACCGCGCAAGCTCGCGAAATCTTCGACCAACGCGACCAGTCCGCCAACACTTTGCGCGAAGCTTCCGTTGCTTCGTCCGGATTGCTGACAAACTGAAATCCGCTTTCATTCGGCAAATATTTCGCCGCGCCGGTGTCTTCGGTAATGACCGGGCGACCAAGCGCGAGAAAAGCCGCTGCGCGATCGCTCAACCAGCCCGTCTTCCAATTCACATCGACACCTTTGATCGCCGTGAACTCGCCGGCCGCGTTCGATAAATACCGGCGATATAATTTTGGTGTCCGCGCGACGCGGTGAGGATCGACAACATGCCAGCCGTGTTTTTGCAAACGGACACGCTCGGGATCATCCGCATTGATATTCATCGCTAGTTCGAAGCGCGCGTCGCGTACGCGCGTTGGAAGATCGACATAGCGTTCGAACGCAAACTTCTTGGAGAGATCGGGAAATTCGCCGTTCACTTCTACGGCGCCGCCCCAATACCATTGACCGATGGTGGTGAACTTCTTCGCCTTTGGCCGCGGCTGCGCCCGGAAGAATTTGGTGTCTACCAGCGGATAAAAAGTTTTCCATTTCATTGTCGATCCTGGCAGCCCGCAATCGCGCCCGCGCACGTTCAATCCGATGGTCCAGAATTCATGGTGCGTCGATTGCCCCATCTCCATCTTCGTCATCCAATAAAAAATTTCGCTCGGATCGAGATCGCAAAAAATCCGGCGCTCGAATTGAAGGAGGAACGGCGGATGAATCGAGTGACTGAGATTGAGGAGCACGTTCGGTCCGGCCAGTCGGTCGAGCAGCGCGCGCTTGGAAAGGCCGATGCACTCGATCGCGTCGAGATCCTGCAGATCGCTTGCCGGCTTTTGGTAGAGCAAACAATAACGTCGCGCGAAGCCGTGCTCGCGCATTCGCAGAATGAAGTTGTCGATCTTGGCGCGGTCAGCCCGGGCATTACCACTTGCGGGCAAAAGCTCCAGCCAGATTACGTCCTGTTTCAATCGGCGCAACCCGAGCATCCATTGCAGGGGCACCGAAAAGTTTCCCCCACCCTCGCGATACTTCGCGGCAAACCCGCATCCCAGGAAAACCGTCACAGCGAGAAGGCGGAAATCTCTCGGGATTCGACCCCCAACGATGGACGCGGGGCGGTCACCGTTTTCTTCATCACCAGCATAGTATCGACTTTTTTCGCGGAAGCCGATACAAACTCGCTCTCGATGCCGAAGACCGACTCAGTTTCACATGGCGATCTCGTGGTGTGCGCATGCCAGGGACGCGATTTTACCGCGGCGGATGCCATCGAGGGGGCATTAGTCGGCGGCGACCTTGATTTGAAATGGGAACATTTTCTTCTTCGCGTCGCCGCCGAAAAGCGCGCGGACGAACAGGACCTGGAGCTGGATGATGATGCCTTCGACACCGCGGTGGAGGAATTCCGCTACGAGCATGATCTCATCACGGCGGAGGAAACGGAGCAATGGCTGGCGACGAGAGGGCTCACGCTCGATGACCTCAGCGATTATTTCGCGCGTCGTTATTGGGGCAGCGCGGTCACGGACAATGTCGAACCGGAGAAGGTCGATTACTCATCTGCGCCGGCGGATTTGCGAGACCTGTTTGTCATCGACTTGATTTTGTCGGGCCAGCTCGAGCATTTAACAACGCGACTGATCTGGCGGTTGGCCGCTCTGGCGGAAGAGAAAGATGTCGACCCAGAATCAGTGGCGGCAGAACGAAAGCGATTTCTCGAGCGCAACGGAATGGACGAGACGCAATTGAAGAGTTGGCTCGACGTTCTCGGCCGCGACGATGAGTGGTTAGATCGACAAGCAACCATGGAAATGGCTTATCGCGCACGCTGCGAGGTTTTACTGGTGCCGGCGGCGCATAAGAAAGAGTTAGTGAGATTGCGATTGGCGCTGACGCGATTTGAAGTCGAAGTCATCGAAGTGGAATCGCGCGACGCGGCGCAGGAAGCATTGTTTTGCGTCCGCGAAGATGGAATGGCGATGGAAGAAGTCGCGAGCGAAGGGCGTTATCCTTTCCGGCGGATGGAATTTTTGTTCGAAGATTTAGCACCCGAAGCGCAGCAAAGATTTTTGAGCGTCACCATTGGTCAGGTCCTGGAACCGGTAATTCGCGGTGACGGTTTTGAGTTGTGTCGCATCATCAAAAAAGTCGAGCCGCAAACGGATGATCCGGCCATTCGATCGCGGATTGAGCAGCGGTTACTCGATCGCCATTTCGCGGAGCTGGCGAGCAAGCACGTCGAACGAAAACTCGGGAGCGCGGCGGCGACGGGATGAGAACACAAGACAGCGAAATTCTTCGGCGCGCTTCGGTTTTCCGATTTCTTACCGACGACCACTTTGCCGCGCTGGAGCCTCTGCTCCAACCCGAGAATTACGAATTCGGCGAAGTCATCGTGAAGCAGGATGACCCGGCGAATTCGTTTTATATTTTAACGCGCGGCCGCGCGCGCGCTTTGAAGATGAAAGCCGGCGGCGAAGAGATTCCGCTCGGAACACTCAAACCCGGCGATAGTTTCGGCGAAGCGGCGTTAATGGACGGCGGCACGCGTATGGCGACGGTGCGATGCAGCACGGCGGTCGATATATTGCGAATCGACCGCAGCGATTTTCTCCAGCTCGTGCAGCAAGAGCCGGAACTCAAGCGCTACATCGAAATGACCGGGCGAAACCGCGCCGTGCAAAGTTTCCTTTATCAATTCAGCAATTTCGGCCGGCTGCCGGCGCCGGCGTTGCGCAGCATGATTGATCAACTGACGCCGATAGACATCACCAAAGGCAATCTCATCATTCGCCAGGGAGATGACGCCGGACCGATGTACGTGATCGAGAAGGGCCGCGCGCGTGCGTTCATCGGCGTGAACGGGACGGAAAAGAATTTGGCGTTTTATCGCGAGGGCGATTTTTTTGGTGAGTTGTCGATCTTGAATGGATCATCGCGCGCCGCCTCGGTGGAAGCGTTCACCGATTGCCAGTTGCTCGCGCTTGAACCGCAGGCCGTGCATGCTTTGCGTCACCATTTTCCTGAGTTCGACCAGCTCCTGACCGAGCGTCTCGCGATTTACCAAGCGAAAACGGAAGCGCGTATTCCGCTGGATTTCACGACGGAGATGCTTCCAGCGGAAGCGAAGGTGCACGACAAGGTGGCGCTCGACGGCGAAGACGCCGCTCCGGCGGCGGAGGGCGAAAAAGATCCTTTCGTCGACGAGGCCGGGCTCTTCCGCAAACGGTCGAAGCGCATCAAGAAGATTGAGCATCTTCCACAGATCGATGAGATGGATTGCGGCGCGGCCAGTCTGGGAATGATCTGCCGACATTTCGGTCGGAAGGTTAGCCTGGCGCGAATCCGGCAGCTGTGTCACACGGCCACTGACGGAACGAGTCTAAAGGCGCTGTGCCGCGCTGCGACGGAACTGGGTCTGGCGGCGCGGGCATTGAAAGTTTCGGTGCGCAATCTCCCCTCGATGCCACTTCCGGCCATCGTCCACTGGGAAGGCAATCACTGGATCGTTCTTTACGATGTCGATCTAACGCACGTGCGCGTGGCCGATCCAGCATTGGGCCTACGAAAAATTCCGAGGGGCGAGTTCGAGGCGAAGTGGACCGGGTATACAGCGCTCTTTGATTACACCACCGCCTTCGAACATGCGCCTGAAAGCAAGCCGACGCTGGCTTGGATCGTTCCGTTTCTAGCGAAATTTAAAGTGATCCTTATCCAAGTGCTCGGGCTCGCCGTTGTGGTCAGCCTGTTACAGCTGGTTTTCCCGGTGTTCACGCAGATGGTCGTGGACAAAGTCATTGTTGAAAATGATCTCGGGCTGCTGAAAACCATTCTGCTCGGCATGTTGGGCGCGCTCATTTTCGTGCAGCTCTCCAATCTGGTGCAGCAATACCTGCTCTCGTTCGCCGCAGTGCGATTGGATACGGCAGTGCTCGATTTCCTTAGCCGGAAATTGCTTTCGCTGCCGATGACTTATTTCACGAGTCGGCGCACGGGTGACATCCAGCGGCGACTCGATGGCGCGCGACAAGTTCGACAATTCGCAGTGCAACAGGGAATCGGCGCGGTGCTGGCGTTAATTTATCTCGTCGGTGCGTTGGCGTTGATGGCGTTGTACAGCCCTTTCTTGATGCTGACATTTTTAGCGACGACACCACTCTATGTCGGACTAATGATTTTTTCGGTGAAGGTGTTGCGACCACTTTTTGCGGGAGTGGAAGAGAGCCAGGGAAAATACAGTTCGCATCAAATCGACGCCATCAAAGGCATCGAAGCGGTGAAGGCGGCGGCGGCGGAAAGCGCATTCCGCGACGCGATGTTGAACGAGTTCCTTTCTGTCTCGAAGAAAATGTTCAAGTCGAGTTTCATCGTGATGTCGTATGACAGCGTTCTTCAAACCATCGGTATGCTGTCGACCGCGCTCTTTCTTTGGGTCGGCGCCACGCAGGTAATTCACGGCCATCTCAGTGTCGGTGGATTCGTCGCTTTCAGTTCGCTCACCGCGATGGCTTACGGCGGAATTCTGCGCACCCTCGGCGTCTGGGACACGATGCAACTTGCGTCCGTCTTGTTGAATCGCCTGAACGATATTTTCGAGCAGGAACCGGAGCAGGGACACGATCGCTCACAGCTTATTCCGGTGCACAGCCTCGAGGGGCGAATCGAGCTGCGCGGGGTGAGTTTCAAATACGGAGGTCCGGAAGCGCCGAATATCCTAACGAACGTGACCCTCGATCTTGCGCCCGGCCGCATGGTCGCTTTTGTCGGACGCAGCGGTTGCGGCAAAACAACGTTGATCAAGTTAATCGCCGGACTGCTCGAGCCGACGGAGGGGACGATTTTCTTCGATAATGTCGATCTTCGCACGCTCAACTACCGCGATGTACGTCGCCACATCGGGATGGTGTTGCAGGAAAATCACATGTTCAACGAAACGATCGCGCGCAACATCGCTTTCGGCGATCCGGAGCCCGATCTCGACCGCGTTCTCGCGGCGGCGCAAGCGGCAGCGGCGCACGATTTCGTTATGCGCCTGCCGCTTGGATACGAAACCAAGATCGGTGAATCGGGTCTGTCACTTTCGGGAGGACAAAAGCAACGCATCGCGATCGCGCGCGCGATTTACGGCAACCCGCCGGTGTTGATTTTTGACGAGGCGACCAGCGCGCTCGACACCGAGTCCGAGCGCGCCATTCAAGATAATCTGGGGCGGTTGATGGCGGGTCGAACCACCATCGTAATCGCGCACCGACTTAGCACGATTCGCGAAGCGCACGCCATCGTAGTTTTGGAACAAGGGAGTGTCGCTGAAGTGGGAAACCACGAAGAACTGATGGCGCAGCGCGGCCTCTATTATTATCTCTCCAGCCAGCAGCTCGGAATTTAGGCAAGATCGACATGAGCACTTCCCTATCGCCTCGCGGCTCGCTCGATGTTGAATCGGATATGCTGCCACAAGATCCGCCGTCATGGATCATTCGTTGGATGGCTTGGCTGCTCCTTGGTTTTCTGCTGTTCGCGTTTCTTCTCGCGTGTGTTTTGCGTTTGCCCGAGACGGTGCGTTGCTCATTCGTGCTCGTTCCCGCCACCGGCGCGGATCCTATTCAAGCGCCGCATCAGGCAATCATCAGCCGCGTGTCGGTAGGCGAAGGCCAAACGGTCAAGAAGGGAGCCGAGTTATTCGTTTTGCGTTCGGACGAGATACGCGGTTGGGACACACAGTTCCGAACGTTGCAGGAAGACCTCCGGACGAAAGAGGAGAGCCTCGCCCAAAGCGACACGGCTTTCCGTGCGCAAATGAGCATGAAACAATCCGAGGTCGAGCAAGCCAAGAGTGAGGTAAAGTTCCGCGAGAACCACGCCAAGACCACCCGCGATTTAGTCGCGCGCATGGAAAAGCTGGCTGAACAAGGAGGCTTCTCGGAAATCGATCTAGTTCGGATGCGCCTCGATCTCGCCGGATCGGAAAAGGATATGAGCGTGGCTCAAAAAACTTTGCAGCAAGTAAACTTAGATCGACAACGAATAGAGACGGAGCGTGCGCGCGTCCGCGGCGAACAACAGGCCGAAATCGAAAAATTGAAAGTGCGCATCGCGGCGTTACAGGCCGATCTCGAAAACGCCCAGCAAAATTTATTGATGGTGCGTAGTCCGTACGACGGCGTCGTGATTTCGCTCGACCAACGCACCGTCGGAAGTGTCGTTCAGCAGGGACAAGTTCTCTGTCAGCTTTCGCAAGAAAATGCGCAGCCCCGCGCGCGGATGATTATCAATGAGGCCGGGTTGGCCAAACTCGCGGTTGCGCAGCGCGTGCGCTACTTTTTCGAAGCTTATCCGTACCAACGTTATGGCGCGGTCGGCGGAAAATTGGATTGGATCAGTCCTTCCACCGTGAGTTCGACCGACGGCGCGCATTTTATCGCGCTGGCCTCGCTGGATCACAATTCGATTGTCAGACCGCGTGGCCAAAGCTTGCCGCTGCGCGTCGGAATGCGCGGAGACGCTCATATCATCGTGGGCGGAAGAACGCCGATCGAGTTCGTGTTGGAACCGATCCACCAATTGCGCGAGAACATGCGCCCGTAGATCGACATCGCATGCAAGAGCCGCGTTCCAATCTGCGAGTGGAAGACCTGACCACTAGTAATGAGGCCATGTCGCGGTGTCTCCGCCTCGCCCATTTGGCAGCAAGGTCGGAAGTTCCTGTCGTTCTGCTCGGTGAAACCGGCACTGGAAAAACATTACTCGCGCACGCGATTCATAATTCTTCGACGCGCGCCGATAAGCCTTTCATCTCTTTCAACGCATCGGCCATGAGCGACACCTTGCTCGAGAGCCAATTGTTCGGGCACGAACGCGGCGCGTTCACCGGCGCGCAACAGAGCGTGAAGGGAAAATTCGAGCTCGCTCACGGCGGCACCCTTTTCCTCGACGAAATCTCGGAGATGAGCCCCCTCGCCCAGGTAAAAATCCTGCGCGTTCTTGAATACGGAGAGTTTGAAAGACTCGGCTCAGAACGGATGCTGCGAACGAACGCGCGAATTATTTGCGCTTCGAATTGTTCCCTTCGCGAAAGAGTGCGCCAGGGAAAATTTCGCGAAGACATTTTTCAACGTCTCAACGGATTAACATTGCTCATCCCGCCATTGCGCCAGCGTCTGCAGGAACTACCCGCGCTCATCGCCGCGGAGTTGAAAGCATCTTCCATCAAAGAAGGCAAGAACATCACCGCCATTCACCCCGAAGCGATGGAGAAATTAGTTCGTTATTCGTGGCCGGGAAATTTACGCGAGCTCAGTCACACCGTCCGGACGATGATCCTCTTTTGCGACGGCGAAGTTGTTTTGCCGGAGCACGTCGTTTTTCCACCGGACTTGGAGCAGCACGATAGTCGGCCAGATGTGAGGGACCCTGTCCCAAGCGCGAACAATCACCACCACAATGAAGATGTCGATCTTTCGCTAGCCGGAGCGGTGCGAAGGCACGTTCGCTTCGTTTACGAACAGACAGATCGCAATCAGCGGCGCACTTCCAAGCTGCTCGGCATCTCACGTGCAACGCTCGCGAGGCATCTGCGAAATCTGGTGCAGAAATAGTCCGTCCCCTGCGCCAAAGTGAGGCCAGCGTGGTCTCAAACTCACGCCTTTTCTGTCGATGTTGATCTTACGCATCAACCCAATTAATTTTCGCAAAGCATTGGTAATCAGTCGCGACTTGAAAGGTTTCAGGCACGCGCAAAACATTGGCACAGATGGTGATAATAGGATGCCGAAGTGAGTGGACCGAAAAACAAAAAAGATGCGCCAGCCGGAGAGACAGCCAGTCAAAGGCACCCGCGCAAAAAAGAGAAAATGATCCGTCTCGATGACCTTATTCCAAAGAAAAATGTCCTCGGCGGGCGTCAGCTGTTATTCGGTGCCTCCGAACCAACAATAAACAACCCAAAACAGGAAAGTTAATATGCCTAAAACAAAGAAAAACATCAAAGTCCGTGATCTGAAACCGAAGAAAGATGCCAAAGGCGGCGGTGCCGTCAGCGGCGCGGCGACGGGTGCCGCGACCGGCGCTGCAACTGGAGCCGCGACGGGAGCCGAGAGCAAGGCTTACCAAGGCCCAGGCGTGAACTAAGAACTCAGCAAAAGAGCCGCACTGGGGTTCCATCCCCGCAGTGCGGTTTTTTTTTGTACATCACTGCGCTAAATTGCGAAAGACGTTCAGCGGTTCATCGCGTGCCGCTGGTTGACGTTCCCACCTTCCTCCGCAAATTAGCTGCTCTTTAGCGCCCGTAGCTCAACTGGATAGAGCATCTGACTACGGATCAGAAGGTTTGAAGTTCGAATCTTCACGGGCGCGCTTCTCTTCTTCACGCGAAGAATCTTTCCGGCGACAACATCGGTTGCGGTTGGCAAATGCGCGCCACGCAATGTTCCCACGTCTCCTGCCCGCTCAGAATTTCAATCTCGACGCGCAGGAAATAAATCGGCACTTCCGGATTGCTCAAGCGCGGCATGCGCACCGCATCTTTTTCCGTCGTCACGACCATTTCGAGATCGCGGCGGAGACAGCGTGTGATGAAACTTTCCAACTCCGCTTCGGTGTAACGGTGGTGATCGATGTAACGCTTCGCAAGATCGACATGTGCGCCCAAATTTTTCAGTCCGCCTTCAAAACTTTCCGGTGCCGCGATGCCGCAAATCGATCCGATGTAAGTGGCGCGCAATCTTTCGAGCGGCAATTCTTCGCCCGTGAAAATGTTTTGCAGGTAGAGCGGCCGGTGCGCGCATTCGATGATTTCAGCTGTGCGATTGTAGCGACGGATGCGTTCGATCAAGGCGTCGTTAGGCTCCGCAGTGCTTTTGGTGATGAAGATGTAACTGGCGCGGCGCAAATTCCGTGGCGATTCGCGCAACGTCCCGCGCGGAAGCAAAAACTCATTCCCGAATGGCGCTTGTCGATCTACCAGGACGATGTCGAGCCGATGTTTGAGATGCAGATACTGCAACCCATCATCGAGCAACAGCGTGTCCACTTTCCAGTTGTCGATCGCGAACAGGCCGCTCTTCACCCGGTCCTTGTCGACGAGGACAATCACGTCCTTCAAATTATGCGCGAGCATGTAGGGCTCGTCGCCGGCGGTCAGCGAATCGAGCAGCAAAGATTTCCCATCGGAGACAACGCGCGGAGGATCGACATCTACATTTCGCCAGCGGTCTAACCAACTCCGTTTCGTGGGGAGCGGCACACTTCGGTAACCGCGACTCAGGATGGCGACACGCCGTCCGCCTTTTTGCAGCGCGCGCGCAAACTTTTCGACGATTGGCGTTTTGCCCGTTCCGCCGACAGTCAAATTGCCGATGCTGATGACGATGCAACCAAGCGTGCGCTCTCGAAAAATTCTTTTGCGGTAAAGGTAGAGACGGAGTTGAACGATTCCTTCGTAAACGAAAGACAACGCGTAAAGAAGTCCGCGCAGAACGCCGGCGCGAAATCCGTGTCGCCGATCGAGAATGACGTCGATGGCGAATTGTTCGAGATTTTCTCTTCTACGCCCCATGAATTTGAACACCGCGATTGTCGGCGGTGGTGATGACGGTACGTGAAGATGTCGATCTTGCGGTGCGTTGCATGGCTGCGGCAACTTCATGTCGATCTTGCAACGTGATCGCGCAGATGGCCGATCCACTGCCGCTAAGGAAAGCGCCCAGCGCTCCGGCTTTTTCGGCGGCGGCAATGATACGGGGCAGAAACGGAATCAGTTTTTGACGAAACGGCTGATGGAGTCGATCGGCAAAAGCGCCGCGGAGTTTCTCGTAATCGCGTACGGCGAATGCAGCCGTAATCGCGCAGGCTTTGCTGGAATTCTCGACGGCAGCGAGACGGGAAACTCTCGCCGGCAAAACTTTCCGCGCGGCCGCGGTTTTGATTTCGAGGTCCGGAATTAAAAGAACAAAATACAAACGTGGCGAAATCTCGAAACGCTGAACGTGATTTGGGCTCGATACGGTGAAGCCGCCGAACGATGCGGGCGCAGCGTTGTCGGGATGTCCTTCCAATGCTGCGGCCAGTTGAAAGATCGACAATCGATCCAGCGGGCGACGTGCGAGCTCGTTTAACCCATGCAAGACACCGAGCCGCACGGTCGCGCTGCTGCCGAGTCCGCGCGAGCGCGGAATATCGCCGGCGATCGCGCAGGAAAAATCAAAACGGCGCGCGCGAGATTTTTCGAAGAACCCGCGCGCAGCTTCATCCACAATTTTCAACCGCCGGGTTTCGCTGTCGCCGCGCACAACAGTAATCGTGTTGTAAATCTCGAGCGCGGCGCCGAGACAATCGAATCCGGGTCCGAGATTAGAAGTGCTCGCGGGAACGCGGACGATAATTTTTTTCATTGCTTCGAAACGTCCGAAGGATTGAACGTCGCATGACAAAGGAATGAAATCGAAATCGGAATGGATCGACCAGCCGCTCATGCGGGCGCTCGAAGCCGAAGGCACCAACGCCTACCGACTTTGCACCCACGACGATGGCTGGGCCGAGCGCTTCGCTCGCGACATTCTTATCTCCTACAAAAATGCCCCGGCTCGCGAGGGGCTGATTCTTGAACTTTATCTTTGGCGAACGTCCGTCGGCTTCGATCTGAGCCGCGTCTTCGCGCGACATTTGCCGAGGAAAAACGAGGAGCGTGTGGAGCCGCAGCTCATGTTTGGCGACACGGGCGAAAATCTAAAGTCGGTCGCGATGGAAAATAATTTGAAGTACGGAATCGATTTCGCCGCCGGTTATTCGGTGGGGTTGTTTGTCGATCAACGAGAGAACCGGCGATTCATTCGCGGGCGAAAGCCTAAACGGCTTCTGAACTGCTTCGCTTACACGTGCGCGTTCTCGGTCGCGGCTGCGTCGGCCGGCGCGCAGACTGTTAATGTCGATCTTTCAAAGAAGTCGCTCGCGCGCGGCAAAGAAAACTTTGCGCTCAACAGTCTGCCGACGAACGACCACCAGTTCATCGCCGACGATGTGCTGACCGTGATGCCGCGGCTGGCGCGCAAAGGCGAAAAGTTCGACATGATCATTCTCGATCCGCCGACATTTTCGCGTTCGCATCGCGGCAAAGTTTTCCACGTCGAAAGCGATTACGAGCAGTTGCTATTGATGGCGCTCGAATTGGCAGATCGCGATTGTCACATCCTCATCTCGACCAATTGCTCCCGCTTGCGCGAGAAAGGTCTCGAAGTAATGGCGCGGTATTGTTTGAAACTGACGCGGCGCGCCGCGAAATTTCATCGCGAACCGGCTCCGCCCGATTTTCCACCAGCCACCGCGGCCAGCACAATTTGGATGACGTTGCGTTGACCAGAACCAACCTCAGCCGCATTGTGATGCGAATCTAAAAGTATGAACGAACGAACAGATGGAACATCCGAGGACATCGTCGTCCGCGGTTTTAACTACACGAAGGGACAGGTCGATGAGGTCGTCGGCCAGGTCGAACAATATGTGCGCGAGAATCCCGGCCAGGCGTTGCTTTATGCATTCGTCGCCGGCTACGTTTTGAATCGCCTGCCGGTCGGCGGAATGATGCGCGGTCTGCTGCGATTGTCGATCTTCGGATTAAAGCCGGCGATGATGATCTATGGCGGGACCAAGGTCTACGAAGCGCTGCAGGAAGAATAACTGCCGCGCGCGTCGTTAGGCTTGAATCGCGCTAGTCGAGCGTGAAGCCCACCTTCACGGTCACTTGCCAATGACCAATCTTGCCGTCTTCGATATGCCCGCGCGTTTCCGTGATTTCGAACCAACGCATATTGCGGATCGTTTTGCTCGCGCGCGTTAACGCATTCTTGACCGCACCTTCGATTCCGTCCGGCGACGAACCGACCAACTCCAGCTTCTTATAAATATGCTCGCTCATGCTTGAGCGTGCGACGCTCGATTGGTAGCGTCAAGATCGACAATGGCCAAGATCGACAATAACAACATCGAGTCGCACTTGATCGAGAAGCGCGTCTTCAAGCCGGCGAAGGAGTTCGCCAATAAATCGCGGATCAAAAACCTCGCGCAATATCGGCGGATGTATCGCGAGTCGATCAGGTCGCCGGAGAAATTTTGGGCGCGCGAGGCGAAGGAACTGACATGGCGCGCGCCGTGGAAAAAAGTTCTGCAATGGAAAGCGCCCTTCGCGAAATGGTTTGTCGGCGGCAAACTCAATGTCTCGGAAAATTGCCTGGATCGACATCTCCTCACCCATCGGCGCAACAAGGCGGCGATCATTTGGGAAGGTGAGCCGGGCGAAAAGCGAACGCTGACTTATCAGCAATTGCACGATGAAGTTTGTCGTTTCGCGAATGTGTTGAAGCGAAACAAGATCGACAAGGGCGACCGCGTCATCATTTATCTGCCGACCATTCCGGAAGCGGCGATCGCCATGCTCGCCTGCGCGCGCATTGGCGCGGTGCATTCGGTCGTGTTCGGCGGATTCAGCGCGGACTCGATTCGAGATCGCATCGCGGACAGCGGCGCGACGGCGGTCATCACCGCGGACGGAAGTTATCGCCGCGGCGCGATTGTTCCGCTCAAGAAAAATGTCGACGACGCGTTGCGCGGCGGAAAAGCGATCAAACGCGTTATTGTTTTCAAACGCGCCGGTAACGAGATCCACATGGAGGAAGGGCGCGATGTTTGGTGGCACCGCGAAATGGAATATGTCGATCTTGCGTGCGAACCGGTCGCGCTCGACAGCGAACATCCGCTTTATATCCTTTATACGAGCGGCTCGACCGGAAAGCCGAAAGGGATTCTCCACACCACCGGCGGCTATTTGTTAGGCATTTACGCGACCACCAAATACGTCTTCGACATTCGCGACGAGGATATTTTTTGGTGCACCGCCGATGTCGGTTGGGTCACCGGTCACAGCTATGTCGTTTACGGCCCGCTCGCGAATGGCGCGACGACATTGATGTACGAAGGCGCGCCGAACTGGCCGGAGCCGGACCGCTTTTGGAAAATCATCGAGCAACATCGCGTCAACATTCTCTACACCGCGCCGACTGCGATCCGCTCGTTCATTCGCTGGGGCGACGCGTGGGTGAAGAAACACGATCTCTCCTCGCTGCGTTTGTTAGGCTCGGTCGGGGAGCCGATCAATCCGGAGGCGTGGATGTGGTATCACAAAACAATCGGTGGCGGACGTTGTCCGATTGTCGACACCTGGTGGCAAACGGAAACGGGCGCGATCATGATCACACCTTTGCCCGGCGCGATTCCAACGAAACCGGGCAGCGCGACGCTGCCATTTTTCGGTGTCGATCCTGCGATTGTCGATGCGAACGGGAAAGAGGTCGGCGCGAACCAGGGTGGAAAACTAATCATCCGCCGACCATGGCCATCGATGTTGCGCACGATTTACGGGGACGATAAACGCTATCGGAAACAATATTGGAGCGACTACAAGGGCAGCTATTTCACCGGCGACGGCGCGCGGCGCGACCAGGACGGATACAATTGGATCGTCGGGCGCATCGATGATGTCCTCAACGTCGCGGGACATCGGCTCGGCACATCGGAGATCGAAAGCGCACTCGTTAGTCACGCGAGCGTGGCCGAGGCCGCGGTCGTCGGTCGGCCGGACGAAATTAAAGGCCAGGGCGTTTGCGCATTCGTTACGCTGAAGGGAGATGTCGATCCTACGGAGACATTGAAGAAACAATTGCGCGAGCACGTTGGGAAACAGATCGGCGCGATCGCTAAACCGGACGAAGTTCGTTTCGCCGAGGCGCTGCCGAAAACGCGCAGCGGGAAAATTATGCGCCGCCTGTTAAAAGAAATTGCCAGCGGCAAGGCGGTCACCGGCGACACAACGACGCTGGAAGATTTCAGTGTGCTCGCGAAATTGAGTTCGACCGAAGAGTAGAGTGCTTTGTGACTAAACTCTGTGCGGTTTTAGCGCTGACTGGTTTTGCGATAGGATCGCCTCTTTGGGCTCAAGAAAGTATTCCATCACTTAGCGGCGAGTGGCGTGTTTTCGGAATGATCACCGGTTATCATTCATTTTTTGATAAGACGCGAAAGTGGGAAATGCGACTATTGGAAGCTGACGGTAGCGCGACAGTCGCCCACAATCCCATCGGTCTTTTCGTCGTCGTAACTAACAATTCCTCGGGTCCGGATCTCCAGGAGCAAGTTTGGCGGCTTCCGAAGGGCGTAGAAAAAGTTCAAAAGGCGACACCACTAGAATCGGGCCTCGAGATTTCCGCGCTTGGCGTGGGAGGAATTGATGAAAAAACTCAAAAAGCGATATTGGTGCCTAAGATCATTACGGTGAAATACGAGATTCGAAATGGAATTTTGGCCGACCAGCTTGTTGTTGGATTAAGGTAGCCTTGTGAGCTTTATTCGAACAGGGCTGCGTGAGATCGGGTTGAAGGTCCGGCGGCAACGCACGCGTCTGGCGTTGCGGCACGAA
Organism: Chthoniobacterales bacterium; assembly: GCA_038229295.1. Classification (GTDB taxonomy): domain Bacteria; phylum Verrucomicrobiota; class Verrucomicrobiia; order Chthoniobacterales; family UBA10450; genus JAJPGZ01. Next base: position 28,629 of record JBBROO010000017.1, on the reverse strand, counting down.
AAGCGGTTGCTGCAGAAGAGCGAGATTAATCTCGGACGCGAAGGAACTTCGCAGGCGGCGAATTTTCCGGAGCTGCGCAATGAAATTGTCGCGCTCAAAAAGCTCGAGCAGGAACAAAAAGAAGTCGCGCTGCGCATCGCGCAAATCGAGGAAGGCATCAAGAAGATCGAGCAAGATCGACAACGCAATTCGCAGGAGCAGAGCGAGGCGGTGGCGAAATTGGAGAGCGAGAAGAAGCCGATCTTGCAACGGCGTAACGAAGCTAAAAGCGCGGCCGAACTTTGCGAACGGGAACTAACCAGAGTCGAAAGCAGGATCCAAGATAACGACACGGCCGATCGCGAACTTCTGCAGCAGCTCGCCGAAATCCAAGCGGTGACGCCGCCGCCGGCCGATCTCGAGACAAGATCGACAACGATCAGCTCGCGTCGCGCGCGACTCCCGGAAGAGCGCGCGGAACTAGTGCGCGCGCGCATGGGCAGCGCCGACGCCTGCCGGCTGGCGAAAGAAAAACTCGTCGCGGCCGAAGCGGAACTTTCGGAGATTCAGAAAAATATCGACCGTGTGCGCGGCGAATACGAAGGACGCGATCGCGAATTGGCGGAAAGTATTCGTTCGCAACAGGAGGCGGTGAAGGAGGCGCGCGCGCAACATCAGACGGTGGAGGAGCGAAAAAATCCGGCCTACTTGAATATCGGTCGGCATCTGGCGACGCAGGGGATCGCACCGCCGAATGCGCCGCAGCTTTTGACGGAAGTGCAGCGACATCGCACGGCGATGGATCGACATGTGCAGCATTCGGCTGAGCTCGCGCTGCTTTCGAGCAAGATCGACAAGCAGGAACTGAGGAAGTTTTATTTCAGTGTTTTTTCCGTGGTTGCGCTTCTGACCATCATTCTCCCGCTCGTTTTCCAATCGCCGCGGCGCCGCGAGTGGTTGCCTAACGAAACCGAAGCGATCCTCTCCCTAAACATTGACCGCTTCGAGCGCGATGATTTTCCGAAACGCTGGCGCAAGGACCAGCCCGACGTTTGGGCGGGTGTTTGGTCGGGCTTGATCGGCGGCGCGGGTCGGGTGCCGGTGGTGAATTTGGCGAGAGACTCCGTGCGCGTGACCCGCGCGCTGGCTAACGACGTCGGCAAAGCCCGTGAGTTTGTCCTGATCGAGAACCACGGCGACATCTCTCCAACTGTCACCGGCATCGCGAAAGACAAAAGTTTCGAGCGCAAATCGATCGGGGGCCTCGACGTGTGGGAGCGACCAGACCTTGCCGTGGCGCGGGTCGGTCCGACAACGCTCGCGGTCGGCGCATCCAGCGAAGTGGATGAACTCGTGCGCGTGCGGCTGGGGATGCAGATGGATCTGAAAATCACCGGGCAATTGTTCGATCGCTTCCAAGCGCTCGATCGCGATAGCACACTGCGTTTGATCTCACGCGATCCGTCGGACCTGTCGCGTGTGTTTCATCCGATTTTCACGCGCGAGTTGCTCGACTCGGCCGAGCTTCTGGGCTTCTCGCTCACCTTACAGAATCCGGTGCGCGGTCGTGTGCTTTTGAAATTGTCTTCGCCGGAACGCGCTGCGCAATTGATGCGCGATCTGCAAAACGAGCCGCAGCGCTGGCTCCGGCTGCAGGATTCGGATTTATTGTTGTACGCGCAACCGCCGGAGCTTTCGCGGCAGGAAGCGAATCTCGAGATTCATTTCAATGTGCCGGAGGACAGCGCCCGGCTTCTTTTGCAACGGATCGCGAAGACCGATGCCACCACCGTCGTGGCCGCGCAGCCCGTCAGCACGCCATGAATTCACGGCTGCTTTGTCTCATCATCGCGGCGTTGCTGCCTGCGCTTTCGTCGCGCGCACAAGTCAGCATTCCGCTGGTCGATATCAGAACGGTTGATCCGACCATCGTTGTCGATCTTCGCTACGCGACGCCGAATAATTTCGTGCACCGCATCATCTACGCGCCCGGCACCCCCGCACTGATTCGTCCGGAAGTGGCGGCGCGTCTCGTGACCGCCCAAAGATTTTTGCGACGTCACGATTACAATCTGAAAATCTGGGACGCGTATCGGCCGCGCTCAGCACAAGTGCAGCTTTGGCAGGCGTCGCCGAAAAATGATTACGTTGCGAATCCCGACGCCGGCGCTGGCTCGCTCCACAGTTGGGGGCTCGCGGTCGACGCGACCCTCGCCGATAGATTCGGTCAGTCGGTCAAGATGCCGACCGAGTTCGATGATTTCACCCCGGCGGCGATGTGGCGATACACCGGGACTAACGACTTGATTCGGCATCACCTCATTACGCTACAAATCGCCATGCGCGAAGCCGGATTCTACGGTTTGCGCAGCGAGTGGTGGCATTTCACCGTTCAAGATTGGCAGGAATTGTTGCCGCCGGAAGAGGCCAAACGTGCCGCGCAAGCATTCGGTCTTCCCTGGCAGGGCAAGCTATGATCGACAACATCGCGCAGCTTTTTCGTCAGCCGGAATACATTCATGTGCTTATCAATCCGATCCCGATTTACGGATTGGCCATGGGGTGGATTGGGTTAATCATCGCGCTTTTTCTGCGCAGCCGCCGCGCCCAAATCGCGACCATCTCCATCGTGTTGCTCAGTGCTGCGATCGCGTGGCCGGCGTTTGAATTTGGGGAACAAGGTTACGACCGCGTCCTGTCGATGACCGACGAACAAGGACAGGCGTGGCTCGATGAGCATCAACATCGCGCTGAGCAACTGATCTATTTTTTCTACGCGCTGGCGCTGCTGAGTGCGGTGGCGATCGTCGCACCGATCAAATGGCCGAAGTCGTCGTTGCCGCTGGCTTTGAGCATTGTTGTTCTGGGCGCGGTCGTTCTCGGGATGGGCGGCTACATCGCCTACGCCGGCGGGAAAGTTCGACATCGCGAATTTCGCAGCGGTCCCGCGCCCAAAAAAATCGAGGCGGCGCCGCGTTAGATCGACATCTACCTTTGTGCCTAACGAACTCGAAGTCGCGGAGCGAAGTGTCGAAGGCCAAAGCGCCGCCTTAAAGAAAGAACTCGGTCTGCGCGATCTCGTTTTGATGCAGATCGTGTTTGTCGTTGGCACAAGCTGGGTCGGCGCCGCGGCCAAACTGGGTTCGTCTCACCTCTTCTTCTGGCTGCTCGCCATCGTTCTTTTTTACATCCCGCAAGCCGCCGTCGTAATTTACCTGAATCGCCTCATGCCGCTGGAAGGCGGTTTGTATCAATGGGCCAAATTTGCCTTCAACGATTTCATCGGCTTCATCGTCGGCTGGAACCTGTGGCTTCTCGCCATCACCGTGATGGCCTTGAGTGGACTCGTGGTCACAACCAATCTTTCCTATTCCCTCGGTTCCGCTGGCGCCTGGATGCAGGAAAGCAAATGGTTCGTGTCGCTCATCAGTTCCGTGCTCGTTGCCGGTTTGGTCGCGGTTTCCATCCGCGGGCTCTCGTTAGGCAAATGGGTCCACAACGCGGGCGGCATCGTCATGGTCGTGACCTACGGCGCGCTCATTGCATTGCCTTTTATCGCTCTCAGCCGCGGTGAACTGAAGTCTTATCATCCCCTCGCCCTCGCGCTGCCCACATTGTCGATCTTTTCCCTCAACATCTTCAGCAAGCTCGCCGTCGGCGCGCTCGGCGGCTTCGAATACGTCGCCATCCTGGCCGGCGAAACGCGCTCGCCTTCGCGCAACGTCGCCCTTTCTGTGGTTGTCGCCGCGCCCATCATCGCGCTCATGTTCATTCTCGGCACCAGCTCGGTGCTCGCCTTTATCGGTAATCGCGAGATCGATCTGATCGGTCCGGTGCCGCAAACATTGAGCATCGGATTTCATTCCTGGCCCATCGTCGGGATGATTGTTTCCATCGCCATCTTGCTTCTGGCCAGCCGCGCCGTCGCCATCATGAGCATCTATTTGTCCGGTAGCTCGCGGCTCCCGATGGTCGCAGGCTGGGACAGAATCTTGCCTGCTTGGTTCACGCAATTGCATTCGCGTTACAAGACCCCCATCAATTCCATCCTTTTCGTCGGCGGCGTCACTCTCGCGTTTTCCCTGGCGTCTTTAATCGGCAACGGCGCGCAGGAAGCCTTTCAAGTCGTTGATAACGCCGCCACCGTGTTCTACGGAATCGCCTACATCATCATGTTCGCCATCCCGCTCATCGGCGCGACACAGATTCGCGAAGGCGCGCCGCTCTGGGTGCGCATCGCGTCGCTCTGTGGGCTCATCGTCTCATTGCTCGCGATCGTCTTTACAGTTTTTCCCATTATCGGCGTGCGCAGTCCGCTCATCTTCGGAGCGAAAATTATCGCGGTGGCAATACTCGGCAACGCGGTCGGCGCCGCCATCTTCGCGCTGCGGTCAAGGCGCGGAGCTGTCGGCGACCCAGCGTAAATATTCCGGCAATCCGTTGTCGATCTTGCACGAAATAATCTCGGGCACTTCGTAGGGATGAAGCGCGCGCAGCTTGGCTTCAAACTCCGCGTATCGCGCCGAATCTAACTTGAAAATCGCGAGCGCTTCGTCATTCGATTCGACTTTGCCTTGCCAGCGGTAGATTGAATGAATCTGCGGCAGAATATTTCCGCACGCGGCCAGTCGAAGATCGACAATCTCCTTTGCGATCTTGCGCGCGGTATCTGCATCCGGAAACGTGCAGAACGCGAGAAGAACTTCCATCCGTTAGGCCAGGACCGCTGCCTCGCGTCGACAGATCCAGCCGCCGCCGACAACCACATCGCCGTCATACAGAACGGCCGCCTGGCCCGGCGTGACCGCGCGCTGCGCTTCATGCAGACGAATCCGCGCACGATGATTTGGAAGCGGCGTAACGGTCGCGTTCGTGCCCGCATGGCTGTAGCGAATCTTGACTGTAAGATCGACATCTTCATCTGCCGATGCCAGCTCGTTCCAGTTCACACGGTCGATTTCGAATTCATCGCAAATCAAATCGTCTTCGTCGCCAACGATGACGCGGTTCGTTTGCGCATCAAGATCGACAACGTAACGTGGCCGCGGCGATCCACCGGGAAGTCCCTTGCGTTGTCCGATGGTGAACAGCTCGATGCCTTCGTGCTCCCCCAAAAAATTTCCGGCCACATCGTAAATCTCGCCGCGATGAAATTCCCCTTCCCCGAGATGCGAACGCAGAAAAGCTTTGTAATCATTTCCCGGAACGAAACAAATTTCCTGGCTGTCGATCTTGTCCGCCACTTTCAGCCCTAACGAGCGCGCGATTTCGCGAATCTTCGGCTTCGACATGCGGCCCAGCGGCGTGAGCGCGCGACGCAATTGCGGCTGACGCAGGCTGAACAGAAAATACGATTGGTCCTTGCGCGGGTCGGCGCCTTTGCGCAGCACCGCGCGATCCGCGCGATGTTCGATGATCGCATAATGTCCCGTCGCGATGAATTCGCAGTCGAGCGCCTTCGCTTTCTCCCACAGGCTCCCGAACTTTAACTTTTCATTGCACATCACACACGGATTTGGTGTGCGGCCGGCTTGATATTCGCTCGCGAAGTAATCGATGACTACCTTTTCGAATTGGTCCGCCTCATCGACGACATAGTGAGGGAATCCGAGCGCGTGCGCCACGTTTCGAGCGTCAGCCACGGCTTGTGGGCCACAGCATTTGTCCTCGGCCCGCGAGATGCAATCCTGCGGCCAGACTTTCATGGTCACGCCGACGACATCGTGTCCCTCTTCGCGCAGCAAATACCCGGCAACGCTGGAATCGACTCCACCGCTCATGCCGAGAAGAACACGCTGCTTTTTCATAACAACCGGACGGGAAGCTAGCAGCTTCCCCTACAATTTCACGGGCCGACTGATGAAGGGGCTGTCGCGCATCGTGAAACGCCAGTGCAAATCGGCCGAGCGCGTGATGCCGATCCGCCGATCCGCCACAAGATCGACAATCGCATTTGGTCGCGACACGAAGCCATGCCGCGGATCGGAACACAAATCCATCTCGTGATGTCGATCCGTGATCGCCAAAGCTTGCGTAAGTTTGCCCGGACCGGAGCAAAGTTTGCGCACGTCATCAAGACCGCGCCGTCGTTTCATTTGTCCGATTCCGCGCAACGGCTCAAGCGCGCGAATCAAAACGAAACCATCGGCGTCGCCTCCTTTCACCAATACGTTTAGCATCCAGTGCACGCCGTAATTGAAATAAACGTAGGCGGCACCGGCTTTGTTCCGTTCGATGAAACGGCGCGCGCTCGGTCGCGTGAATGTGTGCGCCGCTTCGTCGCCGATGGCGGCGTAGGCTTCCGTCTCAACCACGACGCCGGCGCAGGCGCCCCAGATTAATTCCGCGCCGATTAATTCCCGCGCGCAGGTCAAAGGATCGCGCCGAAAAAAAACGGCGCGCCACCGCACGCGATTCCGCGCGCCGCTTCGGGTCACTGCCCCGTCCGGATATCGAAATCCGGCGCCTTGTAAAAAACGGGCAGCGTCACGTCGCAGGCGACCGGTTTTCCATCGCGAAAAGCAGGAATAAATTTCGCATTTTTAAAATCGCTCATAGCCGCCTCCGCAAAACCCAAAAACGGCGGCTTCTCTGCGCTCACCTTAATGTCCTGCAGGTTCCCATCCGCATCGATCTTCAAATGCAACTCCACCACCCCATCGACTTTCACCGGTGCCTCTTTCGTCGGGTAATGGATTCCGTTGAACTTGGAGTCGCCGCCGAAAAACGGTTGCGGCCCGACAAAATCATTTTCCTTTTCCAGCTCGTTCGCCTGTTGATTCGAAAAAATCCGAAAGCGCGGTTTGCCGCTCACGATGGCAAAAGTGACGGTGCCATAGTAAATCGCATCCACCGGGACGCCCTTGTAAATCGCCGGAATAAATTTTGCCCCCGCGGCCGGCGCCATTTTTTTGTGGAGTTCCTGCTCGAGTAGTTTGGAATCGGGCGTGCCCCGATACGTGCCGCTCCAAACCACCTCGCCCGTTTTTAGGACCGAGCAGCTGAACATGATGGCGGCGTCCTTCTGCCCTTTCTTCATTAGATCGGCCGTGTCGATCTGATTAATCAACGCGGTCGGACCGCCGCCCAGCAAAATCGGCCGATACAATCCGGCATCCGCTTTCATTGTCGTTTCGATCGCTTGCGACCGCGCAAGATCGACAATCAATAAACAGATGATGCTCGCTAACGGCAGAATGCGCATGGGAGAGATATGCAAGATCACCTCCGCGGATTTGCAAGGGCAAACTGAGAGCGCGAAACTGCAGCGCGATGTTTGAAATCGAATTTCTCGATCACGTGGCGCTGGCGGTGCAAAACGTTGCCCGCTCGGCCAAATGGTACACCGATGTCCTCGGCTTCGCGCCGCGGCACGAGGGAATGTGGGACGGAGTTCCGCTCTTCATCGGCAAAGGCGACGCCGCCATCGCGCTCTTTCCCGTTAGGCCAGATGAAAGATCGACATCTTCATCTGGCGGCCAACCGCGGATATTGCACTTCGCGCTGCGGGCCGACCGCGCAAACTTTCTCGCGGCGCAGGCCGAATTAAAAAATCGCGGAATTGAATTCAAATTCGCGGACCACGAAATTTCGCACTCGATTTATCTGCGCGACCCGGACGGTCACGAGATCGAGATCACGACCTACGAGTTAAAATAATGGCGCGGCTATTTTTTGCGCCAACCCAATAGCACGTTCTTCTTGCGCAGCTTGCACGAATCACTCACGAACGTGAATTGAAGATTGTCGTCGTCACGTTTGAAGCGATAGACGCCTTTGCCGCGACATCCTTTCGGATAAAATCCGCCCGTTCCATGCAATGTGATTGTCTCCCCGGCGAGCGTATAAGTTCCCCACGCGTCGCGTTTCCCATCTTTCGTTAGATCGACATCGAAGGTGCCGTCGGCCTTGATCGTCCACACCGTGCCGACAGCGTTAGTCCAAGTGCCGACCACCGGCCTCTCATTTGCGTGATGGAACATGGCGCAGCTCGTCATGAGCGCGCCGAAAATTCCGGCCACGAGAAATTGGGTGGAGCGTTGCTTGTTCATGCCGGGATGCTGCCCGGCGCGGCGCACAAACTCAAGCGCAAGGTCGACAACTAAGCTGTCCGACCGCAGCAGTTCTTGTATTTTTTTCCGCTGCCGCATGGACAAGGTTCGTTGCGGCCGACTTTGGGCATGTTGCGCTTGACGGGAAGATCGAGCGCCATGGCCGCATCGCCCTCGCCGTCGCCATTTTCACCGATCGGCCGCGGCTGACGCGCGCGCGTGGTCGGCAATGACGGCGTTTGTTCGCGTTGCAAGAACTGCGGCAAGGTCGCGAGGAAATTCTCGAACGCCTGCAAGTTCGATGTGCTGCGGAAAAGATTGTGCAGCACTTCGTTCTTAATGTTCGCCATAAGATCGACAAACATGTCGTAGGCTTCAGTCTTGTATTCGATGAGCGGATCTTTCTGGGCGTAACCGCGCAGTCGAATGCCTTCGCGCAACGCATCCATCGCATACAAATGCTCCTGCCAGAGACGATCGATCGCGTTCAGAATGATGTAACGTTCGAGGCTCTTCACCGCCGCCGGCTCTTCGTGACTCGACTTCCGCTCGTAAGCGTCCTTTATTTTCGCGATCAGGAACTGCGAATTGCCTTCGACATCGCGCGTTTCGAACTCGGATTTCTCTTTCGTTAGGCCGAGCGGGAAGGTCGTGTTCACCCAATGCAGCAGGCCGGAATAATTCGGCTCATCAAGATCGAGATACTCCTTCACCTTCGCCGGCACCGCTTCATCGATGACTTCGTAAATGAGCGGACGCGGCTCTTCCGCGTCGATGGTGTCGTTGCGATAAGTGTAAACGACTTCGCGCTGATTGTTCATCACGTCGTCGTAATCCAGCGTGTGTTTTCGCGCCAGATAGTTGCGCTGCTCCACGCGCTTCTGCGCGGTCTCAACCGATTTGTTTAACCACGGATGCTCGAGCTCCTGGCCTTCTTCCAAACCGAAGCGCTCCATGATTCGCGTCATGCGATCGGCTGCGCCGAAGTTGCGCATGAGATCGTCTTCGAAGCTGACGTAGAAGCGCGACGCCCCGGGATCGCCTTGTCGCGCGCAACGACCGCGAAGTTGTCGATCTATCCGGCGCGCTTCGTGTCGTTCCGTGCCGAGCACATACAATCCGCCCGCTTCGACCACTCCGGGCCCAAGTTTAATGTCAGTGCCGCGGCCAGCCATGTTAGTTGAAATCGTCACCGTCCCGGGTTGTCCCGCGCGCGCGACGATCTCCGCTTCCTGCATGTGATATTTCGCGTTGAGAACGTTGTGCGGAATCTTTTCCCGCTTCAACATTCGGCTGAGCAACTCCGACGCTTCCACGCTGACGGTGCCGACGAGCACCGGCTGTTGTTTCGCGTGGTGCTCGCGAATTTCATTAACGACCGCGTTGTATTTTTCGCGGCGCGTTTTGTAAATGCGATCGTTATCGTCGCGTCGCTGCACCGGCCGATTGGTCGGAATGACCGCGACGTCGAGTTTGTAAATATCGTGAAACTCGTTCGCTTCCGTCTCGGCCGTGCCGGTCATGCCGGCGAGTTTGTGGTAAAGCCGGAAATAATTTTGAATCGTGATCGTCGCCAGCGTTTGCGTCTCGCGATCGATCTGCACGCCTTCCTTCGCCTCGACTGCCTGATGCAAGCCGTCGCTCCAACGTCGCCCCGGCATTTTGCGCCCGGTGTATTCATCGACGATGACGACCTTGTTCTCCTCGAGCACGTATTGGACGTCTTTCTCGAAGAGACAATACGCGCGCAGCAATTGCGAGATGTTGTGAATGCGTTCCGCCTGCGTGTCGCAAAGTTGCTGCTTCTCGTTTTTCTTCGCGTCCTTTTCCTCGGCTGGAATCGACGGATCGAGATCGATGTCGGTGAACTCGCTGATTAAATCCGGCAGCACGAATGCGTTTGGATCGTCCGGATTCATGAAAGCGCGCCCTTGCTCCGACAAATCCGCTTCCTGCGATTTTTCGTCGATCGTAAAAAACAATTCTTCCTTCAGTTCGAACAACGCCTCTTTCTGCGAGTCCGTGTAGAACTGCAGTTCGGCCTTATCGATCGCGCGCCGTTTCTCCGGATCCTCCATCATGCGCAGCAATGGCTTATTGCGCGGCTGGCCCAGCTTCACCTTGAACATGAGCAAGCCGCCCTCTTCCACTTTGCCCGCCTCGAACGCTTCCTTCGCCTCACTCGCCATTCGGTTAACGAGCATGGTCTGTTTGCGCACAAGCTGCTCGACGAGCGGTTTCCATTTGTCGTATTGATGCGTCGAGATCGTCGCCGGGCCGCTAATGATCAACGGCGTGCGCGCTTCGTCGATCAGGATCGAATCGACTTCATCGACAATCGCGTAGTGATAACCGCGTTGGACGCGCTGCTCCTGCGTCGTCGCCATTCCATTGTCACGCAAATAATCGAAACCGAACTCGCTGTTCGTTCCGTAAGTGATGTCGCAGCCGTATTCCTGCCGCTTCACATCCGGCGGTTGCTCGTGCTGAATGCAGCCGACGGAGAGCCCGAGGAAAGTGTAAAGCTGCCCCATCCAATCAGCGTCGCGTTGCGCCAGATAATCATTCACCGTCACCAGATGCGCGCCGCGTCCATTCAACGCATTCAAATAAAGCGGCAACGTCGCCACTAAAGTTTTGCCTTCGCCCGTCGCCATCTCCGCGATTTTCCCGCGATGCAAAACCATTCCACCGATTAATTGCACATCGAAGTGCACCATGTTCCAGGTCATCGGCTGATCGCACACCGTGAAAGTGTGTTGTCGTTCCGTTAGGCGACGCGCCGCGTTTTTCACCACCGCGAATGCTTCCGGCAAAATCTCCTCCATCCGCTTCCATTGCTCTTCAAGATCGACAATCGCCTTCAGCTCCGCCTGCCAGGCCGCCGTCTTCGCGCGCAATTCATCATCGGAAAGAGTGCGCAGCTGTTCCTCCAGCTCGTTGATGCGTTCCACCATCGGTCGCATGCGCTTGATCTGGCGCTGATTTTTCGAGCCCAGTATCTTCTTTAAAATCCAACTAACCATGTCGTGCGTAATATTGGCGTGATTCGGCGATTTGTCATTCCGGGCGCAACCGCTAAGGTCGCGCCATGAAGAAAATCATCTCCACTCCCGACGCGCCCGCCGCCGTCGGCCCGTACTCGCAGGCCGTGCGCGTTGGATCGACAATCTATTGCGCCGGTCAAATCCCGCTCGATCCAAAATCCGGCGAAATTGTTTCCGGCGGCATCGACGCGCAAACGCGCCGCGTCATGGAAAACATCACCGCAGTCTTGAAAGCCGAAGGCTTGAATTTCGATCACATCGTCAAGACGACAATTTTCCTGATGGACCTCGCCGATTTCCAAACCGTGAACGAAATTTACGGTTCCTACTTCAAGCAACAGCCACCCGCTCGTTCTACCGTGCAAGTCGCGGGTTTGCCCAAAGGCGCGCGTGTCGAAATCGAAGTCATTGCCGTCGCCGGCGACAACGCGAGCGGCGGAAGCGCGAGCGATACTTCCGGGTAAGATCGACATCTTCATGCCGGAAGAACTCCTCGCACTGTTTCGCAAAACCGGAGCGCTGCTCAGCGGCCATTTCGTTTTGCGTTCCGGATTGCACAGCCGCGAATATTTCCAGTGCGCGTTGCTTCTTCAGCACACCGACATCGCCGCGCGCGTTTGCGAATTGCTGGCCGTCCGTTTGCGCCAATTCGAGTGTGACACCGTCATCTCCCCCGCCCTCGGCGGAATCATCGTCGGCCAGGAAGTCGGTCGCTCGTTAGGCAAACGCCATATCTTCGTCGAGAAAGAAGAAGGCAAACTGGTATTGCGTCGCGGATTCAAGATCGACAAGGGTGAGCGTTTCGTCGTCGCCGAAGACGTCGTTACCCGCGGCGGCCGCGTCCAGGAAACCATCGACATCGTCCGCGCCCACGGTGGCATCGTCAGCGCCGCGGGAGTGATCGTCGATCGCAGTGGCGCGAACAAACCAAACTTCGGTTGTCCATTCGTTAGTCTGGTTGAAATGAATGTGGAGACATTTGAAGCCGACAAGTTACCTGTCGATCTTGCCGGCATTCCTGCGGTAAAACCGGGCAGCAAGTGATCGCGACCTTCCTTCATTCCTCCGTCGGCCGAAAGATGGTCGTGGCCATCACCGGAATCATTTTGATCCTGTTTGTCATCGGCCATTTGTTAGGCAATCTGCAAATCTTCCTCGGCCCCGATTGGGTAAACGGCTACGCCCAACATCTGCGCGATCTCGGCCCGCTCCTCTGGCTCGCCCGCGTGGTCCTGCTCGTCACCGTGCTCTTGCACATTTACTTCACGATTTTGCTCGCCTTGGAAAATCGGCGCGCGCGGCCGGCTCCGTACATCGACAAGGAACATGTGAAAGCGTCATTCGCGTCGCGGCACATGGTCGCGAGCGGACTCGTCGTATTTGCGTTCATCGTTTTCCATTTGCTCCACTTTACCGGCCGCAATTTCAACGCGCGCTTTCCGCTCTTAAAAAACGATCCGCTCAATCACTACGACGTTTACTCCATGATGATTTTCGGCTTCCAAAATGTTTACGTGTCGATCTTTTATATCGTCGGTTTGTTTCTCCTCACGCTCCACCTCACCCACGGCGTTTCCAGTCTCTTTCAATCGTTAGGCCTGAATAACAAAAAGGTCACACCGGGACTGGCAGTGGGCGGGCGCATCTTCGCCTGGCTCCTCTTCGTCGGTTACGTCTCGATCCCAATCGCGGTCTTGCTCGGTTTCGTGCAACCAGCACAGCAACTATGATCGGCCATCTCGACGCGCATGTGCCAGATGGGCCGCTGGCCGACAAATGGTCGCGTCACAAAAACAATTCCCGTCTCATCAGTCCGAACAATCGCCGCAAGTTCGACATCATCATTGTCGGCAGCGGACTCGCCGGCGGTTCGGCCGCGGCCACGCTCGGGGAACTCGGTTACCGGGTGAAATGTTTTTGCTATCAGGATTCGCCAAGGCGCGCACACTCCATCGCCGCACAAGGCGGTATCAACGCCGCCAAAAATTATCAGAACGACGGCGACAGCGTTTACCGTTTATTTTATGACACCATCAAAGGCGGCGATTTTCGCTCACGCGAAGCGAATGTTTACCGACTCGCCGAGGTCAGCGCCAATATCATCGACCAATGCGTCGCGCAAGGCGTGCCCTTTGCGCGCGAATACGGCGGGTTGCTCGCGAACCGTTCCTTCGGCGGTGCGCAAGTCTCGCGCACCTTTTACGCGCGCGGCCAGACCGGTCAGCAGTTGTTGTTAGGCTGTTATCAAGCGCTTTGCCGCCAGATCGCCGCCGGTACGGTGCAAATGTTTCCGCAGACCGAGATGCTCGATCTCGTCCTCGTTGATGGTCACGCCAAAGGAATCATCACGCGCGACCTGCGCACGGGAAAGATCGACATGCACGCCGCCGACGCCGTCGTGCTCGCGACCGGCGGATACGGAAACGCATTTTATCTTTCGACCAACGCGCGCGGTTGCAATGTCACCGCCACGTATCGCGCTTACAAAAAAGGAGCACTGTTCGCCAATCCCTGCTTCACCCAGATCCATCCGACCTGCATTCCGCAAAGCGGCGATTACCAATCGAAGCTCACTTTGATGTCCGAGTCGCTGCGCAACGACGGCCGCGTCTGGGTGCCGAAGCGAAAAGAAGATTGCGCGAAATCGCCGCCGCAAATCCCGGAAGCCGAGCGCGATTATTATCTCGAACGAAAATATCCGAGCTACGGAAATCTCGCTCCACGCGACATCTCATCGCGCAGCGCCAAAGAAGTTTGCGATGAAGGTCGCGGCGTCGGCCCGGGCGGTCGCGGTGTTTATCTCGATTTTGCCGATGCCATCAAACGCTTCGGCGAAGAAACGATCTCAGAACGCTACGGGAATCTGTTCGAGATCTACGACAAGATCACCGGCGAAAATGCCTACAAAGTTCCGATGCGCATTTATCCGGCGGTTCATTACACCATGGGCGGACTCTGGGTTGATTACAATTTGATGAGCAACGTCCCCGGCCTCTTCGTCATCGGCGAAGCGAATTTTTCCGACCACGGCGCGAACCGGCTCGGCGCCAGCGCGCTCATGCAAGGATTAGCCGATGGCTATTTCGTTTTGCCCTACACCTTGCCTAACTATCTCGCCGGCCAAATCGGCAAACGTCCCAAGATCGACAACGACGAATTCACCAAAGCCGAAACCGATGTGCGCGCTCGCGTCAAACGCATGCTCGATGTGAACGGCAAATCGTCCGTCGATTCCATCCATCGCGAACTCGGCATCTTGCTCTGGGACAAATGCGGCATGGCGCGTAACGCTCCCGCCTTGCGCGAAACGCTCGGCAAAATACCCGAGCTGCGCGAAAAATTCTGGAGCGATGTTCGCGTTCCCGGCAACGGCGAAGATTTTAATCAGTCGCTCGAACGCGCCGGCCGCCTCGCCGATTTCCTCGAGTTCGGCGAGCTGATGGTCACCGACGCACTTGAACGCGACGAATCATGCGGCGGCCATTTCCGCGAAGAACATCAAACGGCGGACGGCGAAGCATTGCGCGACGACGAAAACTTCGCGTCTGTTTTCGCGTGGGAATTTCAAGGCAACGGTCAGATCGCGCCCCCGAAATTGCATCGCGAGCCGCTGCATTTCGAAACCGTTCATCTGACGCAAAGGAGCTACAAGTAGTTGAGAGTCGTTAGTTGAGAGTTGAGAGACAACCATGTTTAACTTTGAAAAACTGGATGTGTGGCAGAAGGCCATTGACTTCGCGGATGCGATTTACGCCGATACACGGAGCTTTCCGGCGGAAGAAAGGTTCGGGTTAACCAATCAGCTTCGTCGGGCCGCGGTTTCGATCTCGTCAAACATTGCCGAAGGTTCCTCGCGAAATTCGCAGGTGGATTTCGCTCGATTCGTTGAAATTGCCGCTGGGTCGGTGTTCGAAGTTACGTCGCAAACATTCGTCGCTCGACGACAGAGCTTCATGACGGAAGATCAGTTCCGTCGCATCTACGCAGCGGCCGAAGAATTGAGTCGTATGCTCAGCGGTTTGCGAAAATCCCTCCTCTCAACTCTCAACTCTCAACTATGAACTTCCTGTTGAAAGTCTGGCGCCAGAAAGATCGACAATCGAAAGGGAAGCTCGTTACGTACGAAGCGCGCGACATTTCTCCGAACGCTTCGTTCCTGGAAATGCTCGACATCGTGAACGAGCAACTCACGTTGCGCGGCGATGCGCCCGTCGCGTTCGACTCCGATTGTCGCGAAGGAATTTGCGGCACTTGCTGTCTGACCGTGAACGGCGAAGCGCATGGCAAGGATCATCCCGGCGCGGTGTGCGAGCTTTACATGAGAAAATTTCGCGATGGCGAGACAATCATCGTGGAACCGTTTCGCGTCCGCGCGTTTCCCGTGATCAAAGATCTGGTGGTCGATCGCAGCTCGCTCGATCGCATCGTCCAAGCCGGCGGATTTATTTCCGCGCGCGCCGGTTCCGCGCCGGAAGCGAACTCGACTCCCATTCCAAAGCACGATGTCGATCTTGCCATGGAAGCGGCCGCTTGCATCGGATGCGGCGCGTGCGCGGCCGCGTGTCCGAACGCATCCGCAATGCTCTTCACCTCGGCCAAGGTTTCGCATCTCGCGCATTTGCCGCAAGGCGCGCCCGAACGTGACAGCCGCGTTTTGAAAATGGTCGCGGCGATGGACACCGAAGGTTTCGGCAATTGCACGAACACCTACGAATGCGAAGCCGTCTGTCCGGCGGAGATCAGCGCCAGTTTCATCGCGAAATTGAATCGCGAATACGCACGAGCGAGCTTGCGCCGGAGCGTCAGCGAATAATCATCGCGTCTCGCACGCGCACGTCCACAACTCCGGATCAAGCTCTGACTTCGCCCGCGTCGCCACAAGATCGACATCTGCATCTGCGCGCATCACCGCGAACAACGTCGAACCCGATCCCGACATCATCGCCGCGCCGACTTCGGGTTGCTTGCGCAACCACATTTTCATCTGGCCGAAAAAAACGAATTTCTCGAACACGGGCCGCTCAAGATCGTTAACCAAAGTTAAGTCGCCAATCGTCTGCGCTTCATAAGAAACCCCGGGAAGCTTGCGCGAATTTTGCCAGCGCGAATAGGCGTCCACAGTCGGCACACCGAAATTCGGTTTCAAGAGCAAGATCGACAATGGCTCGCACAATTTCGTTGCTACGACGAGTTCGCCGCGTCCTTTACAAATCGCGGCGGACTGAAAAATAAAGAACGGAACATCGGAACCGATCGTCTCTGCCATTTTCGCCAATGCTTCGCGCGGCAAATTTGTTTCAAACAACTGATTCAGTGCGAGCAACGTCGAAGCGGCATCGCTGCTCCCGCCGCCGAGGCCCGCGCCGTGCGGAATTTTCTTTTGCAATCGAATGGACACGCCGCCTTTCAATTTCGTCACCTCGAAAAAGGTTTTCGCGGCGCGAACAACCAAATTTTCATCTCCGCCCGGCACCGACGGATCGTCGCAACTGAAATCAATCCAGCGGCCCTGTTTCTCGATGTCGATCTTATCGCACAGCGAAACTGGCGCGATGGATGTTTCGATCTCGTGAAAGCCATCCGCGCGCTGGCCGAGAATGCGCAGCGACAAGTTGATCTTGGCTGGCGCGAACACTTCCATGGCTTGCAATTTGTCCGCCAAGCCGGAAGAAGAACAAGATGAATTCGCGCGCGGCCGAGAAAATCATTGTCGCGCTCGATGTCCCTTCGAAAAAGGAAGCACTCGATCTTGTCGATCTGCTCCGCGGCCAGATTTCGTTTTTCAAAATCGGCTTGCAGCTTTACACCGCGGCGGGTCCCGAAGTCGTTCGCGAAATTATCGCCAAAGGCGCAACGGTTTTTCTCGACCTTAAACTGCACGACATTCCGAACACGGTCGCGCGTGCCGTGGAGTCCGCGGGGAATCTCGGTGTGCAAATGTTGACCATTCATTTGAGCGGCGGATCAGAGATGATTCGAGCCGCGGTCGCGGCGCGGAAAAACAATATGTCGATCCTGGGTGTGACGGTTTTGACGAGCGCGACTAACGAGACGCTGAATCAACTCGGCATTGCCGATAAGATCGACAATTATGTTTTGCGCTTGGCGAAGCTCGGCGTTGAAAACGGGATCGATGGATTGGTCGCGAGTCCACACGAAGCGAAAACATTGCGCGCGGAGTTTGGCGGCAAGATCAAGATCGTTACTCCGGGCGTCCGCCCAAAAGGCGCAGACGCGGGCGATCAAAAGCGATTCATGACTCCGCGTGAAGCGATCGACGCGGGCGCGGACTACTTGGTCATCGGCCGGCCAATCACCGCCGCTTCCAGCCCGTCCGACGCAGTTGCCAGAATCATCGACGAACTAGCGTGATGTCGATCTTCGGCGCGCTTCATGTTTATCCCGACGATATCGCGCGATCAGCGGCGATGAACATGGCGGTCGATGAGGCGTTGCTCGAAAAGGCCACGGCAACTTCGATTCGTTTTTATCGGTGGAATCATCCCGCGCTTTCGTTCGGCTACTTCGGACAAATCGCGGACGTGGCGGCGCACAACGGGCGCGATTGTGTTCGGCGCTGGACTGGAGGTGGAATTGTTTTGCACGGTCAGGACTTAACTTATGCGCTCGTCATTCCGGCAAAAGATCCCGGTTTCAGCGAGTCATCGATGTCGATCTACGAAAAAACGCATCGCGCAATTCAAACGGCGATTGGCGCGGATGCGCAACTGGCGACCGAAAAGTCGCCCAAGATTTCGGAGTCGTGTTTTGCGAATGCCGTCCGCGCAGATGTATTGTTAGGCGGACGCAAGGTCGCGGGCGCCGCGCAACGCCGCACCCGCCGCGGCCTGTTGCAGCAAGGCAGCATTCAACATGTCGATCTTGCGCCGGATTTCGCGGAGCGATTCGCGCGCGCCTTGTCGTCGAACTGCGTGACTCGGAAGATCGACCAGGAGATGGTCGATCGTGCAAGCGAGATCGCTGCGCAAAAATACGGGCGCGATGATTGGCTTCGCCGCCGCTGAGAAAAATTTCGCGCCCATAATGCTGTTCCTTTGACAAGGCGCGACGCGTCCCACTATTCTCAAGCCGTGGAAGCTTTTGCCGGGACGGAACGGATGGACATGGCCAAGGGCGCGCCCCGATCCGGCCGTCTTGCGCGCGTCGCGCAACTCGTGCAAGCGCATCTTGCGGAAGTGGACGCGCGCATCGTGAAGCAAGCGGCGGCGTTTGATCCGGCGATCGAAGGTTATGTTTCGTATGCGATCGGCGGACGCGGAAAACGTTTGCGGCCAATCGTCGCGCTTTTAGCCGGCGGCGCGACCGGCGAGATCAACTCCGGACATGTCGATCTTGCCGTCATCGTGGAGTTGATACACATCGCCACGCTTGTGCACGACGACATCATGGACGAAGCCGACCGGCGGCGCGCGCAGCCGACGGTGAATGCGCGCTGGGGAAATTCGCTCAGCGTGTTGTTAGGCGATTGTTTGTTCGCGCATGCGCTGAATCTTTCCGCCAATTTTGATGACGCTGCCATCAGTCGCGCGATCGCGCGGACGGCAAGCGAAGTTTGTTCAGGTGAAATGATCCAGACGCAACGCCGTTTCGATTTGCAACTGCGGGTGGAAGATTATTTGCGCATCGTGGAAATGAAGACCGGTTCGCTTTTTGCCGTGGCCGCGGAGTTGGCGGCGTTGATAAGCGGAGCGGCGAAAGATAAGATCGACATATTGCGCGCTTACGGAATGCGCATCGGCACGGCGTATCAGATTTACGATGACTGTCTCGACCTCGCGGGCACGGAAGCGAAGACGGGCAAGACGCTCGGGACCGATCTGCGCAAAGGCAAATTCACTTTGCCGGTGCTGAACTTCTTGAACGGCGCGTCCGAATTCGAACGCCAGCGCTGCTCCGCTTGGATCCTGGAAGGGCGCACGAATGAAGTGGCAGAACTTCTACGCAATGGCGCGAGCAACGGTTCGCTCAATGCATCCATCAGCACCGGCACGCAAATGATTCGTGACGCGCAAACGACATTGGAGCCGCTTTCGGCAAACGAGCACACGCAGGCCTTGCGCGATTTGGGCGAGGCGCTCATCGAAATGCTGGAGCAATTGCGCCTGTAGATGTCGCATCTCAAAATCCGCGAGATGCCGCAAGAGGAGCGGCCGCGCGAAAAATTGACGGCGCATGGCGCCGATGCCCTAACGGATCCGGAATTGATCGCCATTTTGCTTCGCACGGGCGTCGTCGGAATGAACGTTGTCGATCTTGCGAGAAAGCTTCTGCAGCAGTTCGGGTCGCTCGGCGGATTGAGTCGATGTTCGGTAGATGAGCTTTCGAAAATTCACGGCATCGGTCCGGCCAAAGCGGTCGAACTGGTAGCTGCGTTTGGATTGGGCCAGCGGCTCGCGCGCGAAACGTTGTCGAAACAAAAGCTCGATTCGCCCGAGCTCGTCCACGAACTTCTCGGCGCAGAAATGCGCCGATTGCGCAAAGAATCTCTGCGCGTGGTTTTGCTCGACACGCGCTACCGCTTGATTCGCGTGGAGGAAGTTTCGGTCGGTAGCGTCAATGAAAGTATCGCGCATCCGCGAGATGTTTTCCGGCCGGCGGTGATCGCCTCGGCGTATGCTGTCATCGTGGCGCACAATCACCCGTCCGGCGACGCGTCGCCCAGCCAGACGGATCACAGCCTAACGAGGCGTTTGGCTGAAGCCGCCGAGCTGCTGCAAATCAAATTGCTCGATCACATCATCATTGGTGCGCCGGGCCAAGACAGCCCCGGCTATTTTAGTTTCAAGGAGGCGGGAGTGCTTTGAAGATTCATCCGAGCGCGATTGTCGATCCTGGCGCTAAGATCGCGAGCGATGTCGAGATCGGGCCTTACTCAATCATCGGCGCGAATGTCACGATCGGTGCAAGATCGACAATTCAATCTCACGTCGTCATCGAAGGCGACGTTGCGATTGGCGAGAGAAATCGAATCGGGCATGGCGCCATCATCGGGGCGCCGCCGCAGGACGTTTCGTTCTCGCCGGAGCGAAAGACGCGCGTCGAAATCGGCGACGACAATGTCATTCGCGAATACTGCACGATTCATCGCGGCACGGCTGAAGGAACCGCGACAAAGATCGGCAACAACAGTTTTCTCATGGTCGGCGCGCATATCGGACACAACTGCGAGATCGCGAACAACGTCACCATCGCGAACAATTGTTTGCTCGCCGGTTATGTGCGCGTGGACGACCAGGCGTTCATCGGTGGTGGATCGACATTTCACCAACACATGCGCATCGGCCGCCTCGTGATGGTGCAGGGCAGCTCGGCGTTTGGGAAAGATCTGCCGCCGTTCACGCTCGCCGCGGAACGGAATTGCGTGATGGGACTAAACGTTGTCGGGTTGCGCCGCGCCGATTTCAGCGCGCAAGATCGAGATGAAATAAAGGCGGCCTTTAAATTGATTTACTTAAGTGGGCTCAATCTTTCGCAAGCGCTGGAGAAGGCGGCGGCCACGAAAGTGGGAGCTGCTGCGCGCGAGTTTTTTGATTTCGTCGCTGAAGCGAAGAAGCGCGGCATATGTCCCTATCGCGGAAAGGGCGAAAGCGAGTTGTCGATCTAAGCGATCATTCCCAGCAGCGCGAGCATGCGGCCCGTTTTTCCTTTCTCGGCGCGGTAGGAGTAATACGCGGCGAGGTCGCACGCGGTGCAGACGCCGCCGTCGTGAATTTGTTTTACGTCGCGTGACTCGCATTGCTGGCGGATTTGCGCGGCGAAATCGATTTCGTAATGCGGCGGGCGGATGCAGGGACTGAGTTGGACGATCATGTCCGCGGGATTCGAATCGAAGCGTGCGCGCATCTGCGCAATGGCGCGGCCGACTATTTCCAGTTCCGTTCCTTTTTTCCCGGAATGGACGAGACCGATCGCCGGTGTTTTTGGATCGACAATGTAAACCGCGCAGCAATCGGCGACGTGGATGCCGAGCGCAACGCCGCGCTGGTTGGTGATGAAGCCGTCGCAGCCTTCGAAATGTTTATCGGATTTCTCCGCAAGATCGACAATCGCGATTTGATCGCCATGAATTTGCTCGGCGGTAAGCAGCGGGGAGTTCTCCATACCGATGGAGCGCCGGATTTCGCGATGCGCGGCCTCGAGTCGCTCTAACGCCGCCGCTTTGTCGTGCGATACGTCGATTCCGGGAACTCGTTGCGTAAATACGTGCTGGCAAGTGCCGACGGCTTCGAGCGCGGGAAATCGTTCGAACGAAAATTGTTTCGCGACCACGAACGAATCGCGCTATCTCGACCGCGATTGGGGCGACTGACGTTTTCCCGTCGAAGTCGTGCCGCTGCTGGTGTCATAGGTGGATGTCCTGGTCGCGCGCGGCGCCATGTTGTCGAACGATTCGGTGTAAACGCTTTGCGTTCCAGTCACACGATCGAACTCCGCCAGGGTGGAATTGTAACCGAAGAGAGCCTGTAGTCGCGTCGATTGCGCCTGCGTCAACTGCACCTGCGCGTTGAGCACATCCAATTGCGTTCCGGCGCCAGCATCCAGTCGCGCCTTGGCCAACCGCTCCGCTTCCTCCGCCTGCTCGACCGTTTTTTCCGTGCTCTGAATCAGTTCACGGTTCTGCACTAAGTTCGAGTAGGCCTGCTGCACTTCCAATTCGACCTGCCGCACGTCGTCGTCGTAGGTGATCTTCGATTCGGAGAGCAGCGCACGCTGCTGCTTCACGCGGCCGAGAGTTTCGCCACTATCCCATATCGCCCAGTTTCCGACCAAGCCCCCAACCCATCCGCGCGAGACCTGGCTGAAATCGGTCGTGAAGGGCGAACTGAAAACTTCGTAGCCGCCATTCGAAGTGAAGTTCGGCAGGAAACCGCCGAGCGCGACGTGAACCTGCTCGATTTGGTTCAGGACATTGGCCCGCGCTTGTTTCAAAAAAGGACGGCGCTCCTTTCCAAACTCAATCGCCGCCGTCAATGGAACATCGCGCGGGATGTAAACCAATTCGCCGACCGCTTCCAATGGCGCGCCGGCGCCGCGCAGCGGATCGAAATCAAGCCCCAAAGTTTTCGCGAGCTGCAACTGCGAGATGCGGAAATTATTTCGGGCTGCGATCAAGTTCGGGATCTGATTGGACAACGCGACCTGCGCTTGCAGCACGTTGAAACGCGGCACCGTCCCCGCCTCGAAACGATTTTGTTGATCCTTGAGCTGGCTCTCCAGCAAGCGCACCGATTCCTCCTGCACGGTAATGAGCGCGCGATTGAGGATGACTTGATAGAACTGCGTTTTAACGGTCGCGATGACTTGATCGAGCGTGTTTCGGAACGAGAAATATGCGCTGTCGCGTTGGAAGGCCGTGCCGCGAATCGAACGCAGAGTGCTGTAGTTTAAAACCAATTGCGTCCCGGTGATCCGAATCGCATAAGCCGTATCCGTTAGGCCAACACTGCTCCCGGCGCCGCCGCCGGTACCACTTCCGCTTCCACTGCTGCTTCCGCTAGTACCACTACTACTACTTGTCGATCCTCCACGGCCGAGCTTGGGGTCGGTCCACGATAAATTTGCCGTCGGATTGACGTGCGGCAACGCGTGCGCGCCGATTTCGAGCATGACGCCCCGCGTGCGCTCGATCTCCTGTTTGGCCCGCAGGATTTCCGGATTCTGTTGCAGCGCCGTCAAGATCGCCTGATCAAGCGTAAATCGCCGCGCCCCGTGGATCGACATCGTCTCGCGCGTGGTGATGGTGGTCGATTCGCTGCCGGCAAGGACGAGGGAAGCCAGCGCTACGACGCCGCTAAAAATTCCCAGGGTAAAAACTCTTCGCATGAAAATAGGCTCCGAAAGATTAGATGCGCGGCGTGGGCGCTTGGATTCAAAGAGCGCGCTTTTTTAATTGGTAGCAGTGCCGCCGAATGACGCGCAATTCATTTCGATTGGCAGTAATCGTAGATTTTGCTGTAGATGTGCAACCAATTCTTCTGCTCCTCCGGCGTGAGATGCCCCATGATCTTCATGAGATTGCCGACCATCTCTTCGCGGATGCGTCGAACCAATGCCGAACCTTTCGGCGTGATGCACACCATCACCTTGCGTCGGTCTTCGCGCGCACTGGAACGCATGACGTAATCGAGATTTTCCAGCCGTGCGACCAGGCCGCTCGCCGCCGCCGTGGTGTGTCCCATCTTCTGCGCGATCGCCGACATGGTCAGGACTTCTTTTTGATCGAGATAGGCGAGCAGGAAAAACTGCGGGAAAGAGACATTGCCGGGCGCGAGTTCTTTGCAAAGTCGCAGCACGAAGCAGCGCTGCATTTCCAGGACAATGTGCGAGAGCCGTTCCGCATCGGCACGAATTCCGGCGGATTCATCTCGTGCGGCCGTGGTGGCGATTCCCGTATTCAACGCGTTTAAGCTAAAATGCCGCGCGACCCTGTCAACGCCTTCAGTCCCAAATCTCCACCGCCACTTCACTTCCGCTTTTGATTTCCCCGCCGGCCGGAACACAAACCAGGGCGTTCGATTGGCTGAGCGCGAAGAGCGCGTGCGATTCCTGCCGGCCGACCGGAGAAAATTCTCCGTTCTCAAATCTGCCGCGCACATAATGCGGACGCTTCTGGTCGCTGTTCGTAAGATCGACAATCAACTTCGCGTAGATCGTCGGCGCGTGCAGCTGCGATGCGCCCATCATTTTCCAAATCGCGGGCCGGACAAAACGCAGAAATGTCACGAAAGACGACACCGGATTTCCGGGCAAACCGAAAACGGCGCAATCGCCAAGGCGCGCGAACAAAAACGGTTTGCCCGGTTTGATCGCGACTCGCCAGATGTCGATCTTCGCTCCGAGCGATTCCAATGCGCGACGCACAAGATCATGTTCGCCGACTGAAACTCCGCCGCTGACAATCAGGATGTTTTGGCGGGTGCCGCGCTTGATCGCATCGATGAGCGAATCCAAATCGTCGCGACAATGCTCGGCCGAATTCATGATCGCGCCGAGATTCTTTAGCAGCGCCGTCAGCAAGACCGAATTGCTCTCGTAAATTTGTCCGGGGCTCAGTGGTTGGCCTAACGGAGCCAGTTCATCGCCGGTTGATAAAACCGCGGCCGTGACCGCGCCGCCGATGTCGATCTTAGCGAAACCTTGCGACGCGAGCAGCGCGAGATGCGTCGGATTAATTCGATCGCCTTTGCTCAGAATTTTTTGGCCGACACTCAGATCGCAGCCGCAGCGACGAATGAAATCGCCCATGTCGATCTTGCATTGAAGTTCGATGTCGTCGCCATCGCGCGCGATATCTTCCTGCATCACGACCGCGTCAGCACCCGTGGGCATGGGCGCGCCGGTGAAAATGCGGACGGCTTCGCCAGCGTTCACATGCAGTTGTCGATCTAACCCAGCCGGTTGTTCGCCGACGATGCGATACTTTTTCGCGCCCGCAATAATGGCGTAACCGTCCATGGCCGAGTTATCGAAAACCGGCAGCGGCAATTGCGCGTGCAAATCTTTCGCCGCAAAATCATTCAGCGCATCCGGCAACGCAACGCGCCGCAGCGGCCACACCGAAATATTCTCGAGAACTTTCGCGCGCGCTTCCTCTTCCGTGATCATGCGTTTATCGCCTTCGTTCCCTTCGTTACCTTCTGTTCAAATCTCTGATGCACAAGCCACAGAGGGAAACAAAGGTAACGAAGTTTCCGCGCTACGGAAGGCCGATCACGTTTCTGTCTTTCCCGCTAATGTCAGGAGCAACGCCCGAAATAGGTAGAAAAAATTCTGCTTGTTACGATGTTAGGCCTCATGCCACGCGAAAGAGTTGAGCAGCAAATCAGTGCGGTGCTCGCTGGAGCGTGCTTCGTGGTCTTCACGCAGCTTTCTACGCGCGCCGACATGCCGGGGCTTCTCGCAGCCGCATGGTGGATTCTCGCGCTGAGCATGCCAGTCCTCGCCAGCATCGCGATCTTACCACTCGTCGATGATTACCTGCCAGTACCAGGCTATGAGATGCTGCGCACCACGCTATTCTTCGGAGCTACGCTCGGCACAGTCGTCGCGATTGCGTGCGTGTTCTCCCATTTCCGCCGCGGTGCCGGTATAGTATTCCTCGTGGTTGCTGCTGGAGTGTTTCAGTTACAACGCGTTTCGGCGAAGCGCCGAATAAAAGAGGATGACAAGAATGTCTGACTCGGGGGTGTCACCGAGGTCGGGAAGAAGCAGTAGATGCATCGCTGCACAATTTAACGTTGCTCACACTACCGTACTGCGGTGGAAGGATCGCGGTGCTCCGTGCGAATCGGACGCAATGCTTCGCCGATGGCTTCGACAGGCTGCGACTGATCGTGCGAGAGTCACGCAGAACACTCTAGCCGCCCAGGTTGGCAGGAGTCCTAGTCAATTGACGGCTTGGAAGAAATGGGGGGCTCCACTTAAAGATGTGCACGCGCTCCGTATATGGGCGGAACAACGGGGATTGTTGGATAGGGGTCGGTCGCAGCGCAGCGTGGCCTGCGCCCTTGGACTAAACGAAGGCACTTTATCGCGGTGGAAAAAGCTCGGCGCTCCGACCCGTGATGTTGCGAAACTGCGAAACTGGATGACCTTGAATAACAGATACAGCAAGCGGTCCGCCTCCCGTAAGCATCGGCGAATTCCGCTTTATAAAATCGCGCAGCGAGCCGGCATCACATATGGCTCTCTTGTTAGGCTGAAAAAAGAAGGCGCGCCGGTTGATGTTAAAGAGCTGCGTGCTTGGCTCAAGGAGCGGCGAAAGCGAAGAGTAACGCAACGGCAGATCGCAAAACGGATACGTGTTAGCGCTGATACGGTGCGGAGATGGGCACGCAAGGGCGGACCTACTTCAGATCTGGAAAGGCTACGGCTTTGGCGTGATGGAGAGATCCGTATACAGGCGGAAAATCGTAGAAAGGCCATGCTTCGACGGCAGATTACTCGCCGGTTGCGGGCACGGTTTCGAAAGGCGTTAAGGTGCGGTGGAAATAAATCCGCAGGACTGATGACACTCGTCGGTTGCTCGCAGCAAGCGCTACTGGACCATATTGAGGCGAATTTTTGCCCAGGGATGTCTTGGGTTAATCGCCACCTGTGGCATATCGATCACGTGCGCCCTTGCGCGAGCTTTGATCTGAAAGATACGGCTCAACAGCGATTATGTTTTCATTACTCGAATCTTCGGCCCATGTGGGCAGCCGACAACATGATGAAAGGTGCGCGAATGGAAGCGAAAGAAGGTCACGAGTAGTCGATCCGGGTCGTGCTCATTTCGGCGTAAAAGAAGCGGGCGCTGGAAGAACGGCAATGCCGCTGCTCAAGCGTTAAGCTTTTATCGTTAGGCAATCGTCATCAGAGCCCAGTCGGGCAATCGATGAACTCGAAGGGTATCTGAAACTTTTCGCCGACGTGCGCGGCCAGCGCTTTGACGCCAAAAGTTTCGGTCGCGTAATGGCCGCCCAAAACCAGATTCATTTTCAATTCTTCCGCCGCGACCGCGGCCCAGTGCGGCGCTTCGCCGGTAATGAACATGTCGATCTTCTCTTCCGCGACGCGATAAATTTCGGATCCGGCGGCGCCGGTAATGATTCCAATTTTGCGCGGTTCGGCCGGACCAAAATTAAATGTCTTAACCGGGCCGCGTAAAACGGTTCTCAGCTTCCGAATTAAAACGCCGCGCGGCACGGAAAGCCTGGCTTTCAATCCGATAAGTTCTCCTTTTTCCTTGAAGAACCGCTTCGTCGATTTCAGTCCGAGCGCCTCGGCCAAGCGCGCGTTGTTGCCAACTTTGCGATGAAGATCGAGCGGAAGGTGCGCGCTGTAGAGCGCGATGTTATTTGCCAATGCCATTCGCAATTGCCGGTTCAGCACGCCGGTCACCGGTTGAAGTCCAGGCCAGAACAAACCGTGATGAACGATCAGAAGATCGACATGTTTCTCTGCGGCTGAATTTAAGACGCGCGTGGAAACATCCACCGCCGCTCCGATTTTTGTTACGCTGCCTGAGTTTTCGATTTGCAGGCCATTGAGCGCATTCTCCCAGTCGCCGATTTGGCGAATGCGCAAATAATCGTCGGTGTATTGAACAATTTCAGACAGCGCGGACATGGCGCAATTGTAGCGGCGTTTGGGTCAAACGCCGAAACTAAAACTCAGGCGCTTGGCACAAGCGCCTCTACAACTGGCTTGACGAAATCGGCGCGGCTTGTGACGTTCGCATTGTCGATCTTGCGATGGAATACACCGACGCACCAACAGAGCAACAGGAAGTCAGCACCGACACGATGCCGTGTCCATACTGCGGGCACACGCTGCCGAAAGATGCGCAGCGTTGCGATCAATGCGATTGGACGCGCGCCGCAACCGAAACGGCGGAAGGAAAAGCGAGCGATGCGGTCGCGGTTTTATTGAGTGTCATCCCCGGCCTCGGACATATTTACAAAGGCCACCGATTGATCGGCGCGCTCATCATGTTCGTCGGCACACCGATGGCGATCTTGATTGCCGCGATCACGTTCACCTTCACCGCCGGCTTCGGCGGATTGCTCCTTCCGCTCTGGTGGTTCGGCGTGATGTTTCACGTCTGGGGAATCGAAGACCGCGTCGGCCCGACGAAAGAAGACGAAGGCGAGCAGTACTAAAGATCGACAATTACCCTTTGCGAGGCGATCGCAATTCAGAGCCGAGCGGCGGTTGGCTGCATCGCTTGGTTAGACCTTGGAGCTTGCATATCACTCAAAGGTGCGCTTTACGGCTTCGTCGACGTCCTTCGGGCCGGGAAGCTGATAACCAAAAAAATACTTCGACGTGACTGCCATAATTTCGTCGTCGAGTTTTGAGACCGTGCCAACCCAAGCTCCTTCCGGCAACTGGCCTGTCGCTCGCTTCACAAATTCTACGTGCGTTAAACTCATATTCCACGAGTGGTGGATAACCTTACCGTCTTTCACCATCACCAGGATCGTATCGCCCTCTCGCATCTTCACCTTGTCGGGCATCGTTTAGGCCTAACGAGAACAAGATCAGCCACCGCTGGCGAGGGCGCGCGTGGCGGCGGGATGTGAGGTTGGGATCATGGGAATCTTGCGCGTACGCCGGCCAGCGGTTGGCTGCATCGCATGGTTAGATCTATCACGTTCAAGCTCGCTTTGTCGAAATCAGAAAACTCAATCCGAAGAGCGTGACTCCTAAAATGCCGAGAATGATGGGACGATGGGAAAAGACGACAACGTGGTCAATAACATACCTGTCGTCGGAGAGCTGACTCTGGCTCCGAAACGAGAGACCGCCAAAGACGAGCGTTGAAATGGCGAGGAGCAGAAGAAGTGCAGCCCCCAATCGCAGGGAAACTTTGAGCAGTCGGGAATTCATACTGCGCGCGGGCCAGATCTAACGAGACACAAGATCAGCGACCGCGCGGGCCAGAAGTGACGTTCGCATGCTCTGAAATCTAAGCATAAGGACGGTTCGCGGTTCGCTGCATCGCTTGGTTAGACTGCATGGAAGGATGCTTATCCCTAGCTGACTCT
>JBBROO010000016.1:0-56156 GCA_038229295.1 Chthoniobacterales bacterium | reverse complement strand
GCTCACCGTCGGCTTGTCCGCCTACAGCGCGACGCCGAGCTGGATGTTTTATCGCAACTCACTCGTGAGCGATCTCGTCTTCACGTTCGCTTTCGTCCTGTGCGTCCAATTCAGCCGCAGCGCTGAATCTTCGCCTAACAAGTCCGCCCTGCCGCGTCCCGCGTAATCGCAAATGCAGCCGGCGGAGCGCGACGAAGTCGAAATGCTCTCGCTGATGTTGCTCATCCGCCGTTTCGAGGAACGCGCGAGTCAGCAATATCAGGCGCAGAAGATCGGCGGCTTTTGCCATCTTTACATTGGGCAGGAAGCGGTCGTGGTCGGCGCGGTCGCGGCCACGCGCGATGACGATTACATCATCACCGCTTATCGCGACCACGCGCACGCGCTCGCGCGCGGAACGAGTCCCGACGCGTGCATGGCGGAACTTTTCGGCAAGGCGACTGGTGTGACCGGCGGTCTCGGCGGTTCGATGCATTACTTCGACAAATCGCGCCACATGTATGGCGGGCACGCGATTGTCGGCGCGCATGTACCGCTCGCGACCGGACTCGCATTCGCCTGCAAATATCGAAACGAAGATCGTGTCACGCTTTGTTTTTTCGGCGACGGCGCGATCAATCAGGGCGGCTTCCACGAAGCGCTTAATCTTGCCGCGCTCTACAAACTCCCGGTCGTTTTCATTTGCGAAAACAATTTGTTCGCCATGGGCACATCCGTGAAAAGATCGACATCGTTAAAGCAAATCGTCGATCGCGCCGAGGGCTACGATATTCCGGGAGAGATCGTCGATGGCATGAACTTTCGCGAGGTGCGCGACAAAATCGGCGAAGTCGTTTCGTCGATTCGCAAGGAACCGCATCCGGCGTTCATGGAAGTGCGCACGTATCGTTATCGCGGCCATTCCATGTCCGATCCGGCGAGTTATCGCACCAAAGACGAGCTGGAGAAATTTCGGCTCGATGATCCGATCACGCGCTTGCGCGCGCAATTGACGCGCGAAGGCAAATTGACGAACGAGCAGTTCGACAAGATCGACAAGAAGGCCAAGGAGACGGCGATGGCGAGTGTGAAGTTCGCCGAAAAAAGTCCGGAGCCGCCACTCGAGAAACTTTACGATTACACTTACGCGCCATGACCATGCGAGAGATCACATATCGCCAGGCGCTGAATGAAGCGCTCGCGGAAGAATTGGAGCGGGATCCAAATGTTTTCCTGATGGGCGAAGAAGTCGCGGAGTACAACGGCGCTTACAAAGTTTCACAAGGTTTGCTCGAGCGTTTCGGCGCGTCGCGCATCATCGACACGCCGATCAGCGAAAACGGTTTTGCCGGACTTGGCGTCGGCGCCGCGATGGTGGGTTTGCGACCGATCATCGAGTTCATGACGTTCAGCTTTTCGTTAGTCGCATTCGACCAAGTCGTGAACAACGCGCCAAACATGCTCACCATGTCCGGCGGACAATTCAATATTCCTATCACGTTTCGTGGGCCTAACGGACCGGCGCATCAACTCGGCGCGACGCACTCGCACGCGACGGAATGTCTTTACGCGAACATTCCCGGCCTGAAAGTTTGCACACCAGCGACGCCGCGCGACGCCAAAGGTTTATTGAAAACCGCGGTGCGCGATAACAATCCCGTGCTCGTGCTCGAGTGCGAATTGCTCTACAGCTCAAAAGGAATGGTTGAGCCGCTCGATGTCGATCTTACGATTCCGTTAGGCGAAGCGGAGGTGAAACGCGAAGGCAGCGACGTCACGATTATTTGCTACGCGCAAACCGTTCCGCTCGCGCTCGCCGCCGCCGAGAAACTCGAAGAGGAAGATATTTCTGCAGAGATTGTCGATCTTCGCTCGATCAAACCGCTCGATGAGCAGGCGATTTTCGATTCGGTCTCGAAGACGCATCGCGTGGTGATTGTCGAACAAGACCGGCCGTTTTGCGGCATCGGTGCGGAAGTTTGTTTTCGGATTCAAAAAAATATTTTCGATGCGCTCGATGCGCCGATCGAGCGCGTTGCCCAGGAAGACGTGCCGATGCCTTACAACGAGAAATTGGAGAAAGCGGTTCTGCCGAGCATCGACAAGTTGATCGCGGCGGTGAAGCAAGTTTGTTACGCCTGAGGATTCGTTATGCCTGAAGTTCAAATGCCGAAGCTGAGCGACACGATGACCGAAGGCACGCTCGTCTCGTGGAAAAAAAAGAAAGGCGACAAAGTCACGACTGGCGAAGTGCTGGCGGAGATCGAGACGGACAAGGCGACGATGGAATGGGAATCGCCCGAAGATGGAACGATCACAGAAATTTATGTGGAAGAAGGCGGGAAGGTGAACGTCGGCGACAAGATCGCGTTTATCGGGGAGGAAGGCGAAGAAGCACCGAAAGAAGAGAAGAAGGAAGAGAAACCGGAGGCCGAGGAAACAAAGGAAGAAAAAAAGGAACCAGAGGAAAAAGAAGACAAGCCGAAAGAAGCGAACGCAGAAAAGAAGGAAGAAAAAAAAGCTGAGCCAAAAAAGGAAAAGAAGCCAGAGGCTGAAAAGCCTGCGCCGAAGACCGAGAAGGGCGAGGACGCGCGGGTAAAAGCTTCGCCCGTGGCGCGGCGAGTTGCGGCAGAGCTCGGTGTCGATCTTGCGAACGTGAAGGGAACTGGACCGGAAGGTCGCGTCACCGAAACGGATGTGCGCGGCGCGGCGAAATCAAAAACGGCAGCACCATCTCCGGCAAGATCGACATCTACATCTGCGCCGAAAGCGGGCGAAGGCGCGCGCATCAATCTTTCCGGAATGCGCAAAGGAATCGCGGAGCGCCTTGTCCAAAGCAAGGGCCCGGTCCCGCATTTTTATCTGAACATCGACATCGACGCCGGCCCGCTCATGTCCGCGCGCGCCGAATTAAAATCGGGCGGGGAAGGTGCGGACACATCGAAGATCACGGTGAACGATTTTATTTTGAAAGCTGCGGTCATGGCAGCGGTAAAGATTCCCAAAGTGAATGCGTCATTCGATGGCGACGCGATCGTGCAATACGCCGATGTCGATCTTGGCATCGCCGTCGCGATCGAAGATGGATTGCTCACGCCGGTGATTCGCGCGGCGCAAAACAAATCTCTGCGCGAGATCAGCGAGCAAGCGAAAGATCTCGCCAGCCGCGCGCGCAACAAGCGAATGAAGCCGGAGGAATTTCAGGGCGGCAATTTCACTGTTTCGAATCTGGGCGGCATGGGCATCGATTCGTTCAGCGCCATCATCAATCCGCCGCAGGGATTCATTCTCGCGGTCGGCGCGATTTCAAAAAAGCCCGTCGTCGGCGATGGCGATCAGATAACAATCGGTCATCGCATGTCGATTTGGATGAGTTGCGACCATCGCGTGATCGACGGCGCGCTCGGCGCGGAGTATTTGAAAGAACTTCGCCACCTGCTCGAAAATCCGGCGCTGCTTTTGGTTTAGATCGAACAATAAAGTTGCGAGAGCGATCAAACATTCTACCTTTGGATTTGGATATGGCAGAGCCAACATCAACCGCTAAACCGCCGGTTCCCGCGCCGGCGCCGCCACCGCCGAGCGGCATTCGCTCTACGGGCGGAACGAAGAAGGCGCGATAAAGTACACTGTTAGTAGCAGCACAAGGTAGATTAGCGGCGTCAGGCAGGCCAACTTGATGCCGCGATTGATGGTGATGCCGATTTGCTCGTTACGGCGATGGTTCTTCTCGATTCGATCTTGGTAGCTCAAGGCTTCGGAAAACTTGATCAAGCGGGTTTCAAGTCGAAACAATTCTTGAGTGGCCAGGTTGTTAGGCGTGTTTCCGCCGTGCTCAAGTTCTTTCGAGGAGAGCGCGGTCCACATGATCATGCCGGCGTCGGCCGCTGCGTAGAGTGTGGTCAAGAGCAGTGGAACAATGATTCCCCAGCGCTGCTCCGAAAGGGATCTAGCGCCATTGAATTGTGCGCCGGTCACGCCGACCAAAGCGGTAATTACTGTCAATAGTCCACCGAGAAGATACACGCCCGATTTCGATAAAGCCTCGGCATCGGCGACAGTCGCCTTCAATTGCTCCTTTGCTTCCGCGAGTAAAAAATCAACCTTGTCTTCGGTTATGAGATCGGAATCTGTGATTTCGCTCATATACGCGTGTTACAGCGCCGTCGTCTCCCAAGCCATGAAGTCATCCAAGGTTTGCCTAGTTCTCCGAACGGCAAACGCCAAAACCGTGGCGTCATCTAGCCAGCCGACAACGGGAATTGCATCTGGAATCAAATCAAATGGATTCAACACATAGATGATCGCGGCGATGATCAAGACTAGAGTGCTCATCGTTACATCGCGATAATCGCGCCGGTAATACGCGCGGATCAGGCGCAGCATCGCTTGGAAATAAGCCCACGTTTCCTTAAATGGATCTTTTGGTATCGACTGGGCTTTCTTTGCCGCTTCTTTGAAGAGTGCACGCAAACGCTCCGGATCGTTGGCGTAAGACTTCGCTTTCTTCATGGCTTCGGCGAAAGCTTTGCTTCGACTTGCCATTTTCGGAGAGGGACTGCCGCGACGAGCTTTTCTCGCACCCGTCAGTCGCTTCTGTGGTGGCTTGTCCGCATTGCCTACCGCTCTTGTTTTCGCCTTGGACTTTTTCATGACGTCATCAAAACATTTCGGTCTGCTCGGGAGAAGCGGATTCGACGGTCAGGAAAGAGCGACCAGCGTTTCGTGCCAAAATTCTTTCGAGAGCCGAATGATTTCATCGAGCTCGGCTTTCGAATCGCTATCGCCACCATAAGTGAACGTGGAGGTCAGATGTTTCCAATCGTTTTCGTCTAATCCGTAAAGTTCGCGAGCAATGAACGCTTCAAGCCGGCTCCGTTCTTTCAGGTTGTCCGGCTTTTCGGAAAGCATCTTTGCTGATTTTGAGAGTTGCTGAGTTTGTGTTGCATTAAGGGACGGAATCGGAAGCTCTTCGACTGAAGAGATATTCAAGTTCGCGCTAACTTTGTTTCGAAGATAATAATTCGCCGCTAGCGAATTTAGGACAGATGCCAAGGCGTAAAAATCATCAAGCGATGTGGAATGCTGATGTAACACGCCAGTAGCGTCGATTTCGTATCGAAATGCTGAGGCGTAGTAAATCGAATGCGTGAGGCAGACGCGAGAACGCAGAACAGCAGCGATCAACGTGCGTTCATTTGTCGAGCTGCCGACGGCTCGATATGTAAGGCGTTCGCGCTCGTAGTGCAGCGCGAATTGTTTTCTCGAGAAAATTTCGTTCAGCTGTTCTTCCAAATCTTGTTTCGCCTTAGGCACGCGTCGGCCTTCAAGCATGCTAGCGCCGGATTCACGCACTATCCTTCCAAGACGAAAGATTTCCTTTCGGAGTAGCTCCGGTCTAATCTCACCTTCAACGACGTAATACGCGCCCGGCGCGTAGTGATCATTGAATTGAAAAATCATCTTGCCTTCATAGAGAGGCAATTCTCCGTCTTTGAGGGCTCCGCCCTCTCGCTTGTGAAAGAACTTGGCGTCTCCCGTCATATGCAGTTCTCTGCGAAAACGATGGCCTAAATCCGCAAGCAATGGATGCTGATTTCGAATCTTCTTACAGAGTTCGAGGTCGCGATTCGTGCGGAACTCCATGAATGAAAAATTCCTGGGTGAGAAGAGCCGCATCATCCCAACCGTGTATTTAATCGGAGGACCGAATGCTTGCGTCGGATCGTGAAGATAAAATCTGCCTTCGAAAATATGTTGGTCTCCTGGGGACTCGCTTTTGGTTACTTTGAAGAATCCGAATTTGAATTG
The DNA here is from genome assembly GCA_038229295.1 of Chthoniobacterales bacterium. Taxonomy (GTDB): domain Bacteria; phylum Verrucomicrobiota; class Verrucomicrobiia; order Chthoniobacterales; family UBA10450; genus JAJPGZ01. The sequence goes on along the minus strand of JBBROO010000016.1, from coordinate 50,366 downwards.
TGGGTGAACGTCGGGAAATATTTTCCTGCGCTCTTCGCCTTTTGGCGTCATCGCGACATATCCTTTGTTTTCAAATGAAGTGATCTGGTCGAATCGATTCTTGAGAATCAGGAGTTCTCGCAAATCTTTGCAACCTTCGTCGGTTTGAAATCCTGACGGTACAAGGAGCGACAAACGCCCACCATCACGCACGAGTGCGAGGTCTGCTTCGACGAAGAGCTTGAAAAAGTTCCAATCACCGCCGCCTTGGTGCGTAAATTTCTGCCCAAGGTACGTTTTGTACTCCTCGTAGAACTTCTGGTATTCCAACCAGCGTTCTCTGAAGTCGGGATCACCTTCCGTTTTAGCTTTGAACCACGCGTCGAAATTCGTTACGTCCATCGAGTACTTTCCGATCTTCGCGAATTCCTTCCGCACGGGTTTGACTGCTTCCCATGGCGGATTGCCGATGATGCCGTCGAAGCCGCCGTTCTCACGAACCGATCCGTCTGCTTCGAACCAGCACGGAAAAAACATCAACGTGAAACAAGCGAGCGGCTCCGGGAATTTTTTGCCCGGACAGGCCTCACCAAGATTAGCGCGCAATCTTTTCCGCAAGTTAAGCGCACGCTCTAGAGGAGTATGATCGCTCGGATTCGAGATGTATTGCTGGCGCAAGGCCGCCAGCTCTGCCAGTTCATGCCGTTGATGGTCGGCTAGCCATCTCACTTGATCGTACGGCAAAAGGTCGACGAGAGAGTCTGCGCAAATGAAGTTCAGTTCGAGGTTCGGCAAAATTTTCTGCGCGTCGCCTTTTAACTGGCGGTAGTTGTAATGTTGCGGCGTAAGTTTAACAGCTTCCTTCCAGACATTGGTCTTCGCGACTTCGAGGGCGCCTGCGTCTTTGTCGATCGCAAAGATGTGGCGCAGCAAAACGGCGGAAAGAAGTAGACGCCGTTGTTCAGCGTTGAGGAGCCAATCGCGTCGGAAGTCGGCAGCCTCGCGAACATTTTTCGGAAGCTCAAACATATCGCCAGAGACGTGCATCTGTTTGAGCCAGTCGAGCGCGTTGTCGATTCGCAGATACTGGGTCCAGATCGCGCGGAAAACTTTAATCAAAAACCCGCCGCTACCCGCGGCAGTATCGGCGATGTGAATCTGCTCGATCTTCGCCATGAGCGTTCCGGCTTTTTCAAAGTCGCAAACATCTGCGGCGATGGCAGCGCAAACTTCATCGACAAGGAAACCGAACAAACTTCCGACGAGGCTGTCTGCCATCGGCGTAGTGATCGTTGCCGGCGTGTAGTAGATGCCCTCGTCTTTGCGATTGGCGGCGAGAAACATCTCGTAGCTCTTTCCAAAGATGTCCTCATTGATGGTGCGGTAGTTGTAGTTAACGACACCTCGCTGAGCGAGGCGGTCCCATTTCGTGATACCGAGGACCAGCTCCAGCGCTTCGCAGAAACGCGCAAGATTTTCGGGACTTCGTTCGATTTCATCCCAAATTTTTTGTTCGAACAGCTCGGTGTCGTAGTACTCGTCAAAGAACGGCTCGAACGCTTCGAGAAATGCGCGTGCTACGCGATGCGGTCCTTTGGTTTCCCATAAATCCTTCTGGCGATCGTACTCGTCTTGAAGGTAGCGATACGACACGAGCCCGTGGTCCTCGAGTGTCTTCGCAAAGATTAGTTTATTGAGCAGCAAGATGGTCAGCTCGGCGGCAGCTTCCTGATTTTGCCAGCGGATATTGCGGAATTTGGCGAACCACTCGGTGAGATCTTCGAAGAAAATGCGATCCAATTCCGGTTTCTCAGCCGCATCTTCCAGGCGGCGGATGGCATCAATCAAATCGAACTCGTCGCGGATGCGCCGGAGAAGATCGACAAAGGGAAGCTCCGCGAACCAAGTGTCGGAGAAAAAGAAATCACGAGCGCTGAAGACATAGGCGGTTAGCAAGTCGGTCAGAACAACGTATTCGTGTTTGCGGAGATACTTTTTTACCTGCGGTTTGTGGTTCGCCGGTTTTACCGGATGTCGGCGGACGTGTGCCTCGTCGGATTGAGTGAACAGAGGTTTCAGCTCGATCAAAACACCGCCGGAGCCGTGTTCTTCTCCAACGAGAAAATCTACGAAGCCATCGCCGACGAAGACCTGGGGGATACTCTTGAGTCCTGCTATATCGCGGGCGACTGACGTAAATAAGTCTTCAGCCGCACGCTCCGGCTTCGCATCCTTTGCGAGCGCGTTGATGTATTGAGCGAGCGGTTCGTAACTCGCGAGTTCTGGAACGGCAGCGGAAGATGCGGGGATCGAAATTTTTTCGCGAGCCGTGAACTCTTGAAGAACTTTAAGCAGATCGACTGTCGGCATCGAGAAGGACGAAAGTAGCGCGCCGAATTCGAAAGCGCGAGTTGAGATTCTTGATTGGTAATGGTTTTCCGTGAGCGTTAGCGATGCTTCGCCACCTTCTCGAAACCCGGCGCTGGTTTTGGTTGAACTGCGGCGTCCGATCTGCTACGTAGATCGACAATGAGTTCTACGTATTCGGTGACCGAGGCGCAAACGAACCTGCCGCGACTGCTCAAAGACGCAGCGCATCGCGCCATTGCCATCCGTCGGCACGGCGATGTCGTCGCCTATCTGTTATCGCGTGAACGGATGGAAGCGATCATCGAAACGCTTGAGATTCTCGGCAATCCCCATGCGATGAAGACAATCCGCGCTTACGAGCGCGGCAAGCTGAAATTTCATCCGCTCTCCTCGATCAATGCGGCGGATTGAGCTTTCGTCGCAGGTCGCCAGTTTCATTCGTGGATGCGCGCCCGAGCCGCGCCGGCAATTGCGGGAGGCGTTGCGAGCGCTCGGCGCCGAGCGCGGAGAAATTAAGCCGCTCGAAGGCCGCTTGAAAAACTACTTTCGTCTGCGTGTGGGAAATTACCGCATCGTTTTTCGATATTCACCGACGGGGAAAAGCATTCATTGCATCTTCGCTGAGCGGCGCGATCTCGTTTATGAAATCTTCGAGCAAATAATGCATGCGCGGTTGCTCGCGCGCGAGGAAGAATAACCCGGCCGGCGCCGGTTGCGTTGGCAAGTTCGAATCGTAAGATCGACATGGAGCGCGCGCGATGGACGATCCGACGAATCAGAAACCTTTGGAAACTACCTCGTTGGTTGTGCACGCCACGCGCGGGGTCATTCGCGACCAAAACGCGCGGCGCAAAATGATGGCGGTGATTTTGCTTTGCGCCTTTGTGCTTTTGTTAGGCGGATTAACGGTGCTGCGGCCGATGCTTGACGCGCACGAGCATCCGTGGCGCGTGATCATTTTTTGGGTTGCTTGCATCTGGCTTACTTTTACCGCGTTCCTGCTGGCGTTTTTTGATTTGCTCGTCGTGCGCTCAGAAGCGCGCAAGGCCGAGCGGGCGTTGCGCGAGAGTTTGAAACGCGCGGACAAGATCGACATCGACTCGTGAGCGCCGGCTGGAAAACGCGCGAGCAAATGGAAGCGACCGAGCGCGCGACGCTCGCGCCGTTTGCGCAGAAATCCGCGGATTCGCGCGGCCGAAAATTTCCGGAGCCGAGTCACGCCTATCGCACGGAATTTCAACGCGACCGTGCGCGTCTCATTCATTCGCGCGCATTTCGCCGGCTGGAATACAAGACGCAGGTTTTCCTCAACGGCACGGGCGATCATTTGCGCACGCGATTGACGCACTCGATCGAGGTGGCGTCGATCAGCCGCACAATCGCGCGGACGTTGTCGTTGAATGAAGATCTTGCGGAAGCGATTGCGCTCGCGCACGATCTCGGCCATTCGCCTTTCGGACACTCCGGCGAGGAGATGCTGGCGGAGTGCATGCGCGGCCACGGCGGGTTCGAACATAATCAGCAGAGCTTGCGCGTGGTCGAGTTGCTCGAGAATGCGTACCCGAAATTTCCGGGATTGAATCTGACTTTCGAAGTGCGCGAAGGTTTGCAGAAGCATCAGGCGTTTTACGATCCGCCTCAGCCTAACGAGGAGAAATACAAATGTCCGTCGCTCGAGGCGCAGATCGCGAACCTGGCGGATGAGATTACTTATTACAGCCACGATCTCGACGACGCTGTCGATTTCGAAATTTTGAGCACGAAGCAATTGGAGGAAAACATCGTGTGGCAAAAGAGTTCCGCTGCCGTGCTTTCGCGGTATCCCGACGCGCGCGAGCCGGACCTGCACAAGCTGGTCATTCGCGACATCATCGATGTGCAAGTGCAGGACGTGGTGGAAACGAGCGCAAAGACAGTTGTCGATCTTGCGGTAAGGAGTGCGGATGAAGTGCGCAAACAGGAGACGCCGCTAATTCGTTACGGCGACGATTTGTTAAAGGCGAATCGCGAGCTGCGAAAGTTTCTCTACCAGAATGTTTACTATCATCCGCGCGTGGCGGAAGTGAACGAGCGCGCGTGCGAGATGATGCGGAAAGTTTTTGAAGCTTACGTGACCGAACCGGAGCGACTCGGCGATGCGGCGGCGAAGCGGATTGAAAGCGAAGGATTGCATCGGACGGTTTGCGATTACATCGCCGGAATGACCGATCTCTCTTTGCTGGAGGAACACGCGCGGCTCGTCGGTCCTTCGTAAGATCGACAATGAGCCAGAAAAATGGCCTGACGGTTTTTCGCTGGAGCTGGACCGCGTTTGTTATCGTCGCGACTTCTGCGCCTTACTTAATTAACTGGTCGTCCACGCCGGCCGGGTTTCATTACACCTGGATTCTGCCGCCGTTTCCGGAGGATTCGTTTGGCTACATGGCTTGGGCGCAACAAGCCGCGCACGGAGCGTGGTTGTTCAAAATCAAATACACCGCGTTGCCGCACGAACCGTTTTTGTTTCATCCATTTTTTCTCGTGTGCGGGTGGATCAGCGGGCTCTTTTCTTGCGACTTCGGCGTTGTCTTCTGGGTGGCGAAAGCGATCGGCGCCGGATTACTGCTGGCGACATTCTATCGTTACCTCGATTTTCTTCGGCTGAATCCGAGGCAGTCGATCGCCGCTTCGGTTTTGCTCGGCCTTTCATCCGGATTGGGAGGAATCCTGGCTTTCTTCGGTTTGATTAATCAGTCGTCGTCGTTGATCCCGACGGACCTTTCGATGCCGGAGATGAGCACATTCTGGTCGCTCATGTGGAATCCGCTCTTTCCGTTTTCGCTGACGTTAATGTTGTTGTCGATCTTTTGGCTGGATCGCGGAACGAGTGAAAATAGTGCGTCTGATCTTTGGCGGAGTGGACTCGCGGCCGGCGTGATGGCTCTGATTCATCCCTATGCGCTGCCGTTGCTTTTTGGGTGGGCCGCAATCGTCACGATGGTTCGCAAGAAACGAGACGCAGTCGGATATTTGTTTCGCTATTTTGCCGCGGCGCTGCCGTTCGCAATCTATCCAGCGATTGTTGCGCGAATTAATCCCATCGTTTCGCGACACAGCCTGCTTGGCGAAATGAAAAGTCCTTCGGTGGCGGCTCTTCTGCTCGGTTTTGGCTTGCCGTTAGTATTATGCGTTGCCGGCGCGGTCGTGGCGCGCGCGCCGGACCGCAAACGTTATGGACATCTTATGTTTTGGTTCGTTCTTTCGATCGCGTTCGCATTCGCGCCGATCTGGTTTCAGAGGAAGATGATTTTTGGCGCGCACATTCCGTTGTCGATCTTGAGTAGTGTCGCGGTCGATCTTGTCTTCGCGCGGTGGAGGCGCGGCTGGATCGCGGCGATTGTCCTGGTTCCGGTGATGGCAGCAACGCCCATCTATTTACTGGCCAATCAACACGCCGAGGTGAAAGCGAATGAAGACGGCGCCTACTTTCTCAGCGACGATACGATGGCGGGACTCAAAGCATTAAAGGAGCAGAGCCAGCCTAACGAGGTTGTCTTTGCGCGCGTCGCGACCAGTCGCGTCATTCCCGGGTTCACGGGGAATACAACGGTGTGGGGACATTGGGCGATGTCGATTGATTTCAAAGAACGGGAAGCGTGGTTCGGAAATCTTTTCAGCGCGGAATCGAACCTGGATGATGCGAGTCGAGCTGGCGAATTTTGGGGGAACGACATTCGTTTCATTTTTGCCGACGGCGAGATCAAACAATCGATGGAGCAATTTCCGGCGGCGTGGCGAATCATTCTCGCGGACGCGGACAAAATTTTCGAAAACAATTCGGTGCTGATCTATCACCGGCGATAGTGGGACGACAGCGATATGTGTGGAATTGCCGGATTCACAGGACTGCACAAACCCGTAGCCGAACCAGACAAGCTGATTCGACGCATGGCGGCGCCGTTGACTCCGCGCGGTCCGGATGGCGAAGGATTTTATATCGGCACCGGGATTGCCCTCGGCCATCGCCGGCTCAGCATCATCGACCCGAGCGGCGGCGCGCAACCGATGGCCACGGCCGACGGCCGCTTCCAGATTGTTTATGGCGGCGAAATTTACAACTACGTCGAATTGCGCGCGGAACTCGAAGAACGCGGATGCATTTTCAAAACGCAATCGGACACGGAGGTGTTGCTACAGCAATTTGTTCGGGATGGCGTGGAGGCGTTGCAGCGGTTCAATGGAATGTTTGCTTTCGCGATCTGGGATTGCGCGGAGCAGCGATTGTTTCTGGCGCGCGATCGGATTGGCGTTAAGCCGCTTTATTATTGTGTCCGCGACGGTGAGTTAATTTTCGCGTCGGAACTCAAATCGCTGCTCGTCCATCCGCGCGTAGATCGACATCTCAACCGCTTGTCGGTTAGCAAATATTTCACATACGGATATGTCCCGGCGCCCCACACCATCTTCGAAGACATCTTCAAACTCGATCCCGGTTCTTATTTAATCTTTGACCGCAACGGCCTAACGAAACGGACCTATTGGGACATTCCGCTGGAAGACAATCCGCTAAGCGAGCGCAATGCCGACGAGTGGGCGGAGGGATTGCGCGGAGTTTTGCGCGAGGCGGTCTCGAAACGTCTTCGCAGTGATGTGCCGGTCGGCGTATTGCTGAGCGGAGGAATTGATTCGAGCACCGTGACCGCGTTGGCGGCGGAAGCGACGAGTGGGCCGCTGCGCACATTTTCGATCGGCTTCGACGAGCCGAGTTACGATGAATCGGCCTACGCGCAGATCGTCGCCGACCGATACAGCACCGAGCATCATCACGAAGTGCTTTCGGCCGGGCGCGCGGTCGCGTTGCTACCCGACGTCATGAAAATCCTCGATGAACCGTTCGCCGATTCTTCGATCGTGCCGACGTGGTTGCTTTCCCATTTCGCGGCGCAATCGGTCAAAGTCGTTTTGGGCGGCGACGGCGGCGACGAATTGTTCATGGGCTATCCCGCATTCCAGGCGCACAAGTTGATGGAGGCGCTTTCGTTTTTGCCGACGACCTGGCGCGATACGCTTAATCGGCTCGCGCGCCGTATTCCCATTTCGCATCGTTACGCCAGCGCTGAATATTTGGCCGAACAATTTTTCAAGGGCGCCGGCGTTTCATCGGAGATTCGCTTTTTTCTGTGGCTCGGTTGTTTCGGCAACGAACAGAAACGCCAGTTGTTGTCGCAAGAAATGCAGCAATCACTCCTGAACTCCAACCCGTTCGAAGATGTGATCAATTACGTCCGCCAGAGCGGACTGCTCCAGCCGCTCGAGCGCCTGCAATATCTTTGCATGAAGCTTTATCTTCAGGACGATATTTTGGTGAAGGTCGATCGCGCGAGCATGGCGAACTCGCTCGAAGTGCGCGCGCCGTTTCTGGATCACCAACTGGTCGAGTTCGCGGCGCGGATCAATCCCACCTACAAATTGCACGGGTTTCTCGGCCCGAAATACATTCTCAAGCGCGCGATGGCGGATTTGTTGCCACGATCCATTCTTAATCGACGCAAGGCCGGATTCATGATGCCGCTGGCGCAATGGCTGTCGCGCGAACTGCGTCCGTTGCTCGAGGAACTCTGCTCCGAGTCGGCCTTGCGCGCCGATGGATTATTCAATCCCGCGTTCGTTAGGCAAATGCTGGACGATCATTTCGCGGGGCGGCGGGATTATCGCAAGATGATTTGGGCGCTGCTCGCCTTTAGGCTCTGGCAACAAAATTACGGCGCATGCGCGATCGCAAATTAACTTTGCTGTGCGCCGCAGCGTTGATCGTCGGCACCGTCGTCATTTACTGGCCGGCATTGCACGGCGGTTTTCTTTGGGATGACGACGTTCATATTTCCGAGAACGCGACGTTGCGATCGCTGCACGGTTTTTGGGAAATTTGGTTTAAGCCCGGCGCGACCTGCCAATATTATCCACTCAGCTTTACCGCGTTTTGGTTAGGCTACCAATTCTGGGGTCTTAACACTTTCGGTTATCATTTGATGACCGTCATTCTGCACGGAGTGGCGGCGATTCTTTTGTGGCGCGTGCTCGCGCGTCTTCGCGTTCCCGGCGCGTTGCTCGCCGGCGCCATCTTCGCCTTCCATCCGGTCAATGTCATGAGCGTGGCGTGGATGACCGAACTTAAGAACACGCTTTCCGGAAGTCTGGTCCTCGGAACAATTCTGGCTTATCTGCGCTTCGCGAATTTGGACGGCGACTCCGCAAGATCGACATCGAAATCTGCGGCGCGTCGTTGCTACATTGTCGCGCTCATACTTTTCGCTTTGGCCATGTTCGCGAAAACGGCGACGAGCTTTCTGCCCGTGACTTTGTTGCTGATCGTTTGGTGGCAGCGCGCACGATTGAACCGTCGCGATTGGTTGCCGCTCGTTCCGCTTCTGGCGATCGCGCTCCTGCTCGGCGCCCTAACGATCTACGTCGAACAACATTCCGGCGGCGCGTTCGGAAAAGTTTTTCATCTCGACCTGCGCGAACGCGTACTAGTTTCGGGACGCTCATTTTGGTTTTATCTCGGCAAACTCATTTTTCCTTATCCGCTGACTTTCATCTATCCGCGTTGGCAGATCGATCCGACCGCGCCGTGGCAATACCTTTTCCCGTTAGCGACAGCGGCCTTGCTCGCCACGCTTTTTCTCTTTCGCCGTTCGTTAGGCAAAGCGCCCGCGGTCGCAGTCACACATTTTTTCGTCAGCACTTCGATGCTCGTCCTCTTCTTCGTTCTCTACATGACGCGCTACACTTTCGTGTCAGATCACTGGCAATACTTCGGAGCCATGAGCATGATCGCTTTGGCTGCGGCCGGCATCGCCACAATATTTAATCGCGCGCGCGGCGGCGTCAGAATTTTAGCCGCCGCGGTGATCGCAACCATGTTGTCGATCTTAGCAACGCTGAGCTGGCGACAGTGCGCGATTTATTCTGATGTCGAAACGCTCTGGCGCAAGACGGTCACTCAAAATCCAAACTCGTGGTTCGTAAATAACAATCTGGGAGTGGTCCTTCTGCAACAGGGTCAGGTGGACGAAGGATTTTCTTACATCACAAGAGGACTGGAGATTAATCCTAACGTCGTCGAAACGCAGAGCAGTTTCGCCGCGGTCCTCCAGCGAATGGGGCGAATCGACGAAGCTCTTGTCCATTTCCGAAAAGCTGTCGACATCGATCCCGCTGACGCAGAAACGCACGGTACTCTCGGCGCCGCAATTCTGGAAGGAGGAAATGCGGAAGAAGCGTCAGTCCATTTACGGAAGGCCCTCGAAATCGATCCCTCCTATGTGGAAGCGCATAACAACTTAGGTTCCGCTCTTTTGCAGCTGGGAAGAGTTGAGGAAGCCATCGCGCACTTGCGGAAAGCACTGGAGAACAATCCTCAATTCGGCACGGCTTATTACAATCTCGCCACCGCGCTTTTGCGACTGGGCCGTGCGAATGAGGCGCTTGCTCATCTGCGCGCGGTTTTGGAAATTGAGCCTAACGACCACGAGGCCGAAAACAAGGTGGCTTGGATCCTCGCGACCTGCTCCGACGCGCAGATTCGTGATGGCGCGAAAGCGATCAAGCTGGCGGAACGTGCCAATGCATCCACCGACCACCCCAATCCTGTTTTCTTAGCGACGCTGGCGGCTGCGTACGCGGAGAGCGGGCGTTTTGCCGACGCGACAAAAACTGCGGAGGTGGCGTTGCAGTTGGCCTCCGCGGCAGAAAACAAACCTTTGGTCGACGACATCCGGACGCAGCTGGCGCTTTATCAATCGGGCCGCGCGATGCGCGAACAAACGCGCTAAGATCGACAATCGCTCGTTAGGCAGCGGCGCTGCCTTTCTCGTCGCGGAGATAACGGATCATCAGGCGCAAACGTTTGTTCACCGAAAGTTCCTCCAGCACTTCCTGCCGGCGTAGTGGGTCGTTGATGAAAGTCGATGCGACCAAATCTGCCAGCATTTCCGGGTCGCCGAGATCGGAAAGATAACGGTCCACTTTTGCGGGGAGCTCTTTCCCGTTCCCTTTCAATCCGGAATAAAGCTCGAGCACCTTGGCCGCCAGCGCCTCCGTTTCGATCGACGTGGTCGTGTCGGATTCAAGCAGCTCGATCGTTGCGATCGGGAAAGGCGACTCTTGTTCGAAGCCGGTGAAACGGACGCGGTCGAGCCCCTGCAAAATCAGATTCGAAGTGCCGTCACCGCGCCCGACGCAGGCGCGAATCAAGCCGACGCCGGCAATGTGAAAAAAATCATCAGGCCGTTTCCACTCCGCGCGCTCCGGTTTAACCAGCGCGACAGAAAACATGCGGTGATGACTGAGTGCGTGCTCGAGCATTTGCTGATAACGCGGTTCGAAAATATAAAGCGGAAGCAACGCGCGCGGAAAAAGCGACGCGCCGGGCAAGGGCATGACGGGAATCTCGCGCGGCAATTCCATCTCATTACAAAAAGCAGAAAACGCTCAACGTCCAACTTTCAACGCCCAACGCCGAGTCTCGGAGAGCGATGGCTGGCCCGCGAGACGCGCGCGGCCGATGCTCGTATAATGCAAAACGGACGCGCGACGACGCATCAACTCGCGGCGCGATTCGCGGCCGAGCTTTCCCATTCCCATCACGCTTAACGGAAGATCGACATCTGCATTTGCGGCGAAGTCGAAAAGACGTGTGAGTTGCGCGCGCGTGTCAGTGAGGATCGCCACCTTGAAGATGTCGGCGCCGATTCGTTTTGCCGCGCGAGCTTTAGTAGCTAATTGCGCGGCCGTTGTCGTACCATTGAAATCGTGAAACGAAATGATGACGCGAACATTTTCTCTGCGCGCGCGAAGAAGAATGGGTCGCATCGATTTGGCCGAGCGCAATTCGATGTCGATGTACGCGGCCAGCGGCAGGAAGCGCAGCAACAATTCGCGCCGTTGCTTGATCGACAAATTGTTAGCGCCGCCTTCGCGCGGATCACGCGCGGTGAGAATGCGCGGCGCGCGCAAGATCGACATCTTCTCTTGGAGTTCGTTGTCGATCTTGGAAAAATGATCGAGACGAATCTCGAAAAGATCGGGCGGTCGCGACATTTTCGCGGCGGCGCGCAATTCGGCCTTCGTCGTAACGACGCCAACGAGTCGTGCTTTGACCGCTTTGAGCCCTGTCATATCTTATCCATCCGAGGAAGTTCGACCCGCGTGGTTGATTAGCATGCTAGCGCGAAAACAAGAATTAAATACGCAGATACAGCAGTTGCTCGATTCGTTTCTGCTGGCGGTGTGTCTTTGGGCTGCGCACACGCTCCGCTTGTATGCAACGGGGTGGTTTACCCTAACGAAGACGATCGATCCCTTCAGCAATTACTGGTGGTTGATCGTGGTGATTGTTCCGTTTGGGCCGCTGCTGCTCGACCTGCAGGGGTTTTACGATTCGCCGATTAACAAGAGCAAATGGAAGTCATTTGTACAGATCATGCGCGCGCTGGTTTATCTGAGTATCATCGTGAGCGCGTGTGTGATTTTTCTGCGTTTGCCGCTGGCCAATCGATCCGTGCCGATTTTGTTCATGCTCATCGCAATGGTGGCGTTGTTGATAAAAGAGCGAATCATGGTGCGGCGTATTCGGCGGCGGGCGTTGCGCGGAGAATTGCGCGAGCCGGTGTTGCTGGCGGGGTCGCCGCAGGACATGACGGCATTCGAACAATCTTTCACGCCGGAGCAGCGATTGCTGATGGATGTGGCGGCGAAGATCGACATCGAACAGCAGCCGCTGTCCGACTTGGTCGACGCGATGCATCGCTATTCGGTCGGCCGGGTTATTTTCGCGGCCAGCCACAGCCAGCTTAATCGGGTCGAAGAAGCAATCGGTGCATGTGAAGTGGAAGGTGTGCCCGCCTGGTTGGTGGCGGATTTCATTCGCACTTCCATTGCCAAGCCCGCCTTCGATGCGTTCGGCGGTCGCCCGATGTTGGTCTTTCGTTCGACCCCGGATGTCTCCTGGACGCTGTTCATCAAGGAAGTGATGGATCGCGTGGGTGCTTTTTTGACCCTCGCGCTGCTGGCGATTCCGATGGTGGTGGTCGCACTCGTCATTCGCGTCACATCTCCCGGCCCGGTGATCTTCCGGCAACGCCGCGCGGGGAAACACGGAAAGCCATTTGTCATGTATAAGTTCCGCTCAATGTCTGATGACGCGGAGATGCGTCGCGCAGAGCTGGAGCCGTTCAACCAGATGCACGGCCCGGTATTTAAGATTGAGGGCGATCCGCGGATCACGCCATTTGGCCATTGGCTTCGACGCACGAGCATGGATGAAGCACCGCAGCTAATTAATGTGCTCCTCGGGGACATGAGTTTGGTCGGTCCGCGGCCGCTGCCCCTTTACGAAGTGGAGAAGTTTCAAAATACAGCGCAGCGTCGGCGGCTCAGCGTGAAGCCTGGTTTGACTTGTCTGTGGCAGATTAGCGGGCGCAACCAAGTCAAGGATTTCAGCGACTGGGTGAAACTCGATCTCGATTACATCGACCGTTGGTCGTTAGGCCTGGACTTAAAGATTTTGCTCCGGACGGTGCCAGCGGTGTTGGGCGGCTTCGGGGCCAAATAAGGAAGCACACCTGTACTATATATAGAGGGGCCGCCGGGGAGTGGGTAAGATCGACAATCAACTTGCCGGCGGACTGGCCTGACGTGCCAGCATTCGTTCCAGGTATTTTGCCAGGATGTCGAACTCGACGTTCACGAGATCGCCCGGCTGCGCGGCGGCAAGATTAGTGGAGCGCCGAGTATGCGGGATAATCCAGACGGCAAAACTTTGCGAAGACACTTCGGCGACCGTTAGACTAATTCCATTCACGGCGATCGAACCCTTGTGGGCGACGTAATGCGCAAATTCGGGCGGCAGTTCAATTTCAATCCGCTGCTCATCGGTCTCGGATTTCTGAATGGATACGATCTGCGGAGAGCAATCGATGTGACCTTGGACGAAGTGGCCATCAAGGCGGTCGCTGGCGGCGAGAGAGCGCTCAAGATTGACCGGACTATCGCGGCGCAGGCTGCGCAGATTTGTGCGATCAAGAGTTTCTTCGAGGAGATCGAAAGCGAGTTGGTCGGCGCGATACGAAGTAACGGTGAGGCAGCAGCCGTTCACGGCAATGCTGTCGCCGGTGCGAGCACTGGGCGCGATGTGGGGCGCAGCGATCTGTAATTGCGTGCCGCGGTCAGTGGCCCGGATCCAAAGTACACGGCCGACTTCTTCGACGAGACCGGTGAACATTTATTGTCACGCTGCCGCGAATCACCGGTAATCACAACTTTAAAGCGAATCATTAATCCGCAGGTTTCTTGCCTAACGAATAAAAAAAAGGAACCTGCTTGTGCGCAAGATCGACAACGCCGAAATAATCGGCTCGCAAAAGAAGCGCACAATTCCGCAAACTTTTTGCTAGGCAGCGCTTTCGAAATTCGGTAGAACGGCCAGGAACGAATGGAGTGGGCGACAAAGACCGGCGACTGACGTTCAAAGATTTTTTAAAAAAAACCTTGTCAGAGTGCTGAATCTTCACTATTGCCTACCCCAAACCTAACCAAACCAATGGAGAAACTAATGACCAGAAACGTGCTTAAACCGTTTGGATCCATCCGCGTTGCATTCGCAGTCGCTGTCGGACTTCCTCTTTTAATTGCCTTGAATGCGTTCGCGCAGGACCCAGCCGCTTCGCCGGCTGCCGGCACGACGCAGGCCAATGCCGCAGCAGGCGCGGGCGCGCAAGCTGAAGTCGAGCGCGTTATCGTGACCGGCTCTAACATTCCGACGGCGGAAGAAGTTGGCCCGAACCCAGTTGATACATATCGCAAGGACGATATCACCCGACTCGGTGTTCGTAACGCCAGCGATCTCATTCACAAGCTTCCGTCCTCAGCCGGATCGGGAGTCAATGAGAACAATTCGAACGGCGGTGACGGCCGCGCTGAAATTAACCTGCGTGGTATTTTGGCGAAAGAAACTCTGGTGCTACTGGATGGCCGACGTCTGGCCAATGTCGGTTTTGCCGGCTCCACTGTCGATCTTAATGGAATCCCGATTGGGTTGATTGATCACGTCGACATCTTGAAAGACGGGGCCTCGGCGATTTACGGCTCAGACGCAGTTGCGGGCGTGTTTAACGTTTGGTTGATCAAGAGATTCCGTGGTGTGGAAGTATCCGCCAGCTACGGCAACAGCAATCTTGGGTTCGCCAATGATTTCGCTGAAGAAACGGCCTATATCCTCGCCGGCACGGGCGATGACAAAACGGATATCGTCGTTTTCGCGGAATGGTACAACCACGCTGGTATCTTTTCGCGCGACGTAGACATCTCGTCCGATCCGAACAAAGCCGAGTGGGGTGGATCAAATACGCGCAGCGGCAACCTTGCTGGCCGAATTTCGGCGACGAGGAAAAGTGGCGCCACGGCGTTTAATACTCTGCGAAACCGGAGCTATTATTACGTTCCGCAGTTCAACGGGGGCTCGCTCACTCCGACGCCGCACTCATTCCCGAACGTGCAGACAGATCCGCAATATACGACAGCGGTCGGCGCTGGCTCTCCCGTCCCGAAAGACAGGCGATTCTTTAACTTTGCCCTTCTCACCCCCGACATCCCGCCGGCCGATCGCGAACACTTCTATGGCTCCTTTACCCGTGACATCTGCGACAAGTACTTGACCGTCTTTGCTGACTTCAAGTATTCCCGAAGTTTCTTCGACAATAATCTGGCGCCGGCGCCGTTTACTCCTGATGTGTTTACGGACGCCAATCGCCCCAGGGGAATCAGCACCGTAGGCATCAGCGTCCCGACGCAAAACGCCTTTAATCCGTTTACAGTCGCGGATTACACATCGCCAGGCGGATACGATAGTAGATTCCCAAATACCCGCACGAGCGCGGCGCCTGCCGGCACGCAGTTTACCACCGGTGTGCGTTTCCGTGGCTTGGAAGCGGGATTGCGGACTGACAAAATCACCGCGGATAACTATCTTTTCACCGGCGGCCTGAAAGGCAATCTCGGTGAGTTTGGTGATTACCTCAAGACTTGGAACTGGGAAACCGGATTCCGTTACAATGACGATCACCGGCTCGAGCGCTTCGGCGGTATTATTGATAATAACGCTTTACGCGCCGCCCTATTCGATACAAATCCGGCGACAGCGTTTAATCCGTTCGGTCTGAATCAAAACAATAAGACCCAGCGAGACAAGATCTTTGTCACAACCAATCACTCCGGCAAGACGACAGTGGCCTTGGAAGATTTCAAGCTGAGCGGCGATCTCTTTAATCTTCCGGCGGGACCGCTCTCATTTGCGGTGGGGACCGAACATCGAACGGAGCATACCAGCGACGAGCCGGATGCATTGACCGCTTCCGGCCAGACCACGGGTGCAACTAACTTTGCGCCCACCAAAGGCAGCCGGGACGTCTGGTCCATATATTGGGAAGTTCGTCTGCCGGTGACGAGCCCGAGCTGGAATTTTCCGGGATTGTATAGCCTCGAGCTCAATTACCAGGAGCGGTACGATAACTTCAGCGATTTCGGCGATACCGAAAGACCGAAGTTTTCTGCTCGTTGGCAGCCGTTCGACTCGGCCCTGACCATTCGCGCGACTTACAGCGAGGCTTTCCACGCCCCGGCGTTAGGCGAGTTGTTCTCGGGAGTGTCGCAATCGTTTCCGAATGTTACCGATAAGCTAAGCTCAGCGACCGAGCCTCAAGTTGAACAGCTCATAAGCGGCAATCCAGATCTGCAGCCCGAGACGGCTTATGAATGGACTTACGGCGCCGTCGTGACACCGGGCAAATGGTGGAGTCCCCTACAGGGCTTGACCTTGAGCGCGGATTTCTACCATATCGATCTTCGCGGCATCACCATCATTCTTGACGCGCAGAAATTAATCGACCTCAACGCTCAAAGTGGCGCGTTCGCAAGCCAAATCACACGTGATCCGAACAATGCTAATGCAATTGAACAGCTTAGGACACCGTTCCAAAACCTGGGTCGATACATTCAGGAGGGTTATGACTACGAAATGGCGTATGACTTCGACACTTCGCGCCTCGGGCACGGCGATTGGGGACATTTGATCACTACATTTAACGGCACATATATTGACCGTGCCGTCGTCCAATTCGTTCCCGGAGGGCCGGAGGAAGTAGTCGTCGGAAAATTCGGCGGCGGCTTCCTGGGCGAGAACGGCGGTGGTGCGCTTACGCATAACCGCTTTTATGCAAGTCTCTATTACGACGGGCCCGCAGGTTCCTGGCTCGGCGGTGTGGACACTGGTATTACGGCGCACTTTGTCGGGCAGTATTGGGACAGCAGGACCTTCACAGCCGGCCTCGGTGCACTCTCGGGTGAACCCAACTCAGGCGTACGCATCGTCCCAGATCCAAACAATCCTGGCGCGAATAAGCTTCTCCAAAATACGAATGACAGGAAGATCCGTGAATGGCTAACGTGGGACTACATTCTCAACTACACGTTTAACTTCGCGGCGCCGGCGGCCCAAACCGAAGTGGCCGGATATTCCAAGGACGGTGGTAAGAACGTGAAGATGAAAGACGGCAAGGACAAGAACGTCATGCCGGTCTCCACCGCGGAATATAATCCTTGCGGCTGGAGAGCCTGGCTAAATCAGACTACGTTAACCCTCGGCATCAACAACATTGAGGACAAAGCACCACCGTTCGTGGCGGCTGCGTTTGAAAATGGTTATGACGAACAAACGGCCAACGTAAAAGGTCGGTTCTGGTACGTCGGAGTGAAGAAGCGCTTCTAACTACAGTAACTTAGTTTCTCATCGGCCGGGTCTGGCAACGGACCCGGCCGTTTGCTTTTTACGAGTCGCGATTCGTAATTTGAAGGCAGAACAGGTACGATTCACCTAAGATGCGAATGTTGAAAAGCTTTGGGAGACCAGCCCGTGTTTCCTAAGCTGTATTCGTCGCGCGCCGGAACTTGGATCCTGGGACTGGTTTTGTTCGCCTGCACAATTGCCGTTTACTATCCAGCCCGAAATGGCGGCTTCCTTTGGGACGACGATGATTACGTTACGAAGAACTCACTTCTAACCGCGCCCGATGGGCTGCGGCGAATTTGGTTTTCTCTCGACTCGCCGTCGCAGTACTTTCCGCTCGTTTACACAACCTTTCGCATTGAGCGCCATCTGTGGGGCCTGAATCCATCAGGTTATCATTGGGTGAATATTCTTCTCCACGCCACGAACGCTTTCCTTGTTTGGAAATTGCTCGCTCGATTGAAGGTGCGCGGCGCGTGGGCCGCCGCGATGATTTTTGCATTACATCCGGTGCAGGTGGAGTCCGTCGCGTGGATTACCGAGCGAAAGAATGTGCTGATGGCTTTTTTCTTTTTGCTCACGCTGCACTCCTGGATTGCGTTCTCCGACAATGAAGCGAAGCGTCGTTGGATATTCTATGTGCTGGCTCTAGCGAGTTACGTGCTCGCCCTGTCGGCGAAAACGACGGCGTGTACGCTACCCGCGGCTATCTTGTCGATCTTGTGGTTGCAAAAAAAAGCAATCGGATGGCGGCGGATCGGACAGCTGATTCCGTTTTTTGTGCTCGGATTGGGTATGGGTCTGGTTACGGTTTGGTGGGAGAGATACCATGTCGGAACTCGCGGTCCGCTTTTCGCATTCGGACCCATTGAACGGCTATTGATCGCAAGCCACGCCGTGTGGTTTTATCTGGCCAAATTATTTTGGCCCGCGAAGCTGACATTCATTTATCCCCAATGGAACATTTCCATGAAGGATCCATTCCAATACGGGTGGCTTGTGGCCACGGCTGGTGCGTGTGGGGCTATTTATTATTTCCGGCGTGTCGTCGGACGATGTCTTGAAGTCGCAGCCTTCTTTTTCGTCGCGACCTTGAGTCCGCTTTTGGGATTTATCATGCTTTACACGTTTCGTTACACATTTGTCGCAGACCATTATCAATATCTTGCGAGCCTCGGCCCCATTGCCTTGGTTGCAGCGGGGTTCACATCTTTGGGTCAGTTTGGAAAGTTTGCCCAGCAGATCGCCCGCACGGCCACCATCTTTATTGTCATCGCCCTCGGCGTAGCCACTTGGCGTCAGAGCGCAACGTACGCAGACGTCGAAACTCTTTGGCGAACGACCGTTTCACGAAATCCAACATGCTGGATGGGCTTCAATAATCTTGGCATTGCCTTGGTCGAAAAAGGCGAAATCAACGACGCTATAGGACAGTATCGAAAGTCGCTCCAGTTCCATGCGGACTACGGGCAAGCTCATTATAATTTAGGACTGGCTCTTCTGGAAGAGGGCCAAACCGATGAAGCGACTGCTGAGTGTCGGAAGGCGATCGCGTTGCAGCCTAACGATCCCGATGCACGGGTCGCTCTTGGTAATGCTTTGTTAGCGGGGGGATCAGAGGACGAAGCGATTGCCGAATATTTTGTAGCGTTAAAGCTTCGCCCCGATTATGCCGATGGACATTATAACCTGGGCAACGCACTGATGAAAAAGGGCGAGACGGACGCGGCCGCCGCCCATTTCGAACAAGCGCTCCGGATACAGCCGGATTTGTTCAACGCCCATCTCCAGTTAGGAAACATTGCGTTGGAAAGGAAGAACTGGCGAGTTGCGGTAACCCATTACGAACTGGCTCTCTCGTTTTCGCCTCGAGCTATCGCTGCCCAAAACAACCTGGCTTGGGTATTAGCGAGCTCTGCTGACCTGTCCGTTCGCAACGGTCCGAAGGCAGTGCAATTAGCCGAGCAAGCGCGCCAGTCTTCGCCCGAGGAAGATCCAATACTCCTCCACACACTCGCGGCGGCGTATGCGCAAGATCGACAATTCGATAAAGCGATCGCTGTGGCAACCCGCGCTTTAAATTTGGCATCGAAGGAAAGCAATTCAAACCTCAGTCAAGATCTGCAACGAGAAATAAATCTTTACCAGAACAACAAGCCGTACCAGGCACCGTAAGCGGAGATGCAGCGCGATTAACCGGGTTGTTAGGCAGGTGGACGAAATCCAAACTCGGCCTGCAGTTTTTCCCATAACCAATCGACCAGCCAGTCCTTCTGAACAGACGGAACCGAGCCCGCTAATTGCTCCGCGGCCGCAACATTGCCATTTAAGCAATAAAGATAAATCAGCAAAAGATCGTCTTTAAGAACGGCCAAGCCTCTCTCCTTTTTTTGTTGTAGCAGTCGAATCGCTTCAGGGATGTCGCGTTTAGCGAGCGCTCCGGCGACCAGATCGGGTATTGCCTCCGGAGGAGGCGACTCGGACTTAGCGGCAGCCGCTTGCGCAAGCGCCAAACGAAATTCGTCCGTCCGTAGAGCTTCGAGCACTGGCACACGCAGTTGCGTCTGGCGCAAGTAAAGATCCAGCTCGGCCAACTTGTTGCTTCCAGAGAGCCAGGAGAGATAACGTGTTTCCCGAACCAAAAAAAACGGCGCGAGCGAGGTGGTCATCATGGTCGCAGGCCAGATCTGTTGAAATTGGTGCGAAGAAAGAAAGGCGCGAAGTGCATTTGGCGCTTCCATGTAAGGACGGGCAAATTTCTGAACTTCCTTTAGGTCCGGCGGTGTATCGCTAAGTCGCTTTGGATAAAAATCCACCAAAGGCTCCGTTTCTTTTGTGATTCGATCTATCTCTGGGCCATCCATTAAAAACAGCGCGGCCATTTGTTCCGGAACTTCGATTCCGACTCGCGCAAGATCGACATGTGTAGCCGGGTCCGACCACAAATGACGAAATTCTTCTTCTTTCAAAGCGCGGCCCGGTCCGTTGATCCCCATCATGATCCATTCATGGTCCGCGTTCGCCCAGACAGACGCGTTTGCGAAGACATTATGAAAGGCGCGCAAAATAGCTTTGGCTTCGCTAACGGTCAGTTCATTGATGGGCAGCCAGAAGGTTGCTATTCCGCCATTCTTCAGGCGGCTCTGCATAAGACTAAAAAATTCTTCGGTGTAGAGATTGACCGATCCGGCGACTTTGGGGGGCGGAGGCTCGCCGGTGATGATGTCGTAGTAGCGGGGAGTTACTTGGAGGAAGAATCGTCCGTCTTGTATAAATTTCGTGACGCGCGGATCTTCGAGAGCGCGGGAATGGCTGGCGCCGGTGTAGAAGTTGGCGAGCGTTAGCACTTCCCGCGAAATATCTACAAGATCGACATGCTTAATTCCCGAAGCATGCACCAACGCGTCAGCGGTGACTCCACATCCGTAACAAATTAACAATGCGTCCTTGGCTTCAGGACGAAGCGCGAGTGGAAGATATGCGAACGTGCGCATGTAGCGCTGATTAAAAGGATCCGTACTTGCCATCGAGAAGGCATTAGTTGTTAGGCGATAGTAGTAAGGCTCGCCGAAGAGGTCGCGCTGCAACAATTGATAGGTGTCTGAATTGCCTTCGATCTTTTTTGTTAGGCGCGAGCCGTCACTGTTCCAAGCCTTACGAACATTCGCGAAATGAAGCTGATCGCGTTGATACGGGAAACAGAGAAAGAGTAATCCGAGGAGGGCGCACAAGAAGGGCATGACAACCCCATGCGGCCATTTAAATGACCAGGATTGCAGATCGCTTGTGAGTAATCCAAGTGCCAGATAGCCTGCTGCGCACAATATTAGAGTGGACTGAAATCCGAGATTAGGCAGTAGAAGGAAGCCAGCGACAAGGGGACCAATGGCGGCTCCGGCAGTGTTGAAAAGCGTGGCAAGGCCCACGCTGTTCATTCGATTTTCCAGCGTGTCCTGAATACGCGCAGCGATAAACGGAAATAGAACTCCGGAAAGGAGGGCGGCCGGAAACATTAACGCAACAGAGAGTACGGTGATCTCTCGCCAAGACTCGAGGTAAAAGGAGTTGGTAATGTGTTGAAGAGTAGGGCCTGGAAAAAGAATATAAGACAGAAGTACGGACATAGAGGCGGCGACGAACAGTAGGGAAATTAGGTGTTTTCCTTGGGATGGACGCCGGGGAAGGGCACCGGAAATGATACCTCCAACCCCAATTCCCCCCAAGACCACGGCGAGCATCATGGCAAAGGAACTTGACGACGAAGCCACATACAGACGCAGAAAGCGAAACCAAACCACTTCCAAGCATAAAAGGATGCTACCGCTGCCGAAACTGGCCCAAAGGAGGCGCCACGAGACTCGACCCGCTCTTGATCTTCCCGCGTTGCCTCCGGGTTGATCGATGTCTGCGACCGTGTCGAATCTTGCTAAACTAAAAGCGAGCGCGGCGGCCACGCAGTTCATTCCTCCCGCGGCGAGACTTGTCCCCAAGATTCCAAAAGTCCGAACCAAGTAGATTTCGCTGATTAGAGCCCCCGCGACAGCGCCCAAAGTATTGACACCATAAAGAAGAGCCATCGCTTTTGAAAAACTCTGGCTCCGTAGGCGAGCGTCGTTTAGAAGCACCGGCAACGTCAGGCCCATGGCAGTCGTCGGCAGCAGGAGGATCGAGAAGGACAGTAATAACCGAAGGGCATTGAGGACCAGATCATGGCGCTGCAACATTTGGAATACCGGACGTATCCATTCGCCCAGATGGGATAGCCCAAAAACGATGGTGCACCCGGTTATCGCAATCACCACCTCGAGACCGGCATAGAACTGCAAGGGCCGAACTTGGTGGGATCTCAAATACGCTCCGATCGTATTCCCAAGTGCGAGGCCAGCCATGAAACTGGAAAGGATAAGAGCAGCTGACCATACTGAATTGCCGAATACCAAGCCGCTGAGCCGTAACCACAATGTCTCAAAAATCAGCGCGCTGAGCCCCGACAGAAATAGGAGGATCGCGAAAAGGCTGAGCCGAAACACCCTGCAACCTAGCTGGCGTCTTGAGTCGCCGGCAATGGAATACTGAAGCGTTAGGAATCAGTAACCCGAACGAGAAGGAACAGGCGTGGCATGCCCGTTGCTTATAGTAACCATAATTACAATGATTACCGTAAGTCTTCAGCCTTTTCCTACCAAAAAGATCTTGGCCCTTGTTGTGGGGTTGATTTGCCTCTCATCGGCGGCCTGTTTCGCTCAAACAACTTTTCTGACCGTCGACTCGACTCCCTATGACCGTCAGATGACCAGGATCCAGCCGATACTCTCCAACAGGGCGAAGGCTAAGGAAGAGATTTCATTGGCACTAATAAATCAGTGGATGACCGACCTGCGCGCAATCCCGTATGGATTCAGCCCGGAGTGGAAAACGCCGGCCGAAGTTCAAAGTGGACCAGTTGCCGATTGCAAGGGCAAAGCAGTCGCCCTTTATCAAAAAATGCACGCGGCAGGAGCGGATCACGTCCGGCTCGTAATTGGTCGGCGGACGTCCACCAGTCGCAAAACGCATGCTTGGCTCGAGTGGAACGGCTCTGGCAATAACTACGTGTTGGATCCGACCATAAATTGGACGGCACGACGATCAGACGAAGTTGGAAATCGTAATTATATCCCGCTTTATGCCTACGCCGGAGTGCGTAAATATCGTGCCGCAGCAGCGACGCTTCTTGCCAAGAACTGATAGGTCTGCCCCGGGCTTGTTTGTCGTGAATCGCGGTAGCTTGCATCCGAAAAATTTCAGATGCCCTCAAGATTTATATTGCCAAATCTAAGGCCGCCGCCTATTATCGTTTTTGTAGATATGGAAATTATGAAAGAACGTCTTTGTCATCCTTTTGTCCTTTGCGGTCTTGGGTGTCTGCTTCTAACCGCCCCTACATACAATACCACTGCCTCCGAAGTGGCTCTTCAAAGAGTGCCGCCGCTCACTGTCGAACAAGCGCCAGCTTATCCAGAGAACGTAGCACGCTACCGGTCGGGAGCCGACGTGCTAGCTGCTCCCCAAAGTAATTCAGCGGGAAAACTGCGGCTCAGTTCAAGCACGGGAGATGCGAATATTGCGGAGGCTGCTCTGTTATGCGGCGATCCCACGGTGGGCTACGCGTTGTCGAGCGGCAAGACCACACTTATTGTCTCCCTATCGAAGATTGAGAATATTGATACTGTTTCCCTTCTGAATCGTGGCGCGAGGGGTAGGATGAGTGTCGCCGTGTCGAATTCTAAACTATCCCTAGACGATCCACAATGGCGTCAAGTTTCCCGACAAGATTTGGGGTCTGCCGCTATTAAGGCCAACGTCGGCCCCAGCGAAGCCAAATATGTGAAGCTGACGTTTGAAGTGAGCGATCCCGGTCGCATTTCCGCTTTAGGAATTTATGCAGCGCCCGCTATGGCATCGTTCACAATGCCTAGGGCCCGGCAGGCTCGCGTCGAGAATCGTTCTGAGAGTTTCGCCCTTATCAATTACAATTTGACGGACGTTCATGCGCGAGCCCGCGCCCTCTATGTCAGTTCTGGCGATGACCTTAAACAAGCGAATAACATGATCGATGATCAGCCAGCGACTAACTATTCGTTTTCGCCTCACGACGCGATCCCGACCGCGGTTATTGATCTGGGAAAGGCCACAACCCTTCGTCGAATTTCAGCCCTCTACTCACCGGGCTCGGGAAATCTCGATTTCTTTGTGCTTCGCGCGCTCCCCAATTCTAGTAAGACTCAATCGCTTCACCTCGATGACACCACGCTGGGTGCGATGCAGCACGTTGGGTCTGTGACCGATGGTAGCGGGCGAGCTGCAGTAGATTTTCCGGCAACTTCTGGCCGATACATCGTCTTGAAGTGGACGCCTGCCGCGCAAGGCGAACCATTTTCCGTTGCGGAAGTCGCCGCCTTCGGCGGAGAGAAGAACGGAAGTTTACTTGCTGCCAACACCGTTGACACGAGTCTTGCACAGACCGAATCCGACGGAAAGACTATCCAAGACGGGAAGGATTTGGGCGAAGGCAAAGACATCCCCTCGGAAGGCGCCGACAATCAAGGCGCCGACAATCCGGCGGAGGGACCTGCTCCCAATTTGCCGGAAACACCGCCATTTACTTTCGTTCCGGAAGTTCTGCCAACCAGTCCCTAACGCAAAACTTTACCCGCCCGTCCTCCGGATAAAACTGGGGGACGGGTTTTGCTTTTCTATAAGCCCGCCTAACTAACTTACAATTCGTCGCGAATTATCTTAAACACGATTGTGTTTTCGACTGTTCCCTGTAAACGCTCCGTTCCGGCGCCGACCCCAAATCCCACCACATCATCTACTGTATTGAGCGCTGACGCTGCATAAATAGCGCCCGGCTCCGATTGTTCTGCTTGTCCCGTCGCCCCATTATTCTCGGCTACTTTACCAGCGCCAAAGGCGCCCAACCCATTCGGGCCGGCGGCCCAAGTAATCCAAGGTTGCCCGCTCGAGTTTAATCCCAGAAGCGCGATCCCGCTGTCTTTGCGAAAAGGAAATCCATTAATCGTCATGCCGCCTACCGCAACGTCTCCGCAAACAATGATTGTCGATCTTTGCCCGGCATAACGCCGTGCCGTCGCCACCGCGCGATCCAATTGCGCCGTCTCGCGAAGTGTTCGTTCACCGTTGTTAGTTTGCGCCGCCTTCCGCATGAGCGCCGCGTCGACCACCAGCAAATAACCGCGCGCGTCGTATTGCAGAAGTTCAATGGCACGCCGCACCATGTCGGCCAAATCAGGTTGCTCTTGCTTCTCATCGAGTTGATTTTCGAAAGCGAGATCGTCCTTGGCGAACGCGCCGAAAAGTTTTGGCCGCTGCCATGCGGGCACATTTTCTAGTTCCGCCCTGGTCCGAGCGATGTCGTAGCCATTTGCACTCATTTCCAACACCAGATCTCGTCCGTCATGTCGCCGCCCCCCTTTTGCTTCCGGCAAAAACTGCGCGAGTCCGCCACCCATGACGATGTCGATCTTGCGTTGCGCGGCCAGGGCGCCGGCAATCACCTCGCCATCGTCGGTATCTTTGCTGTGGGCGTAAAAGGCCGCGCACGTCGGATCCGTTAGGCTGGCGTCCGTTACTAAACCTGTCGCGCGTCCCCGCTCCTGCGCTAGCTCGATCAATGTCGGAATCGGTTTGCCTTCGGCATCGACCGAGAGTGACCGATTATTCGTCCTCAATCCGGTTGCAATTGCGGTCGCCGCCGCAGCTTGGTCTGGGACGGCAAAATCTTTCGAGGCATTCATCAGTAACGCCACATGATTCATTGAATCGAGCGCGAGCTTCCCATCCGCGCCGCCGACATAAAGTCGGGTCGCCGCGATCTGATGCGGCGCGAGTCCTTCCCCGATGAACAGAATAATCGCGAAGGGCTTTTGCACGACCCAATGCTGAAAGTACAACACGCCCAATCCGGCAAAGGCGAGGAGACATAACAGCGCGAGCACTTGGTTGCGCCACTTCACGAGGCCGATCTACGGGCGTGCCCATCGCCTTGTCAATCACGCAAGCGGGGGAAACCACTTGTCGATCTTGCCCAACGTCGGCACAGTGCGCCGATGGCCGGCCCCGTTATGTTGATGATTCGCGACGGCTGGGGCATCAATCCCGGCGGCCGCGAACAACGGGAGCAAAATGGTGACGCCACCTTGCTCGCGCGCACCCCGTTTCACGAAAATCTTTACCGCGAATATCCCGGCAGCGTTCTCAGCGCGAGCGGTCACGATGTTGGACTGCCCGATGGACAAATGGGCAATTCCGAAGTCGGCCATCTCAATCTTGGAGCTGGCCGCATTGTTTATCAGGACCTCACTCGCATCAATAAAGCGATCGCGGATGGTGAGCTCTTGCGTAACCAAACCCTGCAACGTTCGTTAGGCCAAGCCCGCGGCCACCGTCTTCATTTGTTAGGGCTCGTATCGGACGGCGGTGTGCACAGTCATTACTCACATATGATTGCGCTCGCGGATGCAGCCAAAGAAGCCGGCGTCGACGAGATTTTCGTGCATGCATTTACGGACGGCCGCGATGCTTCGCCCACCGGTGGTGCGCAATACCTGAAGCATTGCGAAGCGGAATTGCGAGCGAGCGGAGCGCGCATCGTCACCATCATCGGCCGCTATTTCGCGATGGATCGCGACCGGCGATGGGACCGAACCAAAAAAGCGTGGGACGCAGTCGTTCTGGGTCGCGGCGAAATCTGTACCGATCCCCCGGTGACCGCGTTAGATCGACAATATAAAGTCGGCCAAACCGACGAGTTCATGCCGCCGCTTATTTTTGGAAACGCCCACGAGCAGCGCATTCGTGACGGCGACACCGTTTTGTTTTTCAATTTTCGCGCGGACCGCGCCCGCCAATTATCGCAGGCCTTTCTGCTCGAGAAGTTCGACGGCTTCGAGCGCGAAGTGCAGCCAAAAATCCATTTCCTCACGCTCACGCAATACGACGTCACTTATCCGTCGCCTTACATTTTTGCGCCGGAGGCACTCGCGCACATTCTCGGCGAAGTCGTTAGTGCGGCCGGTAAGTCGCAATTGCGCATCGCCGAGACCGAAAAATATCCACACGTCACTTATTTTTTTAATGGCGGCATTGAGCGCGCGTTCCCGGGCGAAGATCGCAAGATTGTCCCGTCGCCAAAAGTCGCCACTTACGATCTCCAGCCGGAAATGAGCGCGCGCTCGCTCACGGACGAAGTTCTCGCCCGCATGGCCAATTACGATCTCATCATCTTAAATTTCGCGAATCCCGACATGGTGGGCCACACCGGAATTATCGAAGCCGGAGTTAAAGCCGTCGAAACGATTGACGAATGTGTCAGCCGCATCATTCCGGAACTTCTCGATCTTGACGGCAAATGCATCGTCACCGCCGATCACGGCAACTGCGAACAGATGCGCAATGCCGACGGCTCACCGAACACGGCGCACACCACCAATTTGGTTCATTGTATTTACGTCGCAAAAGAAGCCGCCAAGTTTCGCTGCCGCGACGGCATCCTCGCCGACGTCGCGCCGACGCTACTTTTCCTTTTAGGAATGCCGCAACCAAAAGAAATGACCGGCAAAAATTTGCTCGAGCCGGTGTAAGATCGACATCTACTTAACGTGATTTTAGCTTAAAGAGGCCGACCGCGCCTTTGCATTTCCGAAACGCATTTATGGTGAATCCTTCGTCAGGCTGCACGATCGTACAAATATTTTTGAAAACTGGAGAAGACTTGGCCAATCTCTTCGGGTTTCCCCAAATCGGCGACTGCGTCTGCAATGGCGTTGTTGTATTTCAGCCGAAGCAAAGGTGTGAGCTTTTCTTGATCAAGTTCATCGACGCCGACCTTCACGTATTGCGACAAAACAAAGTCCAGAAAGACTTGCTGCTTTGTATTGAAGTGAGTGTTGATGGAAAGCTTCGCGCGAGCGGCGCGTTCTGCGCGAGTGATGGGCTGCAGTTGGAAAGCGACATAGGCTAACACGTCGTAGAGATCGCTGTTTTCGGCTTCGATGATCTTTTGCATCTCGATCATCTGATCTCGGCCGTAGCCTTTCTCGGCCAAGCGATGCAAGAAAGCTTTTCGCGTTGCAGGGTCGCTCCAAAGCGCTCGAAGTTCGTTTTCGTTTTTGAAGAACTCGGGAAGTTTGCCGTAAAGCCTCTTCAGAAATTGCTCGGCTGACATTGGTCTGCCGTCAGGACTCCAGAACGTCGTAGACATCATGTGTTGGATTGTCCGCTCTTTTCCATCAGCGAGTTTCACTTTGATCTTCGTGCGCGCTGGCGATTCAGGGCCGGGTCCTGGCGGAATCGGAGGCGGCTGCTTCGGACCTTTCTCTTTCGGTTCAGGTTCGATCGGTTCGCCGTCCCATTCCGGATCGTTGAAGTGATGATGTGCCTTCACGAAATCGTAAATCGTGAAGTAATCCTTGCCGTCATAAAGACGAGTGCCGCGCCCGATGATTTGTTTGAACTCGATCATCGAGTTGATCGGGCGCATGAGAATAATGTTGCGTATGTTTCGCGCGTCTACGCCGGTCGAAAGCTTCTGTGATGTAGTCAGAATCGTTGGAATCGTTTTCTCGTTATCTTGAAAATCCCTCAGGTGCTGGTTGCCGAGTTCTCCGTCGTCAGCAGTAACCCGCGCACAATAGTTAGGGTCTTTGCTCATCTTCATTTGATTGATGAGATCGCGCACCGCGAGCGCGTGATCCTGCGTGGCGCAGAAAACCAGTGTCTTCTCGCTTTGATTGATCATCCCCATGAAGATCTCGACGCGTTTCTTTTCGCGTTCTTTGATCTCGATGATGCGGTTGAAATCGCTTTCGCCGTATCGCTTGCCCGCTTCTACCTCGCCTTCCATCACGCGGTCATCGGGCGTGTAGACGTAATCGTCCAGTGTCGTGGAAATTTGCTTCACCTTGAAGGGTGTAAGGAAGCCATCATTGATCCCCTCCTTGAGCGAGTAGATGTAGACCGGCTCTCCGAAATATTTATAGGTGTCGACATTGTCTTTCCGTTTCGGCGTCGCGGTCATTCCGAGCTGAACTGCGGGAGCAAAGTATTCGAGGATGCCGCGCCAGTTACTCTCATCATTCGCACCGCCGCGATGGCATTCGTCTATAACGATGAAGTCGAAAAAATCTGGCGGGTACTCGCCAAAGTAGGGAGATGGTTTGCCGTCTTTCGGCGGGCCACTCATAAATGTCTGAAAGATCGTGAAGAAAATGCTGCCGTTCTTGGGGACCTTGCCTTTCTTTCGGATGTCATCGGGTGCAATCCGCACGAGAGCGTCCTCGGGAAATGCTGAAAACGCATTGTAGGCTTGGTTAGCCAGGATATTTCGATCGGCGAGAAACAGAACGCGCGGCCGGCGTGTCGGTTCGCGGCTAAGACTCCAGCGGCTTTGGAAAAGTTTCCACGCAACCTGAAAGGCAATCATCGTTTTTCCAGTGCCGGTCGCGAGTGTGAGCAATATTCTTTCTCGTCCAGCCGCAATCGCCTCCAGTACGCTGTCGATGGCAATGTCTCGGAAATACCGGTCACCCAAACTTCCGCCCTTGTCCTCGAACGGGATTGCGGCAAAGCGATCACGCCATTCATTTTGCTCGGCGAATGTTAGATTCCAGAGTTCCTCCGGGTTTGGGTATTGCGGCCACTCGCGCTCGGCGCCTGTCTGCATGTCGACGCCGTAAATGCCCTGCCCGTTTGTCGCGAAAGCGAATCGGATCGACATCTTCGCCGCCTCACTCTTCGCTTGTGCGAGACCGAGCGTGAGCGGCTCGTTCCAAGCTTTCGCCTCGATGACGGCGAGCTTGTGATTTCGATACAAGAGAATGTAATCCGCAATCTTCGGCTTCGCCCGCAGACCATGCCCCTCTAACCGGCCCGGTGTGATCCGATATTCGCGATGAATACGACTGCCTTCGACTACGCCCCAGCCGGCCGCTTTCAGGGCGGGATCGATGTATTCGGCTCTGGTCTCGGCTTCGTTCATGCGTAAGGCGCAAACCCGTTCGAATCGCGGGTGAGCAGCCGCATCAGCTTGGGATGAATGAAAAGTTTTTCGCGGCCAACCGGCTTTTCCTCCAGCACGCCAAGTTTCACCAGCCCTTTCAAGTATCCCGACGCGGTCTGGCGAACGGCGACTCCCCGCTGCGTCACGTTCTGGATGCGGCAATAGGGCAGTTCAAAAATCAAGTTAATCAGTTCGTAACTGTAGATTTTCGGCGCGGCTTTGCGCACGTGTGCCGTCGTGTGCGACTGCAACGCCCGAATGGCCTCGATCTTCGCTGTCGTCCAGCGCGCGGTCTCCTCCACGCCCTTGAGCATGAATGAAATCCACGCCTCCCATTCATCCGTCTTCGTCACCTCGCGCAGCAATCGGTAATAATCCGCCTTGTGCTGGATAATGTGACGGCTCAAATAAAGGATCGGCAGCGTCAGCAAACCTTCGTTGATGAAAAACAAACTGTTCAGCACGCGCCCGGTTCGCCCGTTGCCGTCCGTGAACGGATGGATCGCCTCAAACTGATAATGCGCCACCGCCATGCGGATGAGCGGGTCAATATCCATCGCCTCGTGCAAAAAACGCTCCCAATTCGCGAGCAACGAGCGCAGCAAATCTTCGCCCACCGGCGGCGTGTAAACGATTTCACCCGACGCCCGCGCCAATGCCGTGCCGGGAATCTTCCGCACCTGCATTGGCTGGCCTTTGATGTGGCTGCAAATTTCCTCTGCTGTGCGCGTGACCAGCGGATGTTTCCGCAACGATTTGAAACCCTCCAGCAACGCCTGGCTGTAACGCAACGCTTCGCGCGTCGCGGCGTCCGCGTTCTCATCCATCTCGCGAAATTGAAACAGCCGGTCGGTGGTCGTGATGATGTTCTCGATGGCGGAACTCGCCTGCGCTTCCAGCAATGGCAGCGTGTTAATGAGCACGCCTGGGTTGGGAATCAATTCTCCCGCGCCCTTCAGCTCCGCCAGCGCCGCCCGCGCCCGGATGCACTGCTTGAGAATCACCTTCGTCTCCAGATCCGCTTTCGGGGGAAGCGGTGGCAGCCGGTTGAACGGCTGGTCTGGCCGCCAGAAGCGTGGCGGTTTTGAAAGTTTTCGGCGGCCTGCCACGACCCGGAGCTTATGTCGTCCCTTTTAACGCGTCAAAGAAATGTGTTAAAAAAAGAGCTTATTTTTAACACGTTCCCGCGACGTGTCGGAACCGGCGACACGTCAGAGTTCTCCGGTGAAGGCTTGGTGCAGCAGCGACTTTTTCAACGCCTCCAGCGCTGCGAGCTTTTGCTGGTAGAGGCTTTCGAGGCGTTGGGTTCCGGCTTCGAGTTCGGTCAGTGTGGAAACAATCTTGCGCTGCTCAGGTATCGAGGTCGGAAACGCCACGACAACCTCTCCAATCTTCGTTGGCGAAGTGTGGCGCACTTTGACCCCTGACGCGCTGGCGTGAATATCTTTCCGCACCTGCTGAATGTTGAAAACATGAAAGAAGAACCCGTTCGTCCACGGAACTCCGGGCTTCTTCGTAATCAAGCCGAGCCGCTGGTTGTGAAGAAACTTGTCGGACTCAGGCACGATGATTGGGCTACCAAGCAGCCCCGCTGCTTGCTCCGTCATAGCGACAAGCAGATCGCCTTCGTTGAAGCACGTAATCGCGCGGGATTGGGCCAGTGTAATATTTCTGCTTCTCGCCTCGGTCGCGGTAACCGCCCTTCTCGTAGAAGTTGCCGGGCGTTAGCAGAACGTAGTCGCCTGCATTAGAGAAAAACTCGCCCTCGAATGCAAAGCCGTGCTTGATATCACACAGCTCCGAGAATGGCTGCTCCATCCACCCTTTGCCGCGCTGGGTGAAGACGGATTGGAGGTGGCTTTCAAACAGCGCACGGGCGTTTTGGAGGTTCTTTTCGGCGTTGGCTTTGGCGGTGGCGAGGCCGGCAAACGCTTCGTCGAGCAGGGCGACGATCCGCTGTTGTTCGGGGAGCGGGGGCGCAGCAATTGGAATTCGCTGAATGTCGTTCTTGTTAATCGAAGCAAACACCGCTCCTTCTGTGCCGGAAATCTCCTCCTGCTTCGAAAGAAGGAAATAGAACAAGAAGTTTCTATTTAGATCGGCGTGACTCGAATCGCCGCTAAGCCTCTACCGATACAAGCTTTCTCAGTTGCAAAGTTCACCGGACCGACCGGTGCGCGAACCGACATTAACACATCTCCTTCTAACGCAACTTTCGTGACCCGCGTAGTCCATGTGGTCGGACGGCCTATGAATTTGTCTCCGAAATCTTTCTTTCCTTGATAGAATGCCAAGCCGTCACCTGAAGAGTTGTAGAAAGAACCTTCGGGAGATTGACCCGCAATCACATCGGCCAGATCGCCGAGCATTTTGGACTGCCACTCACTCGTCATAGCAGCGCTTTGATGTTCTGCAGCACCTCCGCGCTTTTTGCATCATACTCAGCGATCTCCTCCATGATCATCGCGGGACTGCGATGCGTTACTTCCTCATACCGGTTCGGGTTCTTGACCGAGAGTTCGAAGGTTCCCTTGTCGATATTAGTCACATCGATGCTCCAAGACTTGGGTGAGTCGGCGAACGTATTCTGTAGCGCGATGAACTCGGTAATGTCAGCGTCGTTCAGCGGGTTGGTCTTGCCGAGATTGCGGCCGGGGTCGAGCTGGTAGAACCAGACCTTTCTCGTCGGTGCGCCTTTCTCGAAGAAGAGCACCACGGTCTTCACGCCCGCGCCTTGGAACGTACCGCCGGGGCAATCGAGCACGGTGTGGAGGTTGCAGCTTTCCAGCAGGAGCTTGCGCAGGCTCGCGGAGGCGTTGTCGGTATTGGAGAGGAAGGTGTTCTTGATGACCACGCCGCCGCGTCCACCGGCCCGCAGGATTTTGATGAAGTGCTGGAGGAAGAGGAAGGCGGTCTCCCCGGTTCTTATCGGGAAGTTTTGCTGCACCTCCGGACGTTCCTTGCCGCCGAAGGGCGGATTGGCCAGCACGACGTCGTAGCGGTCCTTTTCCTGAATGTCGGCGAGGTTCTCGGTGAGGGTGTTGGTGTGGAGAATATTCGGTGCTTCGATCCCGTGCAGGATCAGGTTCATGATGCCGATGACGTAGGCGAGGGACTTCTTTTCCTTGCCGTAGAAGGTGCGCTCTTGAAGTAGAGTGGCCTCTTTCGTGGTCAGGCCGGGCCTCTTCTTCATGTAGTCGAAAGATTCGCACAAGAAGCCGGCCGAGCCGCAAGCGCCGTCATAGATGCGCTCGCCGATCTTCGGTTTCACGACCTGGACCATGGCGCGGATGAGCGGGCGCGGGGTGTAATACTCGCCGCCGTTGCGCCCGGCGTTGCCCATGTTCCTGATCTTGGCTTCGTAGAGATGCGAGAGCTCGTGCTTCTCGGTCTGCGAGCGGAAGCGTAGCTCGTCGATGTGATCGATGATCTCGCGCAGGTTGTAGCCGCTTTGAATCTTGTTCTTAATCTCGCCGAAGATTTCGCCGATCTTGTACTCGATGGTATTCGGTCCGGTCGCCCTTTGCTTGAATCCGGTCAGGTAAGGAAACAGCTTCGCATTGACGAAGTCGCGAAGATCATCGCCCGTCGCCGCTGTGTTGTGATCGAGCTTGCCGTCTTTGCCTTTGGGCGCGGCCCAGCTTTCCCAGCGATACGGCTTATCGAGAATGAAGGTGTAGCGCTTTCCGTTTAGCTGCGCTTCGACCGCCTTGTCCTGCTCGAGCGCGTCGAGATATTTTAGGAAAAGCAGCCACGACGTTTGCTCGATGTAGTCGAGCTCGGTCGTGCAGCCGGCTTCCTTCCACAGAACGTCGTCAATGTTTTTGAATGCTTGTTCGAACATCTAAGAAGGCCAATTGAGGCGGAAGAAGCTCGCATTGCGAGTCGAAGAACCTAACTGAAACTTTTTGCGAGAGAAAGCGGAGCTTTCGGATCTTGGTTATCGGTTAATTGTTAATGGAGAAAGGGGAAATTCGGATTACTTGCTTTCCTATTGCGCAAAGACAATCATAGCCCGCGGAGGCCGCACCCGTAAATTGAGCACCGAACTTTCGATTAACCCTTCCGCCGATCCGCGAGAGTTGCCCGCGTACGGTA
Organism: Chthoniobacterales bacterium; assembly: GCA_038229295.1. Lineage (GTDB taxonomy): Bacteria > Verrucomicrobiota > Verrucomicrobiia > Chthoniobacterales > UBA10450 > JAJPGZ01. The sequence continues at coordinate 16,536 of JBBROO010000016.1, read as the reverse complement.
TCGCTGAGGCCGCCCATTATTTGTGTATTCCGATAGCGACTCTTCGTTCCTGGGTGCGAGGACGATATTATCCGACCGAGGCTGGTCGAAAATATTTCAGACCAGTTATTTCATTGCCAGATCCTCAACTCGGCTCGCTCTCATTCGTGAATCTTGTCGAGGCGCATGTGCTCGACGCGATTCGAAGGGAACATCGAATTCCACTGCCCAAAGTTCGTTCCGCAATGGACTATGTGCGAAAGCGTTTCGCTTCAAAGCATCCTCTAGCTGAGCAGAAGTTTGAGACGGACGGCGTCGATCTTTTCGTGTCGCGTTTCGATGGTCTTATTTCGGCGTCGGAATCCGGGCAACTGGCGATGCGGGAGCTAATCAAGGCGCGTCTTCGCCGGATTGAACACGACGCATCCGGATTTGCTGCTCGTTTGTATCCATTTACGCGGCACGACGGATTGGATCAGCCGAAGTTCGTGGTGATCGACCCTTTGATTTCTTTTGGTCGGCCGACGATTACCGGCACCGGAATTACGACCAGCATTCTCGCTGAACGGTATAAGGCAGGCGATTCGATGGACGCGCTGGCTGACGATTATGGTTGCGAACGCGCGCAAGTCGAAGAAGCGGTCCGCTGCGAGCTCGAACTCGCGGCTTGAGCCGGTAGTTCTTTTTATCGACAGGAGTCTCGGGCGCCGCGTTGTGTCCGAGGCGCTTCGTGCCGCTGGAGAAGAAGTAATCGTTCACGACGACCGTTTTCCGCAAGATGCGCATGACCGGGTTTGGCTTGCGGAGGCTGGTGCAAAAGGGTGGGTCGTTTTGACTAAGGACTCCAAAATCCGGTACCGTCGAAATGAGATCGCCCAACTTCTATCCGCCCATGTCCGGACTTTTGTTTTGGTCAGCAGCAATTTGCTGGGTTCGGAAATGGCAGAGATTTTTGTCAAAGCTTTGCCGGCAATCAAAAAAATGTGTGCGCGTCAACCAGCTCCGTTCATCGCGCACGTGCACCGCGATGGTAAAGTTGTTCTGATGGCGACAGGGCGAGAGAACTAAAGCGGAAGGTTTTGCTGGCAGAATAGTCGGCGGGCGCCTAAGCCGACGCTAGCAAGATCGACATCGTGTCGCGAACACGTCGATAAGAACTTTACCAATCGCGGGAGCTTGACTAAAAACTTGACTTACGCTTGACTAACCCGCGTGAGTTACAAGCCAGATTACACCGTCACGCCACTCCTGCTCTCACGCGTGGAGCAGGTCGCGGCGTTACGGGAACGTATTCTGGCCGCAACCGTGCAGGTACCGTGGATCCCAGCTTTGCAGAAGGACACACGGATTCGCAACGCGCATTCTTCGACCGCGATCGAGGGCAATCCGCTGACGCTGGAACAGGTGCGGGCGATCGAGGAAGGGCGCGAAATTCCAGCCACCGCGCAGCGGGCGCGACGGGAAGTGGCAAATTACTTCGCCGGGCTGCGTTTTGTGGAAAAGAACGCGCAGCGAAGTGCGATCACGCACGCGGAAATTTCAAAGTTGCACCGAATCATTGCCGGCGAAGTGATGGACCAGGGCACGGCTGGCGATTATCGGTCGATGCGGGTCCGCGTTGGGAACTATGTGGCTCCGCCACCCGAACGCGTTCGCGGATTAATGTCGGAGCTGCTGGATTGGTGGAACAAGGAATCTTCCAAGGTTTCACCGGTGTTAAGTTCAGCCATTTTGCATCACCGCTTTGAGACGATTCATCCGTTTGCTGACGGCAATGGGCGCGCCGGACGCATGTTGACGCTCTGGGAATTGTATCGGCGGGGCTTCGACAACCATCACATTTTTTCGGTGGACGAATATTACTGGGAAGACCGACCGCGTTACTACGCCGCGCTCGACAAGGTGCGGCACGAAGATGAGGACCTGACCGGTTGGCTCGAATACAGCGCGCAGGGACTGCTGGTGACGCTGGAACAGGTCTGGACGCGCATTGCAAAACTGAGTGCGCGCGCGGGCAAAACGAAACTCGTGCTCCGTCCGAAACAGGAGCAGTTGCTTCATTTGTTGCGCGACCACAAAGCGCTGACGCCGCGCGAAATCTGGGATGGTGTCGGCGTTTCCAAACAAGGCGCGCTGGATTTGCTCCGGCCATTGATCAAAGCTGGCCTGGTGAAACGCATCGGAACAAAGAAAGCCGGGCGTTACATTTTAGCGTGATGACGCAAGGCAAGAGGTGGGCGGGCGGCTAGCAAGATCGACATCGTGCCGTCTGCACGTCGTCGAAATTGATTTCTAGTTGTTTATTTAACATGCGAGTGCCCGCGGCCGCGATGCGTTCCAGGAAATGAATTCGATTTTCCGCGGTGGCATCGTGCCAGATCGGTTTTCGCGCGAGACAAAGCCCGTCGTCGGATTCAACCAGCGTGCCCCAGCCGAAAGGAATTTCGGATTCGCGAAACAAATGTGCCGGCAGAACCAGGAAAAATAAATTGGCGCAGCGGTAACGAATCAAGGTTTCAAATTTCGTGCAATCGAAGAGCCGCTTCTGCAGCACACTCAGTTCGCGCACGACGCGGGCATAGCCGCGGTGCGGGATGGCGCCGAAATTATGCGAATCGAATTCGGCGAAGAGCGAATCGGGAATGCGCAGAGCTGGATAGTGCACACGCAAATGTTTCTCCAGAATTTCGCGACGACGACAAACTATCGCGAGTCGTTGCGCGGTGGCTTCACTGGAGCCGTTGTCGCGCCGCAAATCTTCGCGTGCTTGTTTGCACTCAAATATCGCTGTCGATCCAACACCATGTCGATCTTTGCGGTAGGCAGCGACATCAGCGCGGTAACGACAGCGCGGCAAACTCACTTCAAACGCGCACGCGGAATAACGATGCGCTTGTGCCCACAACAAGGCCGAGCGTTTGAGGCGAAGATGAGTCGCCGTTTCGCCGCGACCATTTTTGACTAACGAATCCATTCCGCGAGTTCGCGCGCCCAATACGTGATGATGATATCGGCGCCGGCGCGCTTGAGCGAAGTCATGATCTCGAGTGCGGCCGCGCGTTCGTCGAGAAATCCTTTTTCGGCGGCGGCCTTGATCATGGCGTATTCACCGCTGACGTGATAAACAGCGGTCGGTTTTCCGAAGCGTTCATGCACGCGCCATAAGATGTCGATGTACGGGAGCGCCGGCTTCACCAGCAAAATGTCCGCCCCTTCTTCGACATCGAGTGCGACTTCGCGCAACGCTTCCTCAGCATTAGCCGTGTCCATTTGATAGGAACGCCGGTCGCCAAATTGCGGCGGGCTTTCGGCGACGTCGCGGAATGGTCCGTAAAAAACGGAAGCGAACTTCGCCGCGTAACTCATGATGCCCGTTTGATCGAAACCGCCCGCGTCGAGCGCTTCGCGGATGGCGCCGATGCGTCCGTCCATCATGTCGCTCGGCGCCACCATGTCCGCGCCCGCCCTTGCGTGCGAGAGCGCCGTCTTTACTAAAAGATCGACAGTCTCATCGTTCAGCACATGAAAGTGATCGCCGTCGATTCGCGTTACGCCGCAGTGGCCGTGACTCATGTATTCGCACAAACAAACATCGGTCATCACGACCAATTCCGGACACGCCTTCTTAATAGTACGCAGAGCTTGTTGCACGACGCCGTCTTCCGCATAAGCGTCGCTGGCGTGTTCGTCTTTGCTCGCCGGGATGCCGAACAGCAGCACTGCTTGCAATCCGAGGTCTTGGACGCGCTTCGCTTGATCGACAATTTCGCCTAACGAGAATTGCGAAACGCCGGGCATGCTCGCGATCGGCCGTTCCTTGTCGATCTTCGCGCTCACGAACAACGGCAGAACGAAATCGTGCGCGCTCAGATTCGTTTCGCGGACGAGATTGCGCAGCGCGGGCGAACCGCGCAAACGCCGGGGGCGATGGACCAATTTTCGCACGGGACGAGGCTACTCATTTGGTTAAACTCTCGCAAGCCATGGCAGGACATTACCTTTTGATCGACGTGAGCAATTCGTTCACGAAGCTGGCTTACGCGACGTCCAAAAAGATTTCGCGGCCGATGCGCGTGCCGACACGCGAGATGAACGCGACCTATCTCGCTCGTATTTTGCGCGCGCGTAAGATCGACATGTTGGTGGTGTGTTCGGTGGTGCCCAAGAAGAATGGCGAAATTAAGAAAGCGGCGAAGCAGCTTCGCGTTCTATCATTGAAGCCGGGATTGGAACTGGGAGTGGGCATCGATTATCCAAACCCGAAGACAATTGGCGCGGACCGTCTCGCCAATGCCGCCGGGGTGGCGGCGCTTTACGGTTGTCCGGCCATCGTGGTCGATTTCGGAACGGCAGTGACGTTCGACATTATTTCGGAAAAGAAAAATTACATTGGCGGCGTGATCGCGCCGGGGCTGGAAGCGATGACGAATTTTCTTTTTCAACGGACGGCGCTGTTGCCGAAGTTGTCGTTGAAAGAACCGCGGCGCGCCGTTGGCAGATCGACAATCGAAGCGATGTTAGCGGGCGCGGTTTTTGGTTATCGCGGATTAGTTAGGGAAATCATTGGGCGGATTAAGGCGGAGCAATTCGGCGGACGCAAGGTGAAGGTGGTGGCGACGGGTGGCTATGCGCAATTAATCGCGCGGCGTTTGCCGGAGATTCACGCGGTGCATGCAAATCTGACGCTGGAAGGGCTTCGCATTGTCGCCAATTTGAACTCGTAGATCACGATGTCGATCTTGCGAGAATTGGGGTGGTCAGGCCCAGGGAAAAAGCGGCTGGAAATTCTCGAATCAGGCGGCAATTTAAGGCTTGTCATGAGTTGCACGCGAAGGTTGTAATGAACGTGGAATGAAGATCCGAAAATTCGTAGCGATCACCGTTTTGGTGCTCAGTTCTTTCGCGGCAAATAACGTCGCCCCGTCGAAAGCAGAACTTGAGGCAATGTACGACAAGGCGTTCCGTGAATTTGACGCTAACAATTTCTCGGAAGCGCTGAAAAATCTGGACGCGATCGACGCGCGGCAGCCGGACTTGGCGGAGTCGCAGAATTTGCGCGGTGTCATTTTGATGCGCGAAGGAATTTACGATAAGGCGGAGGGAGCGTTGCACGAAGCGTTGCGTATCGATCCGAAGTTTTGGAACGCGCGTTTTAATCTGGCGGAGATTCCGTTCCTGCAAAAAAACTGGGCGGATGCGCGGAAACGTTTCGAAGAATTGCTGACGAGCAATGTGTCCGAACTTCAGGGCGAAGCGGCGCAGCTGATCCAATACAAGATTCTCCTGACCTATTTGCTGGAGGGTAAGGAGAACATGGTCGACTCGATCCTGGCGAAGTTCGAGCTGTCGCCCGATACACCGGCAGTTCATTACGCGAATGCGGCGATCGCACTTCAGAAAAAGAACCCCAAGGAAGCAAAGGATTGGATAACGACGGCGGAGAAGAATTTTTCCCCGCAGTTGAACAAACTTTTCGCGGAATCGATGTATGAGGTGGGCTGGCTGGAGAAGGAGGCCGGGCAGGCGCGGGCGGCGCTGGAGTTAACGACCGCGGGTGAGCGCGCGACCAAAACAAAAGCGTTTGCGCATTCCCGCTATGAGCAGGCGCAGCAAGCTTTCGCGCAGCGCGATTTTGTGACAGCGCGAAAATTTATCGAGGAAGCGGAGACGGCGGAACCGAACCAGGCGGCGACACTTAATTTGCGCGGTGAAATTTTGATGGAGCAGAAAGAATTCGACGAGGCGGAAGCGACCTTCAAGAAAGCGCTCAAGGCTGATCCAAAATTCCGGCAGTCGCAGTACAATTTAGCGCAGCTACCATTTAAGAAACAGGATTACGCCAAGGCGCGTGAACGTTTCGAATCGCTCTTCAGCCAAACTCCCGGCGGGGATAAAAACCAAGCGGCGCAGCTGATCAAGTTCAAGATTTTCATGACCCTTTTGCTGGAAGGCAAGGACAGTCGCGCGCAAAAGATGATGGAGCAATTTCAGTTCACCGGTGACACGCCGGCGCTTTATTACGCGCAAGCGGCATGGGAGTTTAAGCACAATAATCCGAACAAGGCCACGGATTGGATCACGTCGGCGAAGAGAATTTATTCGGCATCACTCAACGGGATTTTTGCCGATTCGTTCTATGATTTAGGATGGATGCAGAGTGCCGCGCTCGCTGGTTCTCCGGCGCCCGTGTTTGAGGCCGGGGCGGTGATGGCTGCTCAGTCGGAGTCGAGTCCAGCGATTGAACCAAGTCCGATTCCTGGAACCACCGTGGCGGCAAGTAAGGCGCCGGCGAAGGAAGCGAAAGCCAGTGCGGCTGCGAGTTCTCCGGCGATTGCTGGTATGGAAGCGACGACATCGCGAGCCGGCGAAGCGCCAGCTTCGGCCGCGTCAGCGCCCGCCAGCGGGATTGCTTCCAGCGGATCGACAGCGGCTGGAACGCCGGCCCGACCCGAAGACATTCCCGCTATCACAGCGCCAGCTCTTTCGCCAACGGTAGAGACGCCCGTCGCCGCCAACTCACCGGTGGCTTCGGCGGCGATTCGTCCGCGCGAAGAAACCATTACTCAACATTCGGCGCCCGCTGAAAAATCAGCGCCGCCCGTTGCCGCGGCCGTTTCCGCCACGCCGGCGACAGTGCTCGCGCCCGCTCGTGTGCGAGAAACATCTCGTCCGGCGCTTGGCGAAATCTTGAGTCGATGGGTTGAAGCCCGGAGCCTGATTGTCGGAGTGTTGGTGGTCGCAGGCCTTGGCTTGTTAGCGTGGGTTATTGCTCCGGAAATACGGCGTCGCGGGTTTAGCGTTCCCGTTTATCGGCGAGTCGTAGCGCCCGCGACGGGCCCGGCGATCAGCAATGCCGCCCGTGATTCTTCGGTCGCGGCGCCCGTGGTGATGAAAAATCGCCTAACGGGTGGGCCGCGTCAGGTTTCGCTGCAATTGAAAGCGTCTGAACCATCGTTGCGACGCAGCGTTCGACCAGCCACCAAACCTTCGCAAAGTCCTAATGCTGGATCGACAATCACTGCACCCGCGCCCGAACCGGAAGTCAGCAGAATCGCAGAACCGCCAGTGGAAGTGCAGCCCGAAATTGCACCACAGATTGAACCTACTTTCGAGTCGGTCGGACCAGTTGTTGAGCAACCCGCAACCGAAGCCTTCGCGTCAGAAGTGGGAGCGCCGATCGAGGCCGCCGCGACAGCAGAGCCGCTGGCTGCGTTCTCCGTTCCTGAGGTAGAAGAGCCCGTGGCCGGTCTTCCGGAGATGGAAACGCCGGCTATCTGGGAAGCGCCCGCTCCGGTTACAGCTGAGCTCGCGCCGGAGCCAATGCCGGAACCGGTTTTTGAAGCGCCCATCGCTCCTTCAGTTCCGGAACAAATTCTCGAAACGCAAATCGCTCCGCCCACAATGCCGGATCCGATTTTGGAGACTGAATTTGAACCAATCGGTCAGGGACAACCCATTCCCTACCAAATGCCCGTGTCCGAAATTGAATCTTCCACAACTGAGATGACAAACGCGGAAGTGGAGCCTACACTGCCGCCAGCAGCAGCGGATTTCGCCGCGGGCGCAGCCATCGCCGGACTCGGCGCGCTTCGTCAGTCGGTGGAAACACCCGCCTTTGAAGTTGCTGCAACCGAGCCAACAATTGTCCAACCAACCATACCTGTAACCATGCCTGAACCTGTCCAAACGCCCACCGCTCCAGTCATCCGAACACCAACCGGCGGCGGCGCTCCGCAACCCGCCAGCACCATGCACACAGCGGTGCAACTCACATTCGCTTTCGAGATCGCCTCGATGCAACTGACGCCCACCTTCAAGATGGGCGCGCTGCAATTGCGCCCCAGCTCGAAGATCGTCACCATGCGGCTTGCTCCTACACAGCAGCCGCAACCGGCGATGAACTTGCAGGTCAATTTCGAGATCTCAAAAATTCAGCCCACCGGCGGTGGACTCGGCACCGTGCGACTGACTCCGTCGCAACAACAAAGGCCGCCGTCTTCCGGTTCGCCCTCGTTTACGGTCGCGGGATTGCAACTCGTTTCGAATTTCGAAGCCGCCCCCGTCCAGCTCACGCCGTCGCAACAAGCCTCCGTGCTCGTCACTGGCTCGTTCCAAATCGCGACAGTTGAATTTTCACCGTCCTTCGAGATCGCCTCGATTGTTCTCAATGCGAGCTCGAAGCAAGTGTCCGTGCAATTGCCCGGAGCTGGCCCAGTCGACGGCGCACCCGTGTTCGAGATTTCTAATCTGCAACTTGGCGCCAGCGGCGACGTTGGCATGATGCAGATCAATCTTCTCGGTCACGGCCCGACCAAGCGATAAGTCGCGGCCTGCTAAGATCGACAAGCGTTAGATCGACATCTAACGCTTCGCGCTTTTACTCGAGCCATTGCGATTGAGAGATCGCAGTTGCTTCGGCAGAAACACGCCGTCGCGGCGAATCAATTTCCCATCGAAATAGATTTCGCCGCCGCCGTACTCCGGCCGCTGGATGCTGACCATGTCCCAATGGACCTGGCTGCGGTTGCCGTTGTCCGCTTCTTCGTAAGCCTGGCCCGGCGTAAAGTGAAATGAGCCCGCGATCTTTTCGTCGAACAAAATGTCGCGCATCGGCTGCAAAATCCGCGGATTAAACGCCAGCGAAAATTCGCCGATGTAGCGCGCGCCCGGATCGGAATCGAGAATCTTGTTCAACTTCGCCGTCTCATTGCTGGTCGCCTCGACCACTTTGCCATCGCGAAACTCGAGCCGAACTCCATCAAAACTTGTCCCCTGATAAATGCTCGGCGCGTTGAACGTGATGTGTCCATGGACCGAGTCGCGCACCGGACAGGAAAAAACTTCGCCGTCCGGAATATTGCGATCGCCGCCACAGATCACTGCCGAAATTCCTTTGATGCTGAAACGCAAATCAGTCGCCGGACCTTTGATCTCCACGCGATCCGTTTTTTCCAGTAGCGCCTTTAACGCGTTCATGCCCGGCCGGAGCTTGCGATAGTCGAGCGTGCAAACATCGAAGTAAAAATCTTCGAACGCCTCCGTGCTCATCCCAGCGAGTTGCGCCATGGAAGGAGTCGGCCAGCGCAATACGACCCACTTCGTCTTCTTCACGCGTTGATCGATCACCGGCCGCATTTTTTTGGCGAGCAATTTCAGTTGCTCAACCGGCACATCGGAAAGCTCGGTGATGTTATTGCTTCCGCGGAGCGCAATGTACGCGTCCATCTTTTTCATCCGGGCCAATTCATGCTTGGCCATGAGATTGAGTTGCGGCGCGGTCGCCTCGAGTGCGAGCGCGCGACTGACTTGCGCGCGCTGAATTTGCACGAATGGAACCGCGCGAACATCTCGCGCCGCGCGCACCAGCGCGATCGTCATTTCATCTGGAACATCGAACGCGTCGATCAACACCGTTTCGTCACGCTTCAGACGGATAGAATATTCTACCAAAAGTTTTGCCAGCTGATCGAAGCGTGGGTCGTTCATAGAATTTTATGATTCCATCGCCTTCGCCGGATGCAACTCCCGCTTCGCGTCAGGCGCATTTAATTAATCGCGCCACATACGCGCCATCGAATCCGTCGCGGAAGGGCAAACAATCTCTTTCCTGGTCCAGTTGCAAGATCGACATCTCGTCGAGTAACCGTTGCACGAGGATTTGATTTTCTTCCGGCTCGAGACTGCACGTGCTGTAAACAAGAACACCGCCGCGTTTCAACAGCGGAACCACTGCGTGGACGATGTTCAGTTGCTGATTTCGCATTCGTTCAAACTCGTTAGGTCGCAAACGCCAGCGCAAATCCACGCGACGCCGCATCACTCCGGTGTTCGTGCAAGGCGCATCGACCAGCACCCGATCGAATGGTCCAGCCGAAATTTCAGCGCTGCCCCAATTGTGATGTACAAGGCGCTGAATCTTCACTTCAAGCCGCTCGAGATTCTCTTGCAGAATGTTGGCCCGCTCCGGGGAGCGATCACACGCTACGATCGCTCCCTCATTCTTCATCAGCTCTGCCACATAACTCGTTTTGCCGCCCGGCGCCGCGCAGGCATCGAGAATTTCTTCTCCGGGTTGTGGATCGAGCATCTCGCAAGCGATGCGCGTGCTCGGGTCCTGGATATAACAATGGCCGCGATGCAACGCTTCCGTGGGAAACGCGGTTGCGAACTCAACAAAATTTTCCACCATCGGCAGCGCACGCGCGTCGGGATACTTTTGCACAAATTCCGCGCAACTGATTTTCAATTGGTTGATCCGCGCGAAAACAGACGGCGGCCGATTGTTCCAGGCGCATAATGTCGATGTTGCCCCAGCGCCGAAATGTTTCTGCCAGCGCGTAATTAAAAATTCCGGATGGGAAGTGCGAACCGAGAGCGGCTGCTTCAGCGCCTGCGATTGCAGTTCGTCGCGTTGTCTTGCCGCCGATCTCAGAATGCCGTTGATAAATCCGCGGCGTTTTGCCGGGGCCAGCGCGACTGATTCGAAGACGGCCGCGTGCTCGGGAACTTGCGCAATAAAAAGTTGATACAACCCGAGTCGGAGATTGTCGCGAAGATCGACATCGACATGTGCGCGGCGCAAACAGCCGATCCAAAAATCGAGCAGCGTGAGATTGCGCAGAACCCCGTAAAACAATTCCAACGCGAACGCTCGATCGGACGCACTCAATTTTGAATCGCCGAGCAATCGGCCCATAATGGCGTCGGCGAAATGGCGCGATGTTCGCCATTGCTGCAGAGCGGCCAGCGCGGCTCGACGGGCGGAAAGTTCCGACACGAAACTTTAGCGCGGAGTCGCGCTCGACCGACCGATCGAATGATAATGGAAACCGAGCTGCGCCATCGTCTCCGGATCGAAAAGATTTCGCCCGTCGAAAACAATGGGCGTCGTCATCTTTTCTTTGACCACCGCAAGATCGACATTGGCGAACTCGCTCCATTCCGTCGCGATCACGAGCGCTTCTGCGCCGTCGACCGCGTCCAGCGCGGAGGAAACAAACTGCGCCGCGGCGATCTCTTTCACTTCGCGCGCCTTGTCCATTCCCTTTGGATCGTAAACGGCGACGTGAGCGCCTTCGCGTAACATGTCGGCGACGAGATCAATCGCGACGGAAGAGCGTATATCATCCGTGTCCGGTTTAAAAGTGAGACCCCAGATCGCGATTTTCTTTTCGCGCAGAACCCACAGCGTCTTGCGAATGGCTTTGAGAAAGCGCTCCTTTTGTGTGGCGTTGATCCGCTGCACTTCCTTCAGCAACTCAAAAGGCACGCCGAGTTGTTCGCTGATGGTAATGAACGCTGCGATGTCTTTCGGGAAACAGGAACCGCCGTAGCCGATGCCGGCGTTCAAGAAAGTGCGGCCGATGCGCCGATCCATGCCGATGCCGTCGGCGACTTTCTCCACGTCCGCGCCGCTCGCTTCGCAAATCGCCGAGACGGCGTTGATGTATGAAATCTTGAGCGCTAGAAATGAATTGGCAGCGTGTTTGATCAGCTCGGCGCTGTTGATATCGGTCACGAGAATCGGGGCCATGAACGGCTCATAAACTTTCTTCATCAAATCGATGGCGCGTTCGCTTTGCGCGCCGATGACGATGCGATCTGGCTTCATCAGGTCCCCGACGGCGCAGCCTTCGCGCAGAAATTCCGGATTGCTCACGACATCGAACTTGGCGCCGTGCTTGTTGTAGCGCTTGATCGACTCGGCCACTTTCTCGCCCGTTTTCACCGGCACGGTGCTTTTATCGACGATGACTCGGTAATCGGAAAGAACGCCCGCGATCTCGCGCGCGACTTTCTCGATGTAGCTAAGATCGACATCTCCATTCGGCTGTTGCGGGGTGGGGACGGCGATGAAAATAATCTGCGAATTATCGACGCCTTCTTTGATGCTGCCGGTGAAACGCAACCGATGCGCGGAGACATTTCGGTGGATGACTTCTTCTAAGCCCGGTTCGTAGATCGGAACTTTGCCGGCCTGCAACGATTCGATTTTTCGCGGATCGTTATCGACACAGATGACGTTATGTCCGACGTCGGCGAAGCAGGCGCCCGTAACTAAACCGACATAGCCGGAACCGATGATGGATAGGTCCATGATGAACGAGACGACAACCAATACGCGACGCGACGAAATCGCAAGTGAGCAGGAAGACCGTTCAGGGCGTGACCGGCTGGGAAAAACTCTGGCTCGGAGTGGTCGTTGAATTCGTGCTCGTGCTGCCGGGATCAAAATTCAGATCGAATCCAAATTTCGGAAATGCTTTCAGCGTGAAGGTGAACAGGAGGCCGTATTCGCGAATGCCGCCGTTGTCACGGATGACGGCGCCGAGCGAGGCGACCCAACTCGTTAGGTCGCGATAGACGGAATAGCGCTGTTGCTCGAGCACGCCGGTGATGGCTTCGTACTGTCCCTGCGCGCCCACGCCCCAGTTGTCGTCGATGCGATAATATCCCCCGACCACAAACACGCTGCTGTTGTTAAAGAACGGGTTCGTGTTCAAAAAGCGATGACCGACGCTCACTTCCAGATTCGCGAATGGTTGGACGATGATGTTCGAGTTCACTTCGGTGAAACCTTTGTCGAACGCTGGGATTTGTGAATTGATGACGAGCGATGCCCACGGCAGCGGGGTGAAGCGGAGTTTGTTATAGAGGTTCGAGTAGTTGGTGCGATCGTACGGATTGTCGATGTTGACGTCGAAGTAGGTCTCGAGATCAAGCCAACTCACGGTGAGGTCGTCGCGGCGCGTTTGCAGGCGATTACGCACTCCTAAGCGCCAGACCGTCCAATGGTCGATCGAATCAATCGAAGTGAACTGCGGGAAATCGATCGGGCGAAGTTGGGTCGATGGTTCGTAGCGATCGAATTGCAGAATTTCTTTCGGGTCGGGCCCGCTGTCCGACACCCACGAGAAGTTTGTAAAAGGCTGAACGACGTGGCGTAGTCCATCCAAACCTAGAAATCGGCTCTGTGCATCTTCCCATTCGCGCGACAACTTGAATGATGCTTCCGCTCCAAGATTGAAAACGCTGCGATATTTATCGCCGCCATTTCGCAATGGCATCTCGAGGGTGGGCTCCGGCAAGAGAAAGCCCGGCACCAGGGGATTTTCGCTCGGCTCAAACATCGTTTTTCCAAGATCGCGCGTCTTAGTGTAGTAGGTCTCGCGAAATCCTCCGCGTGGGACGATCGACAACCAGCCGAAGTAAGTGTTCGGATAAGTAAGCTGGTGAAACGAGTCCAGACGCCAAGTTTCATAGTTTTCGAAATCGGACTTGCTGGCAAAGTTTCGATGTAAGTCTGCGATCCCGGTCTCGCCTTCATAGAAAATCGGGCCGCCGAAAAGTCCGTGGCGTTTCACATCGAGCACCACTTCTGGCAGCCGCTCCGTCTGCTCGAAAAATTGGTTTGCTTGAAAACGCCCGATTGCAGTCAGCGTGTAAAACGGATTGGTTTTCGTTAGGGCGATAACATTGTCCGGGACGGGGTTGAGCCGGAAATCGTTGTGATAAAAATCCTGCATCACGAAGGCATCGCTCAGCTTGGTGATGTCGACGATTCCATAGATGTCGTCGGTGAAATTAGTAAAGTTCTCCAGCGTCACGCGATAGCGTCCGGTGGAAATTTCGCCACGGTGCACGGACGTGCGATTGATCAACGGATTCTGGTCCTGCAAATAATACGTCTTCAAATTGGCCCAGCTCGATTTGTCTTTGCCGTACTCAATGTCGGAATCAAAACCAATTCCGACGCCGCGCCGGGTTCGATAATCCAGGCGCAAACGGCCCTTAATATTTTCGCGAATGGGAAAAGTGACCTGCGTCAAAAGCGATGGCCCCCAGGAGCTCAGGTAGGCGGGCGAAACCGAAAAGCTGAACGCATCGTTGAGCGATTGATACACGTACGGGAACCAAAAGATCGGCACCTTGCCCGCGTAAAAGGTCACGTTTTGAAAAACAACGCGATCGTTTTCGTAAACGCGCACCGTCCGCGCGCGCAGATGGAAATCTGAATTCTGCGAATCGTGCGTACTGAAATTACCGTTCTCAATAAGGAACGCGTTTTCCGATAGCGACGTTACTTTTTCGGCCGAGACGAAGTAGGGGAAGTACTCCGTCTGCATGTCGGCCGCGCGAATCTCCTTCGTGTCGATGTTGTAAATGGCGCGGTGGCCCGTGTACATGCTGACGTCGCGGTAAATCCGCACATTCCCTTCCACGAGCACCTCGTGTTTCTGCGCGTTGTATTGCGCAAAATCGCCGTAGATATCGGTGTCGCCGATGTGGATGGCCACGTTATCACGCGCGGTTGCCAATCCGTTTTCGTAATTCGTTTGGCCGCTTGACGTAATTTCAACGGGTTGATTTTTAGGCGTATCAACGGCCGCGCCGGCGAAACTTATCGCCCAAAAAAAGGTGAGGATGATGGACCAAAACGGCTTGGGCATCGCGGACGCCGAAGGTACTGCAGCCACCTCGCGTTGCAAAGGCAAAAGGGGCTGCTCCTTAGATCGACAATCGCAAGCCAGCCACCTGCTGATTCAACCCGCAACTCAACACCACCGCTCTCTTCGAAACAAATTCAGTTGTCGCGTCGTTGCCGAAATGAAGCACCGGCGGCGATTGTTTCGTGGCGAGGGTCTGGGCCGCCACGATCACTTGCCAGAGTGCACCCGCGCCAACGCTTTCACCAAGAGCCGGCTTTGGGGCGTAAATCTTCGCATTCGGCAAAGCTTCCGAAAGTGCCTCCACCTCAAAATTATCGACGAATGTTCCATTCGCGCTCGAGACCGCGTAACGGGTGTCGCTCGCCGCTAGTTCGCGCGCAGTTTGCCTTAACAACTTCGCCGCATCGCGGCGCGATTTGTAATAGGCACCGACAATCGTCTTCTCGATTTCGATTCGGCCATCGCGCGTCAGGAAAACCGCACCCGCGCCTTCGCTCAAAATCATTCCTTTCGCCGGCCGTCGAAATGGCTCGATCGGCGGAGCCGCCCGCATCAAACGCCATTTGTGATACGCGTCGCACAACAACCAATCTGCTTCCTCCGCTCCCACGACGAGACAGTGATCGATTTGGTCGTTGCCTAACAAGTCCTCCGCCAGCGCGATGGCGGAAAGACCGACTGCGCCGTCGCCGACCAGCGTGTAACTCGCGCCCGCAACGCCGACGATGGCGGCGAGATGACTCGCCGGAGCGTTGAAAACAGTTTCCGGAAACAGCAATGGGCTCGCCGCTTGCGCTCCAGTCGCGACGATGTCGTGATAAAAACGCTTTGTGTAGATCACTCCGCCGTTGGAAATGGCGAAGACCAGCGCGACGCGCGACATGTCGATCTTGCCGATTGTCGATCTTGCATTCTCGAGCGCGGCCAAACCGGCCGCGGCGGCGAATCGAGAAATGTTGCTGACCCGGCGCAGACGCGGATGTCGTGGCAAATTAGTTAGGGCAGTTTCCGGAACGCGAAACACCGCATAACTTCGTTCGCTCACCTCATCAGCGATCTCCTCCGCCACCGCTTCTTCGCCGGCGAGCAAGCGCTTCCACACTTCGTCCACGCCACTGCCAAGCGGTGTGACCCATCCCAGGCCCGCAATGAACAAACTCATTCGCGCGCTCGTTCGATCACGATGGAAGCGTTCGTGCCGCCAAAACCAAATGAATTCGACAGCACGATGTCGATCCTCGCCGGCCGTGCTTCGTTGGCGACGATGTTAAGATCGAAATCTTCATCGCCCGTCCGGAAATTAATATTCGGTGGAAGGATTTGATGTTGCAGCGCGAGAATGCAGAAAACGGCTTCGATCGCGCCCGCTGCCCCTAACGAATGTCCCATCATTGACTTGGTCGAGCTCACCGGAACGGTGTTGCCAAATAACTCCGCGATCGCTTTTCCTTCGGCGGCGTCGTTGAACGGCGTCGCAGTTCCGTGCGCATTGATGTAATCGATTTTCGCCGGTTCGACGCCGGCGCGACGCAGCGCCTGGGCCATGGCCGCATGCGGCCCGATGCCCGAAGGATTGGGCTGAGTTAAATGATGATTGTCCGTCGAAATTCCGTAGCCCGTTATTTCGGCGAGGATATTCGCTCCGCGTGCGTGCGCGGCCTCGAAATTCTCGAGGAGCAGAACAGCCGCGCCTTCGCCGAGAACCATGCCCGTTCGTTGTCGATCAAACGGGCGACATTTTTCCGGAGTCGACGCTTGCAGTGAATCGAACCCAACGAACACGAGTTCCGAGATTGCATCGTAACCACCGGTCAGCACGCGTTGATAACGACCCGAGCGCACGCATTCAAAAGCGTGGCCGATGGCGTTGGTGCCCGACGCGCAGGCATTGGCGATGACCTGGCAGGGCGCGGAGATACCGAGCGCTTCCATCGCGTCGGCGACCGGTTTTTGTGGCGGATAGTTCGCGATCCAGGCAGGAGCATTCCGCAATCCTCCATGTCGATGCAACGCTCGATAATAATCTTCGCCAAAAGACATTCCGCCGCTGGTCGTGCCGATGACGGCGAGGTCCGGCTTGAATTGTCGATCTTGCGCAAATGCTTCT
>JBBROO010000015.1:0-62662 GCA_038229295.1 Chthoniobacterales bacterium | reverse complement strand
GTTTACGCGTTTCTGTTGCCGGGACTTCTCGTCTTCCAATGGAAGCGAAAAGGAAATCGCGCGTGGTGCGGTTGGTGGCCGTGGCTGGCGTCGTTGTCGATCTTTCTGGCGTGGGTCATCGGCGGCAGCATTTTCGTTCCGAATTTTTACGATCAGGTGGTGTTGCGCGAATTCGTCGGGCGTTTCGGTGAAACGGTGCATCGACCGCAGCCGATTTATTTTTATCTACCGCATCTGTTCCACAAATTCGCGCCGTGGAGTTTGCTTTTGATCGCGATAGCGATTGTCGATCTTCGCGCGCGCCAAGATCGACAATCGATTTCGGCGGAAACTTTCTGGCTGATCTGCTGGAGCCTCGGCGGCTTGCTCGTGATGTCGCTCATTCCATCGAAACGTGTCGACCGCATCTTCCCGGTGATTCCGCCGCTGTGTTTGTTAGTCAGCGCGCAGTGGCGCGGACGAAATTTTCGATGGAGCACCGCGACATTGTTATTGTCGATCTTGTTCGCTGGCGGTTACAGCGCGTTTAAAGTTTCAACGGCCTACCGAGAACATCGCGATTCGCTGGTGAGATTTTCGCGCGCGGTGCGCAAAGAAGCGACGGTCAATCACTGGCGCTACGAAATTGTAAACGCGAGCGATGAGGGATTGCTGCTTTATTTACAAAAGCTTCATTTCATTCGCGCCGAGAATGCAATCGCCGAATGGAAGGGCGGCAAACTCGACGCCGTGATCGCGCCGGTGAATGATTCCGAGCAACTTGCCCGAGATCTTCCAGGAGCATTGATGTCGCCCGAAGGAAAAGAGGGAAAACAAAAATACGTCGTGATCGTTAGGCAGTAATTCGCGTACAAAAAAAGCGGCGGCATTGAAACCAATGCCGCCGCAATTGAATCAGAATTTTTAGCTACGCTTAGAAGTGATAGCTCAAGCCGGCCTGAACGACGTGGAAGGCATTGTCGCTCGATGCGTTCCCGCGCGAATTAAAGGCCCGTGCGCCACCAAAGTCGTGAACACCGATGAAGACGGCGTTCGCGGAAGCGTTCGAGTCTTCAAGATCGACATAGAGGTAGGTGAAATTCAGCGTGATGTGCTGGCTCAGGCAAAAGTCGAGACCCGCGCCCGCGGTCCAGCCGAAATTGATTCCACGGTCCTGGTTAAAGGCAGCGCGAACGTCTCGTTCATCTTCGCCGAACCTAAACGAATAAACCGCAGTTCTTTCCTCGAGCTCGGTCCCGCCGAAGGCAAGACCGCCGGTGGCATAAAGAAATACGCGGTCACCGAAAGTGTGTCCCAAACGAAGCCGCTCGGTGCTGTACCAGTCGACCCGCGAATTCGCGCTGACCTTGGTCGAATAGTAAATGTCCGGGTCGTTGCCACCGCTGGCGCCCCTGTTGTCAAAAACGGCGGTCGCCGAGTTGTGTTGATCCAAGGCGCCGGCGGAGAGATCAGCCTCGAAACCAAAAACCCACTGTCCACGTTGCCAATTGTAGCCGGCATGCAAGCCGCCCTCTGCGCTCGCTCCGTCATTTCCACTTGAACGGTCAACGGCAGGGGTCGGGCCGCCTTCGTCGGGACCGAGCGAGTCCTCGTCGGCCACGACTTCATTGTTGAAGTTTGAAATCAACGCGCCGCCGTGAATACCGAAATACCAGCCGGCAAAGCAGGAGGTTTCGGCCACGGGAGTTTGCACGACTTCTTTACCAGAGGACTGCATCCGTTCTGGTCCGGCAAAGGTGATCGCGCACGCGGCGCACAACATTGCAAAGGTTAAGGTGAATTTCTTCATAAGTTCGGTGTCTTAATGGGAGCAGGGCCAGCCGTCAACACAAATTTGCAAACGGCAACCGGTGCCAACGCCTAACAAATCGATTACTTTTCAGTAAGAAGTCGTCAACGGTGCCGCCGCCGCCGAACCAAAAGCGCCAGACCTATCAACGCCATCGCGCACGAACCTGGTTCAGGCACTGCCGTGATGGTAAGCACCGGTCGACTCGCGGCGGTGCTGAAATTTCTGGAGTTGAACAGATAGCTGACATGCTATCAGCGGCCGAAGTGCGAAAGCTTATCACGTTTCCGGCCAGCGCATCCGCCGTCAAACCCGATGTCAGCGTGAGAGAGTAAGTCTTCGCACCGCTGGTGGAGCCGTCGAATGAAAAGGTGCCGACAGCTTCATCCCCGGGTCCGATGAACGTGCTTTGCAAGGTGTTAAAAGTAATTCCGTCCGTGGTGGGGGCACTTGGGGTGCCGGTACCTTCGACCCATGAGTCGTTTTGCATCCACGAAATATTGAACTGTCCCGCGCTCGGCGTATTGAGAATGGCATTGTTAGACGGAGCGGCGGTGAGTTGAAGCGTGAGCGATTGGATGGTCCACTGACCGGCTCCGAACTGCGAATCGAAAGTAGTGCGCGCCGCCGCCAAATCGAATTTCAGCACGCTTTGAAATTCGCCCTGCGGCTTACCTGATGCTGCGGTCCCAAGAATTCCGGTGGCGCCGTAATTATTGTCCCTAAGATTGTTGCTCGCGCCGGTGGTAACAAACGCGTCGGCGATGGGATTCATGCTGACCGAAGTCGCCCAGCCGAGAACTGTAGTCGCGAAAAAGACCAACCCGATCAAAAAAAATCGTCGATAACTTGTCATGGATCGACGAATGTCCGTAAATAGGATGACAAGTGCAAGAGTAGACTGCAGTCATTTTTCAGATATCGAATCGCTATGTTCCGAACCTCAATCCTGTCCGCGCTTTTATTTATCGCGAGCATTGTCGCGTCCAGCACCTTCGCAAATTCTGTCAATCTCGGGCCCAGCGGCGACACCACGCTTTTTGAATCGTCGCCCGATGACAACACGGGTGGCAATCCGATTCTCGGCGCCGGCGCGAACAGTAAGCTGGAGCGATCTCATTGTCTCCTCCGATTCAATGTTGCCGGCTCGCTTCCTTCTAACGCCTCCATTCAGTCGGTCACGCTCACGCTTACAGTAGTGAAGGAGCCCGGCACGGCGCCGGCAGATTCCACATTCGATCTTCACCGCGTGCTGGTCGATTGGGGCGAGGGCACTGGCACCGGGAGCGGCGAAGGAGGACGGCCCGCTGTCACCGGCGAAGCGACATGGAATCGCCGTTTTCATCCATCGACTTCGTGGAGCGCACCGGGTGCATCCGCGCCCACCGATTTTTCGAGCACGATCAGTGCGTCTCAGTTCGTCCAAGGCCTGGCTAGTTACAATTTTAATTCCACTGCTAACATGGTTGCCGACGCCAAACAGTGGCTCAGCAATCCGTCGACCAATTTCGGGTGGATTTTGACGAGCGAATCTGAGGCAACACCGAAAAGCCTGCGCTATTTTGGTTCGCGCGAGAATTCTACGGCGACGAGCAGGCCCGTTCTGAGCGTACAATATGTTATCCCGGTCACGCCGACGATTAAGGCGATTCAAAAGGTTAACGGAACAATTCAATTTAGCTTTGCCGCTCTCGCCGGACAACCTTACACGGCGGAGTATCGAGACTCGCTTACGGGCGGGACGTGGTCTACCCTAACGAACGTCAGCGCACAACCGTCGAACACCGATGTGACCGTTACCGATCCCGCTCCTCCATCCATTCAACGATTTTACCGGGTCACGACGACGTTCTGATCGCGTCGCGCGGAACCCACGGCCAAGAAAATATTGCGACGGTCGCAGACCGCCGCTACAGAAGCGGGGAGATGGCGCAGGAATTTCCCAAGATCGACATCGAGACTTTGTGGGCGCCGTGGCGGGTAGAGTATTTCGAAAAGGAACCGCGCAATTCGAATTTCCTGAGCGAAGCGGCGACGGCGAACGATGACGCCGCGCATTTGGTGGTGACGCGGCGCAAGACGGCGTTTTTGATGATGAATCGTTATCCGTATACGGTCGGGCATTTGATGGCAGTGCCGTACAAGAAAACAGCGGAGATGGCGTCGTTAGGCGAAAATGAAGTTGTCGATCTTTGGAATTTAGTCACGCATGCGCAAGGGTTGCTGCGCGCCGCGGCAAAGGCGCAGGGATTTAATGTCGGCGTCAATCTGGGCGAATGTGCGGGCGCAGGTGTGGCCGATCATTTGCACATCCACATCGTGCCGCGCTGGAATGGTGACACGAATTTTATGCCGATGCTCGGTAAAGCGCGTACGTTATCGGATGGATTGCGCGGGCTTTACGAAAAATTGATGGAGGCGCAGGGTAAGATCGACATGCAGAAACAGCCATGACTTCGCCGAGTTGGATCGAACCGCCGCCGCGGCGACAAGCCGGCATGGGCTGCCTGGGTAAAGGTTGCCTCATTCTGGTTGCGTTCGTTGTTTTGCTCGCGCTCGCGTTCACGGGCGGGACGATTTACGCGGTGCGTCATTTGCGGGGGACGTTCTTCGCGAAAGAGAACGTGCAATTGCCGCCGAACACTTCCACCGAGCAGGAGCAGCAACTGGCCTTGGCGAACTGGAAACTTTTCGAACGCTCCGCCCGCGCCCACGCTCAGGCGCGTATCGAGATGACGGCGGATGAATTGAATGCGTTGATCGCGTCCGAGCCGAAACTGCGGAGCAAAGCTCATGTTTCGATCGACAATGACACGGTGCGTTTGCAGTTGAGCTTTCCGCTCGATGATGTGCGCTGGCTGCGCGGCCATTACGTGAATGGCGAATGTTCGGTGCAATCCGCGCCTAACAAGGAGCCGACTGAAGCCAGGATCACGCATGTGGTTCTAAACGGGCACGTGGTGGACGATGCGGCGTTGACCTGGCGCTATCCGTGGTCGCTGCGCGGATTTTTAGCGAAGTGGGTGGAAGACGACGACCTTAAGTCGTTCGAAGTGCGCGACGGGAAAGTGATTCTCGAAACGAAGGGCAGTGGTTAGGCCGCGAATGCAGATGTCGATCTTGCGAGCGACTACTGCATGATCTCGCGGGCGAAAACGTTGACCTGACCGTCTTCTTGTTTGCGCACTTCGGTGATCTCGAGCGGACGCGCTTCGTCTCGACTAACGACTGAACCTTGCGCTGGCGGGACGTAGCCGGCGGGAAATTCTACAATGATGCGCGTGGAGTTACCGCCACCGAGGTGCAGCATCGCACTGGCCAATCGCGTCCGGGGACGAAGCACGGCGCGATTCGCGTCGGAAAAATTCACAACGAATTGTCCCTTCAAGTAAATGCGTTCGCCGGCCAGTCCGTGATCTGCCAATTCTTTTAGATCCGCTGGCGCAATCAAACGGCCGAGCGGCATTTTGCCCGCTGGAAAAGTTTTCCACGAACCGCCGCCTGCCGTCGAAGCAAGAGCTCCGGCGGAATCGGCCGGCAGTGCTTTGAGTGGTGTTGTTGGTTGTGTTTCCGGAGCAGGCGCAGCGGAAGCAACCTGGACCGGTGTCGCGGCCGCGACGCTCACGGGCGATTTGGTCGCTGCAGCGGGCGGCGGAGTCGCGACGGCGACAGAAGACGGCGTGGCCGCTGGGCCCGGCGGAGGTAAAGCCGGTTGTTGGGCGATGGCGGGCGCAATTGCCGGCGCGACCGATGGCGCGGGGGTTGCGGTCACCTTGTCGATCTTCGCGACCTTTCCTTTCGGTGTTGGCGTCGCTTTGGCAGCAGTTTTCGATTTTTTCGACGTCGTCGCGACAACCGGTTGATCGACTGGCTTCGCCTGTTCGACATGAACTAATTCGTTTTGCGCGGGCGGCGGAGAACCTGTCGGCGCCAATCCCGTAACGGGGGGAAGTCCCGCGGGTCCGGCGGATTCGCGCCTGTTTTCAGCGTAATGCAACTCCGCTTTCAACCGCGTTTGCTCTTTGAACACCGGCCAGCCGGCTTCGAGATTCAAAGTGAGCGGCGGCTCCAGCGTAAAAGTTCCGGTGCCGCGCGTGATCGTATAAGTGCCGTAAAGCAGCGGAATCACCGTGAGCATGACGCGGCCATCGTTCAGTCGTTCTGCGTGAATCACCGCCGAAAGATCGTGCGTGCGTTCGAATTTAATTTCCAGTCCGGGGTTGAGCGTCTGTCGCATCAACGGCACCGCCGGCGCGTCCGCGGGGTAAAGGTGTTCCATCAAAAGCTCACCGTGATCGACCGCGTTCGTTAGGGCAACCATCCCCGAAGTGAAGATGTCGTTAGGGCCGAGATCGCGCGCTTCCATCACCACAAATCTTCCGACAACGTAGGGAACGAGCCCGCGCACGCCTTGAAAATTGCGAATGTAATTCCGCGCCAGCTCCGCGTTCGTCCGCGCCAATTCGGCCGCGCCCATGGCCGCATAGCGTTCGGAAAGTTGTTTCGCGTCGAGGAATTCACCCTTCGGCGCAGCTGTTAACTCAAATCGCTTCGGCTGCTCGACCTTGTGCAGCTTTTGCAGGATGCGATAACTCTCCGGCCGCTCCGGTTGACCGAAAATGTAGAAACTCAAAATCCATGCCGCCAGTGCGAACCCGGTCAAAAGAAGGATCGCCACCGTCCAGGCGAAATAATTGATGCGACGCCGCGGGCGATTATACGGCTCGTCGTAACGGTAAACGCCGTAATCCATGTCAGGGGAGAACCGGAAGATTTTTCGATTTCACGCGGGGCGCGCGACTTCGAAAGAGGAACCGCAGCCGCACGTCCGCGCCGCGTTCGGATTAACGACGTGAAATCCGACACCCGTTAGGCCGTCGCGAAAATCCAGAGTCGATCCCTGCAGCAGAGACGCACTCTCCGTGTCGATAAAAAATTCGACCCCGTCACGCTCGATCGCGGCATCGCCGTCCCGTTTTGCGTCGAGCAGCATCTCGTACTGCAAACCCGAGCAACCGCCCTTGTCGATCCGCACGCGCAGCCCTTTGCCGGCGCTGTCCGGCTTCTCTGCCAGCAAACTTTTCAATTGTCGGACCGCGTTGTCCGTCACCGTGATCATGAGTGCGGAAAAGGTAGGACGGCGTCCATTCAAGTCAACCGAGGCAGGCGCTCTCTACAGTAGTTGCGCGAAGTGCTAATCTGACCTCTGTCTTCTGATCTCTGTCCTCTGATTTAAAATGAGCCGCATTCGATTGCTCTCCGAAACGGTCGCCAGTCAGGTCGCGGCCGGCGAAGTGGTGGAGCGGCCCGCTTCCGTGGTGAAAGAGCTGGTCGAAAACAGCATCGACGCCGGCGCGCGCAAGATCGACATCTTGATTCGCCGCGGCGGAATTTCATTTGTTCGCGTCATCGACGACGGCTGCGGCATGGATCGCGACGATGCGTTGCTCTCGCTCGAACGCCATGCCACCAGCAAAATCCGTTCGGCCGCAGACCTGGAAGCGATCGCAACGCTCGGTTTTCGCGGGGAAGCCTTGCCCAGCATCGCCAGCGTCTCACGTTTTCGCCTAACGACGCGCGAACAGGACGCCGTCGCCGGAACTGACATCGCGGTGAATGGCGGCAAGATCGACATCGTGCGTGATGGCGGCGAAGCGCCCGGCACACAAATCGAAGTGCGCTCACTTTTTTACAATCTGCCGGCGCGGCGAAAATTCCTGCGCACCGAAAACACCGAAAGCCGCAACATCGAGCACCAGCTTCATCTGCAAGCGATCGGTCATCCGGAGATCGCGTTCACGTTTGTGCGCGACGACCGCATCGTTTTCCAACTTCCTGCAACCGCGAATTTGCTCGATCGTCTCCGCGATCTCTACGGAAACGAACTGGTCGAGCGTTTGCTCGAGGTAAGATCGACCCGCCTTCACGATGCTCCGGCGCGGCAGGCATCGTCAATTTGCGTGAGCGGTTTCATCGGCGGCGCGGGCCTCAGCCGGCAGACGCGCGATCAACAATTGCTTTTCGTGAACGGTCGCGCGGTCGACAACGCCGTTCTCGGGGCAGCTTTGCGCGAAGGCTATCACACCGCGCTGATGAAAGGCCAATACCCGATCACGTTTCTTTTCATCGACATCGAACCGTCGGCCGTCGATGTGAACGTGCATCCGGCAAAGCGCGAAGTGCGTTTTCGCGATCCGGCCGGCGTCCGCGAGGCAGTCGTTAGGGCGATCCAGCAAACGCTCGAAAGCGGCCGGGAAGATTGGCAGGAGAAATTTCGCGCGCCGGTCGCGATTCCCGCACAACCGATTGTCGATCTTACAACGCCATTAATTTCCCCAACGCTCGAGCCGCGTGTCATCCCGAGTCGCGCAGACGACGAGGGACCTCCCAAAATCTCGAGTGACACACAAGCTCCTCCTCGTCGCGACCAACAATTCCAAATCATCGGCGTCCTGAACAAACTCTACGTCCTGATGGAAAACGCCGACGGCCTTGTCCTTGTCGACCAACACGCGGCGCATGAGCGCATCCTCTTCGAAGAACTTCGCCGCCGCATGGAAGAGCAGGGGGTGCCGTCGCAAAAATTGTTACTCCCGCAAACATTCGACCTCCCGCCGCGCGACGCCGAATGGATCACGCGCAACATGTCGATCTTGCAAAAAATGGGAATCGGCATCGAAGAATTCGGGCCGAACACCTACAAGATCGACAGTCTGCCGACGTTCGTGCAGGCGACCGATGGCGTGGAATTTCTGCACGCCGTCATCGACGAACTCAAAAGCACGAGCAACAGCAGCTCGCCGCTTCGTCTCGGCGAAGACATGATCGCGAAGACGGTTTGCCGACACGCCGTGAAAGCGAACGATCCGTTGCGCTATCTCGAAATCGAAAAGCTGATTCAAGATTTGTTGCAGTGCGATTTGCCGTACTGCTGTCCACACGGACGGCCGACCATGATTCAAATTTCAAACGCCGAGCTGGAGAAAAAATTCGGCCGAAAGGTTTAATGGAGATCGAGAAGATCAATATCTTAGGCGTCGGGATCAGCGTGCTCGATCAAGATCGCGCGCGCGAATTTCTTTTTGATGCCGTGCGGCAAGGGCGTCGTGGCTACGTCACGGTCACGAATGTTCACAGCGTGAGCGAGGCACAACGCAATCCCGCGCTGAAGCGAGTTCTGAACGGCGCTCTTCTCGCCACGCCCGACGGGATGCCGCTCGTTTGGGTGGGACGCTTGTTAGGCAAACGGTCGATTCGTCGCGTTTACGGACCAGATCTTGTTTTGAATCTGTGTGAGCATTCGCGAGCTCATGGTTTCAGTCATTTCTTCTACGGTGGGAATGAAGGAGTGGCGGAGGAATTTGCTCACGCTTTGCAGGCGCGATTTCCCGGTTTGAAAATCGCGGGAACATTTTCACCGCCATTCCGAGCGCTCTCCGAAACGGAAAAAGATCAATTGCGCAGACAGGTGGAAGAGACGAAGCCGGATTTTTTCTGGGTCGGAATCGGCATGCCGAAGCAGGAATTATTTATGGCCGAGTACATGTCGATCTTATCGGGAGCGAAAATCTTCATCGGCGTCGGAGCGGCTTTCGATTTTTTTACCGGCCGCGTCCGGCAGGCGCCTCGATGGATGATGCGGCTCGGCCTGGAATGGATTTTTCGGCTTTGCCAGGAACCGCGCCGCCTCTGGCGACGATACTTGATCAACAATCCGCTCTTCGTTATCCGCGCCGTCGCGCAATTAACAGGTGTGCGAAATTACTCCTTGGACTAGAATTTTTGCCGAGGGGAATTACGCGCCCTCAAATATCTCATGGCTAAAATTGTTGTTTGCGGCGGCGGCGGATTTATCGGCGGGCATCTGGTCGCCGATCTGATTCGTCAAGGCGCCGATGTGCGCTCGGTCGATGTGAAACCGATCGACGAATGGTTCCAGGTTTTCGACAAGATCGACAATCAACAACTCGACCTGCGCGAAAAAGACGCGTGTGAAATTGCGGTGCGCGACGCCGACCAATCTCGCCGCCGACATGGGCGGGATGGGTTTTGTGGAAAGAGATCGCGGATGTGAAGTTGAAGCGGCGTTATAATTTGAAAGCGCCGAAAGGGGTCGCCGGTCGTAACAGCGACAACACCCTGATCCAAAAAATATTTGGCTGGGAACCTTCCACACGTTTACGCGATGGACTGGAGCGGACCTATCGGTGGATTTACGACGATATAACTTCGAAAACTCTCGCGGCCGCATCCTGACGACTCCGCGCATTCATTGCGCAATCTTCTTGTCGATCTTACAATCGTTGTTGTGACGGAACAGGTGGCACAGCTCGGCACCGCAAGCCGAGATTTATTTGCGTGGGTCCGACGAAATCCGCTTCCCGCGATCTTGCTGGTGGCAGTTGTCGCGACCGTGATTTATTTTTTCGGATTCTTGCGGCTCTTCGCCAGCCAGGCCCAACCGATCTGGACCTGGGCATGGATCCGCTTTCTGCCGCAGTACAATCAGGAACACAGCAAACTAATTCCGCCGATCGTGCTGTGGTTGCTTTGGTATCATCGCAAGGAAATCGCGGCCGCACCGAAGAATGGAAATAATCTCGGACTGCTTTTTGTTTTGGTCGGCGTCGCGTTTTACATCGTCGGCGCGCGCGCGATGCAACCGCGCGTTTCGCTTTTCGGATTTCCATTTTTGATCTTCGGGAGCGTGTTGTTCCTCTGGGGCAGCCGAGTCGCGCGCATTCTCCTTTTCCCGATCGCGCTGCTTTTTTTCATGATCCCGCTGGGCGCGATCGAGCAGATGACGTTCAAACTTCAGTTTCTGATTATCGGCATCGTCCGCGCGCTGAGTCATCTTTTTGGAATCGCCATCTACGCGGTCGGCACTTCGATCCATCCGGTGTCGGGCGATTGGGGCTTCGACATTGCCGAAGGGTGCAGCGGCATCCGCTCGCTCATCGCCATGATCATGATCACGGGGATCTACGTTCACATTTGCGAACGCAAACTGTGGAAGAAAGTCACGATCCTGTGCTTCTCGATCTTGTTCGCCATCATCGGAAACGCCGGGCGAATCTTTACCATCATCGTGCTGGCTCGCTTCGGTTTTTCAAAATTCGCCGGCGGCATTTATCACGATTGGTCGACCTATCTGTTGTCGTTTCCGATCGCGTTATTGAGCATGGTCGGCTTCGCCAAACTTCTGAACATCGACTTCAAAGGTTGGCGTGCGAGCAAACGCTTGAAGGAAAAAGAGGCGATCGTTTATGACTACTAATCGACTGAGCGTCCTGTTGCTCACGCTCGTCGTCGGCATGGGCGCAGTTTTTTTTCTGCCGACTGCGAGCAAGAGTGAACCAGTCGGGATCAAACTCGCTCTTCCGGATTACGTCGGGAAATGGTACGGGAGCGATCAGGCGATCACCGAACGTGAGCGCCAGGTTTTGGCCGGCGACACCGAATTTGCGCGCAAGCTTTATACCGATGGATTGGGCAACTCTATTTTCGTTTCCATCGTCTTGTCGGGTCACGATCTCGACAACAGCATTCATCGGCCGGAACGGTGTTTGCCGGCGCAAGGCCTAACGATCGCCGATTCGCGCAAAGTCGGAATCGAGTTGCCGAACGGCGGAAAATTACAAACGACGCGATTGCACAACGTGCAGCAAGTACCGACACGCGACGGCAAGGTCGTTCCTGTTTATCATCTTAATTATTATTGGTTCGTCGGGTATCATCATCTGACCGCATCGCATCTGGAGCGGACATTTATGGACATCCAGGATCGTGTGCTCAAGGGATACAACCAGCGCTGGGCTTACATCACCGTCGCGTCGCCGGTCACCCAGGGTCTTGTCGCCTTCGGTCGATCGGAACAACAAACGGATGAAATTATTCAGGACTTCATCCAGCGTTTGTTTCCGCAGATCACCGCGCCTAACGATGAGCAGGCGGTCGCTCGAAAATCTGAAACGCCGGTAACTTCCGTTTCATTGTAAAATGGTTCTCGCGAATGTACATGTCGATTTTCCCAGCGGGGTCGTAAATATCTGGCTTCGATAAGCAAATAATGTCTGGGGGAGCCTCGAATGAGTGGTCGTCCAAGTTTTGACTGAGCGTTAGGTTGGGAGAATTCAGCGGCACGTTATAATACGCCGCCGTGCTGACATCGGCGGCCCACCAGATCGCTTTTCCATCGGCAATGGCTCGAAGTGCCACGGAAGCAGCGCTTCGATAGTCATCGCGCCGATGTCGGTCGGCGAGTCGAATTTCCAAGCTGGAAGCGAAGAGAATAATTGTCGACGCCCACGCCACCAGTCGAATCGACCTAGTTCGAGAGGCGAGCAATCGTGCTAGTCCGGTCGCGAGAAAGGCGAGAAGAAATGGCAGCACAGGAGTGAGATGCCGAGCCAGCAACCGCATGTGAGCGGCATGGGCGGCTACAAAGGTGGCACACAGCGGCGCGGCCACCGCGATTAGGAAAAACAGCGTCGCCCGCGGTTGAATTTTTTTACGGAGATTGAGAACGGCCGCGCTGGAGATTACTGATATTGACCCAAGGCCGATTGCCAACGGAAACAAGAATGGAGCAAACGACTTGAAACCGTGCTCGCGAATATCCAATCTGCCGGGACCCAGCCCAGCGAGACCAAACAGCTCGTAGAAACTAAAAAGTGTGCTTTTTAAGTCTGTTCGAGCGACATCGGAAGCTCGGGCGCCAATCCGTGCAGTCCAAAGAAAATATGCGCCCAGGATCGCTAACACCAGCACCGTAGCGGCCGTGGTGTAGCAGAATCGCAATAACGTGTGACGTGTTTTCGTTAGGCCGATCCACATTGTCGTCGCTGCGATCGCGGCCATCGCCCACGGCACCGCGATCAAGCTTGTGGCACAGAGGCCGACGATTCCCAAACAGAAAAACCGAAACCACAAAAACGATTCCATCGATTCTTCCGGATCATTGTGCAGTCGAATGAGGCAGGTGGCGGTCAATGCCGAAAAAGCAAACAGGACAATGTAGGGCCTGGCTTCACTGAGATAGTACCAGAGAAAGGCGTTCGTTAGGGCAAGGACAAGCACGGCGAATTGCAGGCTCGACCGTCTCGGAAAGATCGACATCATCGCGGTCATGCCGAGGGCGAACCATGGAATATTCGAGCAGCGAAGAGCAAACTCCGAATGGCCGAAGATTTTTTCCCATGCCCACTCGTAGAATAATTGAAAGACGAGCTGAAGGTTTGAGTTCGCTTCTGTTCGTAATGCGCGCCACCAATCCAGAAGCGTCGGCGTCATTGCCTTTAGCGCGGCCGCACCTTCGTCGATCCAAAAGCTTTGGTGTGTCACCCCGGCAAAGCCAATGATCCCAGCCAAGGCAACGGCGATCTGGTATTTGGTTTGTTCCCGCATCGAACCCTTTCTATACTCGCTGGCTGCTTGTGCCGCAGAACTGATGTGCTGACAAGTCAATCATCTCTCAATACGGCTGCTCAATTGGAAGCTGCGGCGTCGCCTCCACTTTGTGTGGATTTGGATCACACATTGCTGAAGACAGACCTCCTGTTTGAAACGCTTGTCCTTCTTTTGAAACGCGCGCCCATATTGATGTTGGCTCTTCCTTTTTGGTTAATGAAAGGCCGTGCCTTCTTCAAGCGCGAGCTGGCGCAGCGAACGAAACCTGAAGTTCATCATCTGCCTTATCGGGAGGAGTTGGTCGCGTTTCTTCGTGCCGAGAGAAATCGCGGACGTCGGCTGGTGTTGATTTCCGCCGCAGATAAATCACTGGCGGAGGCGGTAGAGATGCATTTGCAACTCTTTGATGAAGTAATCGGCAGCGACGGAAGCCAGAATGTCAAAGGAGCCGCTAAAGTGCGGGCGCTCGAGCAACGCTTCGGGAAAGCAGGCTTCGATTATGTCGGCGATTCCTGCAGCGACTTGGCCGTCTGGCGATCCGCGAGACGCGCGTTGGTGATAACGGATAGCCAGCGGTTCGCCAATGCGGTAAAAGCGATAGTGCCTGTGGAAAAAACTTTCTCGCGGTCGCGCGGCCGTTTCGCATCTCTCATCCATGCGTTTCGGATTCATCAATGGAGCAAAAATCTTCTTGTCTTTGTGCCGATCGCAACCTCTCACCGTTTCTTTGAACCCTCCGTTCTCCTCGGCGGTGTGGTCGCTTTCTTCAGCTTCAGTTTTTTTTGCTCCGGCGTTTATCTGATCAATGATCTTCTCGATCTTGAAGCTGATCGCCGCCACATAACTAAACGTTTGCGGGCTTTGGCTTCAGGCGAACTGTCGATCTTTGCGGCATTGTCTTGGGCCATTGTCCTTCTCCTGATCGGCGCAGGCCTGGGCGTTTTCTGCGGAAGTCTCTTTCTCGCTTTTCTCGCAATCTATGGCATTGCCAACGTCGCCTATTCCGTTTGGATCAAGCGCGTCGTTATGCTCGACGTCGTCGTGCTGGCTTGCTTTTACTCATTGCGTTTGCTTGCCGGTGGCGCGGCCACCGGCATTTACTGCTCCGAATGGCTTTTGGCGTTTTCGGTGTTCTGCTTTTTCTGTCTGGCGACAGTGAAGAGGTATTCGGAACTGCGCACTCTGTCGCCCGAGCAGGGGCAATCGGTTGGCGGCCGCGGCTACGAGCGATCTGATCTTGCGGTTGTCTCAACGTTAGGCAGCGCCAGCGGATTAATCTCCGTTCTCGTTCTCATTCTGTATGTCATGAGTCCGGAAGTCCGCCTCTTGTACCGTCATCCTGAAATACTACTATTGCTTTGTCCCCTGTTTCTTTATTGGATCACGCGCCTCTGGTTTAAAGCACATCGCGGTGAAGTACCTCAGGACCCCGTGCTCTTTGCCCTCACCGATCGCACCAGCTACATCGCCGGAATCCTTGCGGTGGCCCTTCTTTACATTGCAACACTCTGAGGTTTTTCCTTTGCATCAGCAGCGAACGGTAGTCGGCAGATTGCAAAATATTGCAGGCGCCGACCGAATAGAAAATTAACGCCCGTCGGGTACAATTTAATCGGGTGTTCGACTGCAACTGGCGTCAAATTCGTTGCACGCAACATTCCGGCCCATCCCGCCGGCGTATTATAGCGATACAAACACTTAACCCCGTAAGGAGCATTAGCGGCCCAATCAATGAAGCTGACCCGGAGCTTCGCCAAAGGTCCTGAAAGCTGATGATCTTTGATGAAGACACTGCGCGTGCGGTCCCTTTCTCAAAGGTGGGACGCGGGGTAGGGCCGAAATGCGAAACCGGAACTTATGCAGTCGCCAGTTCCTTACCAGCAACCACCTGCGGCGGCTTTAGGCCGGACGGATTCACATCCGTTTCCCCAGCCATCGCCTCTCGCAAACGGATTAAGACCGCCGCGATGGCAAACTCTTGGGGCAGAAAAGAGCCTACGGTAAAGGCACCGAACCAGTAGGAAATGATCCACACCGCCAGATAGAGCGAGAGAAACCGCAAAGCCGCATTAGCCGGATGATTTCGGCGAGGGGGAATCCGGAATGTTCGCGCGAAGAGGCGAAAGGTCCAAATAGTGAAAAATACGGTGCCTACGAGGCCGAAAGTATCAATGGCCGCGAACAAACCATTATGAATGCTGCCTGTTTCCACCATCTGGTGGTAATCGACCGCGCCACTGTAGATCGATGTTGATCGTGTTGCCCACTCGCTTTTGAAACCAAATCCTCGTCCAAACCAAGGCTGCTTAGGGAAGTAATCTCTTGCCCAATACTCCCACGTCTTGCGCCGAAACTCATTCGAGCCAGCCGCGTCGCGCGCCATATCGGCGTCCCATTTTCCTGGGAAAAATGCTATGCTGCGTTGAATCTGCTTCGGCAGAGGAAAGAACTCCGAATTGACAGCGGACAGTACAAATAGGATTGCCGCGAAGATCGGCAAGAGGAGCACAACCGCGAATTTGAGATCGCGAATACCGGCGACCACGAATCCAAAAAGGACGTTAATCACGGCGGAACGAAACCCCGAGTACAGAGCCGTGATAGATCCGCCGACGGCAGCAACAAGGCGAAAAAAGTTCTGCGGACTGAAAATCTGCGTTAGCGGAATCGAGGCTAAGACGATGAGAACCAGGACAAATCCGAAGCTGCCAAAGGTTCCGATGCGCCCTGTTATATCTAGCGAATTACCGGTGACTGCTTCTTCAAAGCTGCTCGACGAAACGGCCGAATAGAATGGGTATATCACATAGATTGAGCCCGGAAATATTGTCGTAATGACGGCAATCAGGAGATCGAATGTGGTCATCGCTAGGACGACATAAGGAAGCTTGGCCCAGATTTTTGGGCTCGTGGGAATGCTTTGGACGACAAAAAATGCGACCAAACCAACATATACATTGATGTAATTGTGCCCGCCCCAAACAGTTGAGCCTAGAAAGCGCATGCCGAAACGATCGTGTATTCCATGCCATGTAAGAATTCCCATGAAGCCCGTGATCATGAGAGCATCGAAACGACTACTGGTTTTTAAACGGGTCCGTCTCAACACGACGTCTCCGATTAGAAACTTTGCTATACCTATCACCATCAAGATTTGAAATGGAGTAAACGCGCCGCCCAAGATCGGAAATGTTCCGGTCAGAAAGGACGAAGCGATCGTGAGAACCCAGAAAAAACGCCCCGAGAAAAGGGCGACGCACGCAACGATGAGTATTACAGCGCCAAGGAGAAGCGGTCGATAGTTCTCAGAGCCGATGTTAAATCCCAAGAGAATCGCCACTAGCAGACCAGCGGCGCATAACGAGAGTCCCTTGAGTTGCTGACCGAGAGCCGGATTTCTCATGGCTGTTGAGTGTTAGACCCCGAATGCGAGTGGGACAAGTAAGATTCAGAACCCGCCCGCGCGAACGCCAGAATCACGAGAGGTCCGAAGCCATTCGATGGTTTCTTTTATTCCTGCTTCCAGAGTCCATGGATTTTGTCCCAACAGGTCAAACGTTGGTTCCATCGGAGTGTGATAATCCGTGGTCATGCTGTGCAAGCGGGAACTGCTAATTAGGAAAGGCTTTCCGGTGAGATAAGTTGGAATGTCGCCGGCCAGCGCAAGCGCACGCAACAACGGGCGCGGCACAATCAATACTTCCCGCCCAGTAAGGGCACGCGAAAAGCCGTTGACCCATTCGAGAAGATTAATCGGGCGATCGCCGAGGTAAATCGTTTTGCCATGCACAGAGGCGCGCGGCGCGGTGAAGATGTTTTGAATCTGGAAGACGACGTTTTTTACATATCCGTAAGAACGTATCACGGGCTGCCAGCCGGGATGCAGGTAAAGGCCACGTTGCAATACTCGCCAAAATTCGCGGCGATAACGCATGTGCCATGGGCCCCAGATATTTGTTGGTCGGATGATTGTCCAAGTGCAGGAAAGATTCGCCTCGCGAGTTAATTTTTCGGCAATGACTTTGCTTTGGCCATAAACAGTTTCGGGAAAATAATCTGTGTCATCCTTGGGCAAGCGTCCCGGTGCACAAACAAATTGCGTCGACGTAATGATTGCGCGTTCAACCGATGGTGTGACTCGAATTGCGTCGAGGACGTTACGGGTTCCTTCGGTATTGACGCGATATCCAGTTTCCACGGTCGTGGTTTCATCGCATTCGGCTCGCGCAGCCAAATGCAGAACGCGTTCAGGTTGAAACTGGCGGAAAATCGCTGCGACTGCCGCCGTATCGAGGATATCACCAGCGCGCCAATATTGTGTTTGCGCGGAGTCGAGTGGTGCATGAAGGGAGTAATTGAGAATGGTATTTCCCTCGCGCGAAAGTGTCTCGATCACGTTCGTCCCGATAAATCCGGATCCGCCGGTCACTAGCACTTTCATCTTCTACAGAGTTATCCCTTAAATTTGCCGAGAGTGGAAAGGAAACGTGTCGTTATCGCTGGCCAGGTTCCGCCCCCCATCGGCGGTCAGGCGATCATGATAGCACGGATTCTGGATGAGCTTCGCGCTCGAAGCTCTTTTGACGTGGTCCATCTCCCATTTTTTTTTACCAGGGACGTCAAACGCGCGCGGCGTGCCGGTTTCGACAAAGTGTTCGAACTTTTTGCCGTCTTGTGGCGATTATTAAAGATTCGCTCAGACGGGACGATCGACGCTTTGTTGTATCCAGTGGGCGGACCACAGCTAGTGCCGCTCGTGCGCGATGTTTGCTTGCTTCCGTGGATATTGCTGGCCAGCAAGGAAGTCATCTTTCATTTTCATGCGGGTGGAATTGCGGAAACGATACATCATCACCCGTTACTCCTGCGTAAGATCGTGCGTTTTCTTTATGGGAAAGGTGAAGCCGCAATCGTAATGACTGAGTTTGGAAAGCGCGATCCGCTTTCCGTCGGAATAAACAACATCAAGGTCGTAGCGCATACACTTGAGGACACTTATGATCCCGATGCCGTGCGCGGGAAGACGGAATCTCTCGCCAGACTTTTGTATGTTGGGCATCTCTGCGAAGAAAAAGGAACATCGGCTTTGTTGGAGGCATTCGCAGCTCTCCGAAAGACAGGCGAACAATGCACACTTGAGTTAGTCGGCGAATGTCTTCCACCGTATAGCGAAGAGGAAATGAAGTCGCACATTCGAAGTTTGGGGATTGAGAAATCGGTCCGGTTACCCGGTCTGTTGCCCGGAAATGAGAAATGGAATTCCTTCGCCCAAGCGAGCCTTTTTGTTTTCCCTTCGCTCGCGCCGGAATCTTTCGGGCTGGTCACGGTGGAAGCAATAATGTGGGGTCTGCCGGTGGTGGCGTGCGATTGGCGCGGTAATCGAGAAATTCTCGGCCAGTCGTTTGGAGGTATCTGCTTTTCACCGGGCTCAAATCTTGCAACGTCTTTGACAGATGCATTGCGAAAAGCATTTGCGCAGCGAGAGAACTGGACCCAGTGGGGCCAAAGAAATCGA
This sequence comes from Chthoniobacterales bacterium, assembly GCA_038229295.1. Lineage (GTDB taxonomy): Bacteria > Verrucomicrobiota > Verrucomicrobiia > Chthoniobacterales > UBA10450 > JAJPGZ01. Next base: position 43,949 of record JBBROO010000015.1, on the reverse strand, counting down.
CTTATCTTCGAGAACAAATATAAAGCGGACCGCTTCCCGGAACGATTCAGCGGTGTTCTTGAATCATTGGTCTAGCGCGCTTTGAATCTGATCCACTTCTGTTAGATCGGCAACGTATGCGTTTCTCTGTCATTACCCCGAGCTACCGGAATTCGGAATGGCTGAAACTTTGCATTGCTTCCGTGGCCGACCAAGAAGGAGTCGAGGTCGAACATCTCGTTCAGGATGCGGGCTCGGATGACGGAACGCTGGATTGGCTTCTCTCCGATCCGCGAGTAAAAGCCTATGTCGAGAAAGATGAAGGGATGTACGACGCGATCAACCGCGGCCTGCGCAAGGCGACCGGTGAGATTCTTGCGTATCTGAATTGTGATGAACAATATCTCCCAGGCGCTCTTAAAACCGTAGCGGATTTCTTTGCAGCGCACCCGGATGTCGATGTTGTGTTTAGCGATGCTGTAATCGTCGAAAGGAAAGGCGATTATATCTGCCATCGAAAAGTGTTGCAGCCTTCCAAGTATCATACCTGGCTTTGTCATTTGGGTACCCTGACCTGCGCTACGTTTTTCCGGCGCAAGCTGGTGGACGCCGGCATGACCTTCGATTCTCGCTGGAAAATTTTGGGCGATGCCCACTGGGTTCTGCAGCTTTTGGATCGACATGTATCGACGGCGATCGTGCGTCACTTCACTTCCGTGTTCACAGACGACGGAGAGAACCTGAGCTTGAAACCAAACGCCGTGCAGGAAAAAAAAGCACTGGCTGAATCGGCCCCGCGCTGGGCTCGGATATTGTCGCCACTCTTTGTGCTACAGCATCGGATTCGTCGATTGTTGAACGGGATTTATTTCCAGCGCCCCTTTAGCTATTCGCTTTACACGCGAGAAAGCCCCGGCAAGAGAGTTCTTCATGCCGTTGAAAAGCCGACGTTTTTGTGGCGCGGCCGTTTTTGACTGCGTGACAAAAGCGAGGCGTTCAAAGTGAAAATACTTTTTGATCATCCGAATCCGTTTCTCTTGGCCCATGGAGGATTTCAAACCCAGATCGAGCAAACCAAAGAGGCCCTGCAGAAAATCGGGGTCGAAGTGGAATACCTGCAATGGGGAGAAGCGAATCAGTCCGGTGCGCTCATCCATTTCTTTGGGCGCCCGTCCGCGAGTTACATCGAATTCGCCCACGCAAAAAATATCAAAATCGTGATGACAGAACTGCTGGGCGGTTTGGCTGCGCGTCCGGCAGTCGCGCGGTCGGTGCAACGTGCACTCATTTTATGTGCACGAAGGGTTTTACCGAAACCATTCACGGCCAAACTCGCCTGGGAATCCTACAAAATAGCTGATGCAGTAATTGCGCTTACCTCATTCGAGGCGGGTCTGATGCGAACGATGTTCGATGCCGCTCCGGACAAAGTTCATGTTGTGCCAAACGGAGTCGAGAATGTTTTCCTCGAATCAGCAACGAGTGCGCGTGGAAAATGGCTCGTCTGCACCGCGACGATCACCGAGCGGAAACGCGTGTTGGAAACCGTTCAGGCAGCCCTTGAAGCTGAAACACCGCTCTGGACGATAGGGAAACCATATTCAGAGTCCGATCCGTACTTCCGAAAATTTCGCGACCTCTGTTTCGAAAATCCTCAAGTGCTCCGATATGAGGGCGCCATCGAAGATCGACAACAACTGGCGCGAATATACAGAGAGGCGCGCGGGTTTGTTCTTCTCAGCTCAATGGAGAGTCTCAGTCTGTCAGCGCTCGAGGCCGCAGCTTGCGAATGTCCTTTGCTTTTGAGCGATCTGCCGTGGGCCCGCTCCGTCTTCGATGATAAAGCGATGTATTGCCCCATCGCATCAACTCCGCGCAAAGCCAAAGCATTGCGCGAGTTTTACAATTCTGCGCCAAATCTGAAATCGCCGTCGAAGCCTCTAAGCTGGGATGAAGTCGCGCTCCAGCTTAAAGCGATCTACGATCGAGTTTGCAATACTTCTCGATAAACCTCGAGATGCTGCTGCGCGACGGCGCGCGGCTGAAATTTCTGCAGCGCCCGCTCTCGCGCTGTCTTCGCCATGCGGCTCGCAAGATCGACATCGTCCAACACGCGCTCAATCGCCGTTTCCATGCTTGATGAACTCGTCGGATCAAACAAAGCGCCCGTTTCATTGTCTTGCACCAGATCCGGAATACCGCCCACGTTTGCGGCGGCCACGGGCAAACCGCCGGCCATGGCTTCCAGCACGGCCATGGGACAATTGTCTTCGAGCGAAGGCAACGCCAGCAATGTCGCACGCGAAAAGTATCCCTTTAGTTTTTCGCGGTCGGCGAACCCATCGTATCGACACCAGGTCCGCGTCTCGAGAAGCCTAAAAAATTCCCGGTTGTAAGGATCGTTCGCATTGGAGCTACCTAGAAAAACGAGCTGAAAAGATTTCTTTGCCGCAAAGCGGTCGAGTGCCTTGATGAAAGCATTCTGGTTCTTGCGCAGGCAAATATCGCCGACGCACAGAATAGTTGGCGGAGATTCTTCCCTTCTCTCGATCTGAAAAAAACTGTTGTCGACAGCGTTCGGAATCAGCCAGGTTTTGCGCGCAAGGTCTTTGACCGCCTGCTTCGTGTAACGCGTGATGCAGACGACTCCGTCGGACCGGGGGAGCGTGATTTTTTCCATTTGCCCCATCAACCAATTGTAAGAAAACGGCGGCGACTTCGTAACTTGCGCGACGAGCCGCATGTTTCCGTGAATGGTCACCACGTTTGGAAACCCGGAAAAGACGGTGCTGATCGCGCAATCTCGTTCGGTCCCTTGGCCGTGCACGATGTCGGGCTGGATTTGATTCAGCTTCTTGCGCACAGCGCGAATGCAGCCTTGGTAGCCGGTCCGCAACCAACCAATCTTGGGAACATGCAGGCTGTGAAACCAGATGTTCTCTTCAAGTTTCGTTGGGGCATTCAAGTGCTGCCGTGCACAAGATACGATATGCACTTCGATCTCAGGAAATTTGGCCAAGCCTTGCAGCAGAGCTCCGGGGGCGGTTCCGAAATGAGGCACCGGATTTTCAAAATCCTGGAAAAGCTCGCGATTGTCGGTCGTTAGGAGGGCAAGCTTCATTTCACCATCCACTGTTTGTTCGCAGACCCATACGCGCAAGGCGAGTATATGTTTCCGTTTGAATATTTGAGCCCATCTTGATCAATCGCCGGGAATCCACATGTCTATCGTAATCGCGCAGTGCACCGAATACTCAATTAAGTCATTCGGCGGGACCGAAGCGCTTGTCGCGACGCTGATCCGGAAAATGTCCCGGCACTGCAAGATCGTCCTCGTTTCGAACGATGAGAGCGAAGCAGTTGAACGCTCGGAATTTTCGTCATTGATCGAGGCGCACATTCCCTGGCGCCCGGAAGCTGCCTCGCGAGTTGCGGCGCAAGATCTAGCCCGGGAGCTTCGCGCACAAGATGTCGATCTTGCCCATTTTCATTTCGGCGGAAACTACGGCTGGGGCAATCGCAGGCTAAATCGCTCTCCGCTCCTGGCTGTGAAGCGCGCGGGCATTCCCTGCCTTTCGACAAACCACGGCGCGTTTGCGCTGCTCGATGGTTACTGCGCAAGCTCGCGGCCGTTATGGTTCAAACTTGGGTTGTTGCCGGCTGCTTGGCTCAGCAAGATGCAGGTTCTTTGGAATATCGAAACCGAAGTAGCGGTCTCGCAACACGATCTTCGTAATCTGCAAACATGGTATTGGCCTCTGCGCGGAAAGTTTCGCCAGATTTATCACTCGAAAATCCAAGACAGCGAGGCGTCGCCGACCGCGCACGTACGGGAGCAAAAGATTTTGTGCGTGGGCACGGTCGGATTTCGCAAGGGCCAGACCGTGCTCGTCCGAGCATTTGAGAAAATTGCCGCGCGCCATCCGAATTGGAATCTGATGCTGGCCGGCCGCGCGGCTGAGCCTTCGCTCGTGGCGGAAATCGAAGCAATCCGAAGCCGATCGGATCTGCAAAGCAGAATTCAACTTGTCGATGATCTTTCCGACGAAGCGATCGCGGAACTCATGCGCACGTCGGAGATTTTTGCGATGCCCTCGTTCCAGGAAGGTCTTGGCCTCTCGTTGCAAGAGGCGCTGTTTTACGGCTGCGCCTGCGTCGCAAGTCATGTCGGCGGGATTCCCGAATTGATCGACAACGGCGCCAACGGCTTGCTCGTTTCACCCGCTGACGTGCACGAATTGGCCGCAGCACTCGACCGCCTCGTCAGCGACGACCAATTGCGGCGCACACTCTCGGCACGTGCGCCGGCATCGATTCTTGAAAAAGGAATGACGGCCGCGCAAATGACGCGACGGTACCGCGTCCTTTACGAGAAGATCTTGAAACCTTGAAATGATCACGCAAGAAATTCGCAACGCGGCGCGAATGTATTTGCCGGCCGTGCTTCGGAAACCGCTCGGCGTACTGGTCGGCGGCTTTCACAACAAATTGCTGCGCCCGATTCAGGGGCTAATCTTCGATATTCAGGGGGGCCGGTATCGTATCGATGGGTGCGAGATCGAGATCCCAAAAAATCTTACGAGTCGCGCTTTCCGGGCATGTTTTTATACCGGCGAATATGAAGCGGAGGAGTGTGCGTTGGTGCGCGAGTTCGTTCGCCCCGAGGATTCGGTGCTTGAGTTAGGCGCATGCATCGGGGTCGTCTCGTGCGTTACAAACGCGCAGTTGCGCGACAAGAGGCGCCACGTTGTGGTCGAAGGCAATCCGCTCCTTATTTCCACTCTGGAACGCAATCGCGACTCCAACCATTCCGGTTTTCAGATTGAGAATTGCGCGGTCAGTAACGAGCGCGCGGTCACTTTTTTTATTCATCCCACGTACCTTGTCGGCGGCAGCGCTCAGCGCGAGAGTCAACACGCTGTGCGAGTGCCTGGTCGTTCTTGGCGCGAGTTGGACGCGCGTTACGGTCCGTTCACGACACTGATCATGGATGTGGAAGGTAGCGAGCTTGATGTTCTCGAAGACTCATGCGAACTCATCGCCCGCTACCGGCTCGTCATCGTTGAATTGCACGCGTGGGCCATCGGGCATGAAAAAGTCGAACAGTGTCGCGAACTTCTGCGCACAGGCGGATTGCAATTCGTAAAACGCGCAGGCATCACAGAAGTTTGGGAGCGGTTGAGATGAATCGTTCCCAATTCGTCGTGGCCACACCGGGCCGCTCCGTCTGCGATAACTATGCGCGCGCATTGCAGAAAGAAAAGCTGCTGCGATTCATTGCCCTCGGAACGCGGCGCGGAACGTCGGGGGTTCCGCCTGAGCGAACTCGACTCAATCCCTGGATTGGTCTATTTACTTACGCGGCCGCGAAGACATTGTCCCCATTCGCAGCGGAATCATTTCGTTTCCGATTGTTGCCGTGGTTCGATCGTTGGGTACTGAAGCAACTTCAGCGCGGCGACCATATTATTTCCAGCTACGGTTACGCTAACGAGTGTTTCAAATTTGTGCGGGCGCACGGCGGCAAGACCTTTGCGGATGCAGGGAATTCACATCCGGAAAATCTCTGGCAAACGATCGGCGAAGAACATCGGCGTTGGAAATGCTCGTATCCACCGGTTTCGCTTTTTTGGCATCGCCGTTCGATGGCGATGCTGGAAGATGTCGATCTTGTTCTCTCGCCCAGTTCATTCGTGACCCGCTCATTCCTCGATCGCGGTTTCGAGCCGGAGCGGATTCTTAAGAATGTGTATCCGGTCGATTTATCATGTTTTCAGCCAGCAGAACACGAGCGGCCTAAAAATCGGCCGCTGACAATTGTTTCCACCGGCAGTCTTTCACTGCGCAAAGGATCTCCATATCTGCTTGAAGCTTTCCGGATGGTTCGGAAATCAATTCCAGATGCGCGATTGCTCCTGACGCAAATCATCGAGGACAGCGTTAAGGACATCGTTCCCAAATATTCCGACCTGGATATAGAATGGTCGCCGAGTCTGCCGCATTCTCAGCTCGCCGAAAGATTGCGCAGCGCAGATATTTTCTTACTGCCATCGCTCGAAGAAGGTCTCGCGCGGACGGCAATCGAGGCAATGGCTTGCGGGTTGCCAGCGATCCTCACACCCAACACCGGCGCTAACGACTGGATCACGTCCGGTCACAACGGTGAAGTTGTTCCGATTCGCGATGCCAGCGCTCTGGCCGAGTCGATCTTGAAATGGGCGGATCGCGTTCGCTCTCCCGAGCCTCGCCGCAACATGTTGCCTAACCCCGAGGAATTCTCATTTGCCCATTTCGAAGAATGTTTTCTCGATCAGCTTCGAAACAAAGGACTCATTGGCGAACGTCAGTAACCAATCGATCGAATGATGAATGTCCTGAACTATCTTAAACGACCTGAGTATATCTGGCGTCTATGTACGGCTGTTCGACTTCGCAAAATTTCGGCCTTTCGATAAGGGGCATTTAACTGTGAGTATACTTCAAACAGCCAAGACGATTGCGGGATATTACAAAACTTCCCTCCTGCGACGGCTAATTCCGAATTATCGTCGATCGTTCGACTTTTCCTCAGAAGAAACCCATTGGCAGCTGACGTTGAGTCAGCTTTCCGAACTTCCGGTGTCGGTTAGGGCGGACTTTGAAAACCGGATGAATCAAAATCGACAACTTCAGGAGCCACTGGCCACGCTCATTCAGTCGTTGCCCAAGCCCTGGCGAATTCTGGACGTTGGCTGTGGTCCGCTTTCTACGATTGGTCTCCGCGTTGGCGACGAAAGAATTGAGCTTTTTGGCGCCGATCCTCTTGCGCAGGCGTACATCAAACAACTTGCCGATGCCGGTCTTTCTTCAAATTGCCAACTTGTTCAAACTGACTGTTCAGATTTGGCCGTGCGCTTTTCGAAACAACCTTTTTCGATAACTTGCTCTATCAATGCGCTCGACCATGCGGCAGACCCAGTATTGGTCATACGACAAATGTGCGCGGTGACGGTGCCGAACGGTTATCTTTTTCTGCGGCACGCCGAGAATGAGGGCATTCGCGAGCGGTACCGCGGACTTCATCAATGGAACTTTTTCATTCGCCGAGGTCATCCGAGCATATCGGACGGTGTCGCAACGAGATTGCTCGGGGACCTATTACCAGAGCTAAGGCTGGTCAGTGCGACGCGCGAGGCCGAGAATGGAACCACTTACGTCGCGTACTTGTTTCAAAAGCGTGAGTAAATCGTGCTCGGCATACTAAACTATCTTAAACGTCCGGAATATATATGGCGTCCGCGCCAAGTTATCCGGCGCTTTTCGCGAATCGGGAAGGAACCTCCCAAAGTTATGGATCTCGAGCTGCCGTGGGGTGCAACGGTACGCGTCCATACCGGGGAAAACATCGGTCAAGACATCTACTTGTATGGAATCTTCGATAAGATCGTTCCCGAAACGATATGTCGACTGCTGGATCCGGGAGAATCAGCCGTGGAAGTGGGCGCCAACATCGGTCAGAACGCATCGCTCATGGCTTATCGGGTCGGGCCGACAGGTCGAGTGATAGCCTTCGAAGCGCACCCCGAGATTTACGCGGAGCTTGCTGCCAATGCCAAAAATTGGCCGCCCGATGTAACCAAACGCTTGTCTCTTTGTAACGTAGCACTCGGCGAAGAGTCGGGGACCGCCGTAATCCAAACCGATGAGGAGTTTTCGCGCAATCGGGGTTCAGCTTCTGTCAGTCAACGCAATCCACTCAACGCGCACGAGCCTCACGTTCGCGTTGAGCCGCTTGATACTTATCTCGCGAATTGGCCGAAGATTGCTGTTTGCAAGATCGACGTGGAAGGAAATGAATTGGAGGTGCTGAAAGGCGCTCAGGACGCGATCGGACAAAAGAAAATTCGCGACATAATTTTTGAAGATTTCGAAGAGAAACCGAGTTCGGTAACAAGATTTCTTAGCAGTCACGGTTTCACCATCTATGAATTACATCAGACCTGGTCGAAGCCGCGCTTGGCGCCTTTGACCAATGAATCGGTCCGCGGCTTCACTTACAATTATCTCGCTACTTTGAAACCTGCACGAGCAATCGCACGATTCCGGACCTTCGGTTGGAAGTGTCTCATGAATCTCTAATGAGAGTGGCCCTTGTCGCAGCCGGACTTCCTTTAGGCGGATCGACTACATTCATACTTTTTTTAGCAACAGGTCTGAAAAGTATCGGCATTGAGGCCGAAGTGTTTAGCTTCACGTCCGTCAATCCACTAGCAGAGGATTTCTCTTCAGCTGGAATTCCGGTCCATTTTTGCAACGAGACACAAGATATTTACGAGGATCGGTTGCAAGCACTTTATGGCGCGCTGCGGAGATTTGATCCCTCTGTTGTCATGTCGATCCTGGGTATCGAGTCGTACGAAATGCTGCGATATTTGCCGGCGGGAGTGCTCCGCGTCGGTGTCGTTCTCGACATGGCGATTCGCCCGCAGGTCTTTGTCGCGCGTTATGCTCACACCATCGATCACGTCGCGGTAATTGCTCATTACCTTGTGAGCGAGGTAACTCGGGCGCAAAACCATCCGCCCGTAACCTTTGTCCAGCTTGGCATCCCGATCCTAACCAACGTCGCTCCCCGAGAGCCAAACCCGGGCGCACGTCTGCGGCTTATCTATTACGGTCGTCTGGAGAATGAGTTCAAAGGGGTCCGTATCTTTCCCGAGATCGCCTCCGCACTGGAAAGGCGCAATGTTCAATACGAATGGACAATTCAAGGAGCCGGTTCCGAAGAGAAATATCTGCGTCATGCGCTTGCCGCCGAGATAAAAAAAGGAACTGTGCGCTTCTCGGCCCCGGTCGCGCATGAGCTTCTTCCATCGATCATTCGGGCTCATGACATCTATATTCTAACTTCTACGGACGAGGGCGGACCGCTCACGTTGCTTGAATCGATGGCACTCGGTCTCGTCCCGGTGTGCGGCGACATACCGGCGCTGGTTCAGGATGTGATTACCGCTGACAACGGTTTTCGCGTTCCTCAGGCCGATGCCGATGCTTACGCCGATCGAATTTCACAGCTCGATGCCGATCGTGATTTGCTCGAGCGGATGTCGGCCGCTGCACACAGGACGATTACCGCAACGTTTAGCAATGAATCGATGGCGCGACGCTATGCGCACCTTTTCAATTCATTAGCAAAGCCGAATGCTTCCCGCGTTTGGCCAGAAAAAATTTCGCCTGTCCCTTTGGGCGGGATGTCATCTGCATTCGGTCGCGCTGTGCGCAGACTCGGAAAACGCCTGCGATCGCTGCGTTAATCCTGCGCAGCCGGATCAATCTTACTTTGCGGGGAGCAAACCGCGCACTCGCGCAAACAATTCCTCCCGCATGTCCGATGTGACACCGGCCGCGAAGAGAAGAACTACTCCCGTTCCACCTGTTATCGATCCGCACAAAAAGAGACGAGGCAGCGGAGCAATCCCTCTCGTCAGCCACCAGATCAATCCGGCCACTGGAAGGAAAAACAGTGCCATGCGCAGCGCCGGCAAGAGCCATACGAAGAGAACCGTCTTTGCACTGATTTGAAAATATCTCGCGGTGCGCCGAACGCCGTATGTGCCCAGGAATATGATATCTAAAAGAGCAGCCGCGCCTATTATGCCTGCGAAACCCATCCGATGAGAAAGAATCACCGCTGCAGGCACAAAACAGATTCCCTCCGCGAGCGTGACATATTTCAAACCGCGCAACTCTTTCGTAACATCCATCAGAGCGGTATAACACCGCACCACCGTGTAAAACGCGAGCAGCACGGCCATGAGCGCATCATTTTCCGGCCCCCACTGAATCCGGCCTTGCGTCCATATTGCAAGGAAACTGCCATTGGTGGCGGCAACTGTTCCGCCGACCACAATGCTTAACGATGCCGAGAGAAGCAGCAGATGCCGGAACCGTTTCTGCAGCAAAGAAATCTCGCGTCGGACAAACATTTCTACCAACGCGGCGAGTGAAGAATCGCAAACCCGAAAAACAATCTGCTGGGCCAGGGTGAATACCTTTGTTGCAATCGACCAAACCGCTGCCGCGTCCAGGCCGAGAGTGCGCGTTACGATCACTACCTGCGACGCCGTCAAAAGCTGCGTGCCAATGGTAATTAGAAAAAGATTTTTCGCGTAGTCGTACACTTCGCGGAATGCCTTCCACGATAACGTTCCCCAGCAGCCGCGGTCTGGATACAATCGCAGCCGCAGAGTCGCGATCCATGAAGCTAGCGCGATGCAAAACATTCCAGCGGCGTTGGACAAAAGCATGCTGTACAAGCCCAGACCCAGATGGAATCCAAGCCAGAGCACGGCGAAGTTAATTCCAAACACCGCCGCGCTGACGATATTTACGATGTCGGATCGCTGATGACACCAAAGCGCGGACCCCAGTATTTTCGTGCAAAATACGAGTCCCAGTAAAACGCATTGCGCCGCCATCAAAATTGCAAAGAGTGCGCGCAGATTATCCGGTATCGCCATGATGCCAGGCAGAATCCAACTGAGAGCAGTTCCTAAGATAGCAATGAGCAGCCCCTGAATCGTGAAAACTAATGCTCCTGTTTTGAAAATGGCTCCGTAATTCCCGCCGTTTCGTTCATCTTTATGATCAGCCAAAATGCGAGCGACGGCTCCACTCATTCCAAAATCGATCAGAGCGAAATAACTGGCGATTTGCGTGATCAGCGCCCACAGACCAAATTCTTGTTTCCCGAGATAATGCAGCGCGAGTGGGACGGAAGCCATCGTGTAAATCAAATTTGCCCCCAGCACCAGATAGCTGGAGGCAAAGGCTTGTGCGGCATATCTGAAGCGACTCACGATAGAAAGAGATGCCGAGCATAGCGCATTTGCTGCCCGAGTTCATCATTTCCGGGCTTGTGCGTAATGACCTCCTCGCGCATGGATGATGTCGATCTTGTCCCAAGATCACGAATATGGCCGATAAGATTGCACTCATCACCGGCATCACGGGCCAGGACGGTTCGTATTTGACCGAGCTCCTGCTCGCAAAAGGTTATGTCGTTCATGGCATCGTTCGCCGCACAAGCAATTTGTTGCGTTCGCGTATCGATCATTTGCGCCACTATGAAAATCTCCTCGATCGCCGATTGTTTCTTCACTACGGCGATCTTTCCGATGAGACGACACTGCGTCGCATCACTCGCGAAGTTCAGCCGGCAGAAGTCTACCATCTCGCCGGCCAGAGCCACGTCGGACTGAGCTTCGAAATTCCCGAATCCACTTGCGATGAAGCCGGAATGGCGACGCTTCGATTGCTCGAGATTATACGGGATCAAGAGCGGCCGCTGCGCTTGTATCACGCTTCGACTTCTGAAATTTTCGGAAACGCAACCGAATCACCGCAAACCGAGAACACACCGATGTGGCCGACCAGTCCATACGGCTGTGCTAAGGCCTTCGCCACGCAATTAGTGCGCGTTTATCGGCAATCATATGGATTGTTCGTCTGCAACGGCATTCTTTACAATCACGAGTCGCCCCGTCGGGGAGAAAATTTTGTCACGCGCAAAATCGCGCGTGCGGTCGCCCGGATTGCCCGCGGTCTGGATGTCGATCTTACGCTGGGAAATTTGGAAAGCCGGCGGGATTGGGGACGAGCCCAGGATTATGTCCAGGCGATGTGGCTAATGCTGCAACATGACAGGCCGGAAGATTATGTCGTGGCCACCGGCGAAACGCACTCGGTGCGCGAGTTTGTCGAGGTTGCTTTCGCGCTGGTTAATCTTCCGTGGGATAAATTCGTCAGGCACGATCCCTCATTCGATCGCCCAGCGGAACCGTCCCGCCTTATCGGATGCGCGGACAAGATTAGTAAAACGCTTGCTTGGAAACCGACGGGCGACTTTCAGCAACTGGTGCGCGAAATGATTGAAGCCGAATTGGCGATCCTGGAATCAGCGAGACACCCCTTTTAGATACAGTCGGACGTTTGGATGAACCAATCGTAAACTTCGCGGATGCCGCGCGTAAGATCGACATGTGGTTTCCAGCCGAGCGCGCGGATGCGCGTAACGTCGAGAAGTTTTCGCGGTGTGCCGTCGGGCTGCGTCGTGTCCCACTCGATTTCGCCTTTGAATCCGATAACTTCGCGCACGATTTCGGCCAGTTCTTTGATCGTGTAATCCTCGCCCGTCCCGACATTGATCGGGCCCGCTTCGTTAAATTTGTCCAACAATAGAAGACAGGCTTCGGCCGCGTCATCGACGTGAAGCCATTCACGCTTCGGATTGCCAGTACCCCATAGCATCACCGACTTCGCGCCCGATTTCTTCGCGTCGTGAAACTTCCGCATGATGCCGGGCAAAGCATGGCTCGTCTCGGCATCGAAATTGTCCCACGGGCCGTAAAGATTCGTCGGCATCGCGGAAATAAAATTGTCGCCGAACTGGCTCCGGTAGGCATCGCAAAGTTTTACACCCGCGATTTTCGCGATCGCGTACCACTCGTTAGTCGGCTCGAGCGGCCCGGTCATTAACGAACTTTCGCTCATGGGCTGCGGAGCGAATTTCGGATAGATGCATGAGCTGCCCAGAAAAAGCAGCTTGCGCACGCCGACCGCGTGCGACGACTCAATGACGTTGTTTTGAATCTTTAAATTCTCGAGCAGAAAATCGACCGGCGCATTTTGGTTTGCCTTGATGCCGCCTACTTTCGCCGCGGCCAGAACGACATGGGTTGGTCGCGACTCCTCCAGAAATTCGCGGACGGCCGTTGCGCTCATCAAATCAATTTCAGCGCGCGTCCGAATGACGATGTCGATCTTAGCGCCGTCACTTTTCCGGCGCTCGAGTGCGCGGACGATGGCGCGGCCGACCATCCCGCCATGCCCGGCGACATAAATGCGGGAGCCTGCCAGATCAGCCATCCGAAATTTTCACTCGCGAATATTCTTCCCGCTCATTTCGTGAGCGAGCAACGCGATGTCCGCGTCCGTCATGATGCGCACCAACTCTTCAAATTTCGTTTTCGGCGTCCAACCCAGCGCCTTCTTCGCTTTGCCCGCGTCGCCGATCAACACATCGACCTCGGCCGGGCGATAATAACGCGGATCGATCGCCACATATTTTTCCGAATCCAATCCCGCATGCTTAAAAGCCAACTCAAGAAACTCACGCACCGTGTGCGTTTCACCGGTGGCGATGACGTAATCGTCCGGATTGTCCTGCTGCAACATCATCCACATCGCCTCGACGTATTCGGGCGCGTAACCCCAGTCGCGCTTGGCATCGAGATTGCCGAGAAATAATTTCTTCTGCACGCCCGCCTTGATCCGCGCCACCGCGCGCGTGATCTTGCGTGTGACAAATGTCTCCCCGCGCCGGGGCGATTCGTGATTGAAAAGAATGCCGTTGCTCGCATGCAGCTGGTAGCTCTCGCGATAATTCACCGTCATCCAATATGAGTAAACCTTGGCCGCGCCGTAGGGACTGCGCGGATAAAACGGCGTCGCCTCGCGCTGCGGCGTTTCCCTAACGAGTCCGTACATCTCGCTGCTGCTCGCTTGATAAAATCGCGCCTTCGGCGTCGCCTGTCGCATCGCTTCCAGAATTCGCGTCGTGCCGACCGCGGTCACGTCGCCGGTATATTCAGGAATATCGAAACTGACGCGGACATGGCTTTGCGCGGCCAGATTGTAAATCTCATCGGGCCGCAACTCCGCGAGCAACGTCACCACCACCGCCGCGTCCGCCAAATCGCCATAGTGCAGAAACAATCGCGCATCGCTTCGATGCGGATCCTTATAAATCGGCTCCAGTCGCTCGGTATTAAAAGACGACGCGCGGCGAATCAGTCCATGAACTTCGTAGCCTTTGCTCAATAAAAGCTCGGCCAGATAAGAACCGTCCTGGCCCGTAATTCCGGTGATCAGTGCCTTGCGCATCGCGGCAAGTAACTACTTCGGAAAGCCGAGAACTTAAAGGTGATTTCTGAGCTCCGCTTCCGGCTTCTGACCTCAGCTCCCCACGGTTCCCCACGGTTCGCAATGCTCATCCGGCGAGGATGGAAGTTTGCCGCCGTGGATTGAGCGAGCCACTTCTTCCATTCCTTCGATCATCTTAATTTTTTCCGTGAAAGGAAAGTCGGCCCAGTAAAGCAGATCGGCGATGTTTTGTTGCCTCCACATTTCTTTCTCCTGCTCTCGGGAGATTCCGTGCTTGGCGAGTAGGTTTCTCATTTCCTTCGGTTGCCGGCGATTAGTTCCAACTGCTCAATGTCGAGTAAATCCTGTGGTCGTCCAGCAGCGCGCTTCAGCCGGATCAGCTCATCAAAACGTAGCACGGGCGCGCGAATTCCGGCGACGTCTTCCCACTGCGCGCGCGCGTACTCTTCGACGAAGGAAAAAGGTTCTTCCACAAAAACATCAAGCCGTGTGCTTTCGCGATGGGGATTGCCCATCTGAAAAACGATCATGTTCTTTTCCTTGATCCAAGATCGCCGTTTATTTTCGTCGGCGAACTCGGTCGCGCTGACTGGAACGAGTGGTCGGTAGCCGATGGCTTCCAATGCTACCATCGCGCGCAATATATTTTCCCGTTCCAGATTCAGAACAATATCGACATCGACCGTTAGTCGAACATAGCCGTGAGCGATGACGGCCAGACCTCCGACGAGCAAGTAGCGAGCATCGGCCCCATTTAGAGCCTCCAAGATCACTTCAATATCCTGCAAACGCATACCCGATCGGAAAATAGCAGAGCGGAGATAAAAGCTAAAATGATCTCTGACCCGTTCCCTTGCGCTTTAACTTGCGGCCTCTAGTTTGGGCGCGATGCACGACTTCTTCTTGTCGATCTTTCTCGGAATCGTCGAAGGCCTGACCGAATTTCTTCCAGTCAGCTCGACCGCGCATCTGCGCATCGTCGAGGCGATTCTCCATGTCGATCTTAGCGATGGCTTCTGGAAGATGTACACCATTGTCATCCAGCTCGGCGCCATCCTCGCGCTGCCGGTTTACTTTTGGAGTCGCATCCTCAACTTTCTTCTCACCTTTCCGCGCGGCGAACAGGGCAATCGCAACATCCTTACCCATCCCCTTAGCCTAACGATGATCGCGTTCGTCGTCACCGCCATCCCATCGTACCTGTTGAAAAAACAAATCGGCGCCAATCTCGAAAATCTTCACGTCATGGCGTGGGCCATTCTCATCGGCGGCGTCATCATGTGGATTGTCGATGTTTTGTTTATGCGCGCGCGTGTTACGCACATGGAAGAAATGAGTTTGCTGCAAGCGGTCTGGATCGGCGCGGCGCAAATTTTGTCGGCCATTTTTCCGGGCACATCGCGCTCCATGAGCACGATCGCCGCCGGCCAACTCTCGGGCATGTCGCGTCCGGCCGCGCTCGAGTTTTCCTTTTTTCTTTCTATGCCGACAATGGCCGTGGCGACGTTGTACGATTTATTGAAAACGATTCGCCCACATCACGATGTCGATCTTGCACCGGTCTCAGTAAACGGCCACCAATGGGTCGTTCTCATTATCGGTCTCGTTATTTCATTTATCGTCGCTCTCGTCGTCGTCGCCTGGTTCATGCGCTGGGTGCGCACGCGCGGCTTCGTTCCCTTCGCCATTTATCGCGTCATCCTCGGCGTTGCGTTGCTCGGTTTGCTGGCCGCGCATATGATCTAGTTGCGATGGAGCCTAACGACATGCTTCCCGATTTGCAGAGCGCCGTTCTCTGCGAAGATGTGCGTTGCGAATTCAACGGCATGCAAACTCTCGTCGGCGTCATCAACATGATTCCGACTCCGACCTTGCCGATCAACTGCATGCGACTCTGCATTTGGACGCGCTGGTGCAGTGGCTCCGGAAAATTTCGACAGAAATCGCGCATTGTCGGCGTGGACGAACAGCAAGTCATCGCGCAAGCCGAAGTGGAGTTCATCCTTCGCGAAATGGAAGGCCACGCCACCAACGTCCATTATTTCGGCGGCGTACAGTTCCAACAATACGGCATGCACCACGTCGAGATTTATTTGGAGAATGAATTGCGGCTGCGCTTTCCGCTTCCCGTTCTCCAGATCGTCCAAAAGCCGGCGCAATAAACCGCTTGTCAGCGGCGGTGAATAAGTCTAAAACGGGCGCTCCCATGTTCCGAACGCCCTGTCTCGTTCTGTGTTGCGGTTTTTTTCTCGCCGCGCAAACGCGCGCACAAGAAGTGATGATCATGCGCGACGCCAAGCCGAAGTATCCGAAGGCGCAAGCGCTTGTTCCCGCGGAAATTCACGCCGAGAAGGCGATCGCGGTCCAGTCCGTTCCGAAACCAGAAGTGCGCGTGGCCGACAAAATTCCAGCAACGCCGGTGAAAGCTGAGGTCGCGCATCCGGCGAAACAAGATGTCGATCTTGCGCGCACTATTTCCGCCGCGCCGAAATCACCGGCGCCGCCGATCGCGAAGATCGACAACGCACCGAAACCTGCGGCCAAGCCGGCAATGGCTGCGCCGGAGCCAGTCTCGCAAACAGTTAGCTTTCGCGGCGACAGCGCGTTCATCAAACTCGCGGACGGATTTGATTTCCCGATCGGCAAGCCCGAGGCGCAAGGTTATTACAAGGCGCGCGGCTTTCGTTCACGCGGACATTTGGGCGAGGATTGGGACGGCGTCGGCGGTGGCGATACCGATCTCGGCGATCCGATTTACAGCATCGGCGACGGGGTCGTCGTTTTCGCGCGCGACGTGCACATGGGCTGGGGGAACGTCCTCATCGTGCGACACACTTATCGTGAGGGCGGCGCGGTTAAAAATATCGATGCGCTGTACGGCCATTTGAATTCCATGTTGGTGCGCCGCGGCCAGACCATCACGCGCGGCCAGAAAATCGCGACCATGGGTAATGCGCACGGTTTGTACGATGCGCATCTTCATCTCGAGATTCGCAAGAACATCGAGATCGGCATGAGCCGCGCGGCGTTCGCGCGCGACTTCAGCAATTATTACGACCCGAGCCAGTTCATCAGTGCACATCGACATCTCCAAACGAATGGCGGGACTTATCGCGTGGCGCTAAATACTTTCACGCGCGACGCCAAGATCAATTTCGACAAGGCGCGCAATTACACGCATTCGCATTCCGGCGGCACCGGCGATTCCGCCGCCGCCTTGAAGAAGGCGCTGGCGACGCAGCATTAAGCGTTGTAGCTGCCGCCGTCCCTGGCGGCAGAAGTTCTTTTTCTCGATCGCGATTCTGCCGCCAGAGACGGCGGCAGCTACAACGAATTCTTCCTCCTAAGCTTTAACGAGCAGGAGGATTATTATGATCAGGATCATCCAATCCGCCGCTCGGATAATATCCCCAGCCCGAACTGTAGGGCCAGGTAGGCAACGCTCCGACCAATAACAGAATCAGAATTACGAGCAGAATTGTGCGCATGAGGTGAAGGCTATGTCGCCGCCCAGTCGCGTGGCAATATTTATTTTGCGAATCACGGAAGAGTGATTGTCGATCTTGTACCGCGTCGGAAAAATTCTTGCAGCACCGCGCTCTCTTCCTATCGTTCGTCGGCAAGTCCCGACTGCGTCTTGCCCGATGCGTCGGGAAAATTTTTTGCCCGCATTCCAATCTCAAATGGCCAACACGATTCTAATCGGCGCGCAATGGGGCGATGAAGGGAAGGGGAAAATCATCGACGTGCTCACCGGCAAAGCCGACATCGTCGTGCGCAGTCAGGGCGGCAACAACGCCGGCCACACCGTCATTCATCGCGGCACGACTTACATTTTGCATTTGATTCCGTCGGGAATTTTGCGACGCGGAAAAGTTTGCGTTATCGGTAACGGCGTCGTGGTCGATCCCATCGCGCTCGTCGGCGAAATCGAAGGCCTGCGCAAAGTCGGCATCAAGATCGACAAGAACCTTTTGCTAAGCGACTGCGCGCATTTGGTTTTGCCATATCACCGTTCGTTAGACGAACAGCGTGAATTGCGCAAAGGCCACGCCAAAATCGGAACGACCAAGCGCGGCATCGGTCCCGCTTACGGCGACAAAGCCGCGCGCACCGGACTGCGCGTCTCCGATTTGATGCAGCCGCGATTATTCTCGAAAAAATTGCAGGCGAAGATCCGCGAGAACAACAGCATCTTGCAAGCGCTCGGCGCGAAGCCGATTGATTTTCGCCAGGTGAATCGCGCCTATCTCGCCGCCGGCGCGAAACTGCGGCCCTTTGTCACGAACACAGTCGTTTATCTTCACAACGCTCTGCAACGCGGCAAAGAAATTTTGTTCGAAGGCGCGCAGGGAACTTTTCTCGACATCGATCACGGCACGTACCCGTACGTGACTTCGTCGAACACGACCGCGGGCGGCGCGTGCACCGGCACCGGCGTGCCGCCGCATCGCATGGATCGCGTCCTCGGCGTGATGAAAGCTTACACCACGCGCGTCGGCGA
The DNA here is from genome assembly GCA_038229295.1 of Chthoniobacterales bacterium. Taxonomy (GTDB): domain Bacteria; phylum Verrucomicrobiota; class Verrucomicrobiia; order Chthoniobacterales; family UBA10450; genus JAJPGZ01. The sequence continues at coordinate 25,543 of JBBROO010000015.1, read as the reverse complement.
AGGCGCGTTGCCGACGGAAGATCGACAACTCGCCGATCGACTGCACGAACTCGGGCGCGAATTCGGCGCGACGACTGGTCGCGCGCGTCGTTGCGGTTGGTTCGACGCCGTCGCCACGCATTACGCCACGATGATCAACGGCATCGACGAACTTGCGATCACAAATCTCGACGGACTCGACGATGTCGATCTTATCCGCGTGTGCGTCGGTTATCGTCTCAATGGCAAACGTCTGAACGTTCCGCCGAGCGATGCCGCGCAATTGGAAAACTGCGAACCGATTTACGAAAAACATCGCGGTTGGAATCAGCCGACGCATGCGGCCAAGAAAATTTCCGATCTCCCAACGCGCGCGCGCAGTTACGTGAAACGAATTTCGGAACTTACCGGCGCGCGATTGTCGATCTTGAGTGTCGGTCCCGCGCGCGCGCAAACCATTTTCCTGTAATACTTTTCTTGTGCTGTCATCCCGAGCCGCGCAGACGGCGAGGGACCTCACTCGAGCCGTTTGAATTACGCAGAACTGGTTTGTGTGCTTCAGCGCGATGCGCGAGGTCCTTCGCCTACGCTCAGGATGACAGCGCTTGTTGCAACATCGACATCTTGTAAGATCGACAATCATGGCCCAGACAAAATCGGTTCCGCGTCACATCGCGATCATCATGGACGGGAACGGCCGCTGGGCGAAATCGCGAGGGCTGCCGCGGATCAAAGGCCACGAAGAAGGCGCGAAAGCCGTGCGCGAATGCGTCGAAGGCTGCGGCGATCTCAAAGTGGAGTACCTGACGCTCTACGCCTTTTCCGCCGAAAATTGGCAGCGTCCGAAAACGGAAGTGTTCGCACTCATGCGCTTGCTCGAAAAGTTTTTGAAAGAGAAAACGCCGGAGTTGGTGGAGAAGAATGTTCGGTTGCAAGCGATCGGTCGCCTAACGGATCTTCCTGATTCCTGCCAAAAGCAGCTTCACAAAACGATCGAGCAAACTGCGAGCAACGACGGCCTCACCTTAATTTTCGCGCTGAGTTACGGCTCGCGATTGGAAATCATCGACGGCATCAAGAGCTTGCTGTGCGAAGTCGAGCTCGGTCACATCGACAAGGGAATGATCGACGTCGAGATGTTCAGCAAACATCTTTACACGCGTTACTATCCCGATCCCGATCTGCTCATTCGCACTTCGGGCGAGATGCGATTGTCGAACTTTCTTCTCTGGCAACTTTCCTACACCGAGATGTACGTCACGCCGAAACTCTGGCCCGATTTCTCCAAAAAAGATCTGGCGGAGGCAGTCGAAGAATTTGGGCGGCGGCAGCGGCGCTACGGCGCGGTCAGTTAGACGAACGCTTCCGCGACCGAATCCGCCAGCGATTTCCCCGCGGGTGTGAGCACGAAGTTCCCGTCCGATTGACGAAGCAAACCGAGCGCGACAAATTCGTCCGTCGCTGCTTGTCGATCTTGCAACAACGTCGCCGAAGCTCCTTCGCTTGTGCGCAACGTGAGCGCGATGCGCTCGGCCCGTTTCATCTCGCTCGTTAGGTTCTCGATCGATCCATTCGGCGAATCTCCCTTCAATACGCGATCGGCGTACTTGCGATAATCGCAAAGATTTTGCCGGCGCTCCATGCCGATCGTCGAAAACGCACTCGGTCCGATGCCGAGATAATTTTCGCCAGCCCAATACGCGCGGTTGTGAACCGACTCGAAACCCGGCAAAGCGTAATTTGAAATTTCGTATTGCTCGTACCCGGCCGCTTGCAAGATCGACATCGTCATCTCGAAGAATTCCGCGTCGGCGTCGTTGTCAGATAAAAGTTCACCGCGCGAATGTCGCAAAAAGAAATCGGTGTCTTCCTCGAAGGTGAGGCAATAAGCCGAAACATGTTCCGGTCGCAGCGAGATCGTTTTTTCCAAAGTCGCTCGCCATTGCGCCCTGGTTTGGCCAGGCAGGCCGAACATAAGATCGACATTGATATTCGAAAACCCGGCGTCGCGCAGAATGCGAAACGATTGCTCGGCTTGTTGCGCGTTGTGCTCGCGTCCGAGAACTTGCAGCAACTCATCATCCCAGCTCTGCACGCCAAGACTGATTCGGTTGATGCCGAGTTTTTTCAGCACATCCGCCTTGCGCGCAGAGACGCTTCCCGGATTTGCTTCCGTGGTCCACTCGCGCAATTGCGAAAGGTCCAGCACCTCGCGGAACCCGTTTAGAACAAATTCCAGCTGCGTCGTCGTTAGGGCGGTCGGTGTGCCGCCACCAAAATAAATTGTCGATGGAAGAAGATGTCGATCTTGCGAATGGCTGCGGAGTTCTCGCACCAGCGCCTGGCAAAAGCGCGGCGTCTCCGCGCGATCGAGCAGGTCTTTGTAGAAAGCGCAGTACGGACAGATCCGCGCGCAAAAGGGAATGTGAACGTAAAGGTGATGAATCATGTCTTCTGTGGTGGCAGGCGTGTCGCCTGCAGCCGACACGGCTGCCGCTACAGTGACGCTGTTGTCATTCACACCGCTCCTCATAAGTTCCTCTTCTTGTCGATCCGAAACGTAGCTTCTGTTTTCTTTTGCGCCATCGCTTCGGCTTTCGCGCAATCGCCTCCGCCATCGGTCGTCTTCGCCGCGCATGATCCGGATTCGATCGCTGATTATCGCGCGAACGCGCGCGTCGTTCGCGGCATGGTCGATCGGCTCGTGCTTGCTGTCACCGGGCAACCGGACATCGCGAAGGCGTGGTCGTCGCTCGTCACTCCGGCCGACAAGGTCGGAATAAAAATTTCCGCGGCCGGCGGCGAACTCTTCACCACTCATCACGCCATCGTAAACGCGATTGTCGATGGCCTCGTCGCCGCGGGGCATCCGCGTAATAGCATTGTTGTTTGGGACCGGTCGCTCGGTGGAATCAAGGAAGCCGGTTATCGACCGGATGGCGAAGGTTATCAACTGCGCTCCATTCCGCCGCGCGAAGGCTACGATGCGAAGGCGGCTTTCAGTGCACCTTTGTTAGGCAAATTGATTTGGGGCGATCTCGAATACCGCGGCGATCTTGGCAAGGCGGCGCCACTTTCCGATACTGAAAACACGAGCAACGTCAGCCATTTCTCGAAGATCGTCATTAACGACGTCACGAAAATCATCAACGTCCCGGTCATGAGCGTCAGTGAAATGAACGGCGTGGCCGGCTGTCTTTACAATGTGACCATTCCGAACATCGACAACTGGCGGCGATTTTCGCAGGCATCGCCCTTCGGTTCCGCGAGCGTCGCCGACATTTATGCGAACCCGCTCGTCGGAAAAAAAGTTGTGCTCAATCTGATGGACGGATTGGTCGCGCAATACGCGGGCGGTCCGCAATCGCAGCCGAATTACGCTCTGCATCACGCCACCCTTTACGCGAGCAAAGACCCGGTCGCGCTGGATGCAGTCGCCTTGAAACGCCTGGAACAATGGCGCGAGAAATCGAGTTTGCCTGCGATCGCGCCGCTGGCGTCGTACATCGAGACAGCTGCGCAAATGGGACTCGGAAATTCCGCGCCGGGCAAGATCGACATCAGAAACGTCGGGCGATGAAAAGTTCTACCTCGCGGCATGTGTTGGGTGCGATTCTGCGCGACGTATCGCGATCGTTTTACGTTTCCATTCGATTTCTCCCGCGACGTTTGCGGGAACCGATCAAGCTCGCCTACCTGCTCGCGCGCGCGACCGACACGCTCGCGGACACCGCTAACATTCCGGTCGAAATGCGAATGGCCGCATTACGCACTTTGGCCTCGGCGATTCAGGGAACAGCCGCGCCCAATGAAGTTGTCGATCTTACGAAGCCATTTTCGTCTTTGCAGACTAACGAGAGCGAAAAAAAACTGATCGAGTTTTTGCCGGAATGTTTTCAGTTGCTCGCGCTGACGAACGCGGCCGATCTGGGCGACATTCGCGAATTGCTTGCGAAGATCACGCGCGGGCAAATGCTCGACCTCGAGCGCTTCGGAGATTCCGGCTCGACGAATGCGCTCGGCACCGCCGCCGATTTGCGCGAATACACTTATCTCGTCGCCGGCTGCGTGGGAGAATTTTGGACGCATCTCGGTTTTCGTTACATCGCGGATTTCACCAAAGAATCCGAGATCGAAATGATGAAGCTGGCGAAGCGGTACGGAAGTGGACTGCAACTCGTGAATATTGTGCGCGACGCCCATGTCGATCTTGCCGGTGGTCGGTGCTATTTCCCGTTGGAGGAATTAAACGCGGTCAACCTGTCGCCTGAGCAAATCCTACAGCAACCCGAGCGCTTCGAACCGATTCACCGGAAATGGATTGATGAAGCCGACGGCGGGCTCGAGGCCGGAATGAGATACGTACGGAGTATCGATCACTTCCGCGTGCGTGGCGCGACGGCGTTGCCGGCGCTGATCGGCGCGCGCACGTTGTCGATGTTGCGCGGAGCGGGGCCGGCGGCGTTTCGTCAGAAGATCAAAGTCCCGCGGGGCGAAGTGCGCGGAATGATCGGCTGGGTGGCGCTGACGTTGGCAAGCCGCGAGTCGTTAGACGAAATGTTCCAGCGCTACCGGAAATAATTTCGCTGTTTCTCCGAGATCGGACGCTCGAGCCGCTCGAGCACGAGCAGCATGTCTTCCCACACTTTTCGTTTCTCGGCTGGCGATTGATTGCGCAGCAAGTAGGCGGGGTGATACGTGATCATTAGCGGCGTGTTATTATAAGTGTGCCAGCGACCGCGCAGATCGCGCATCGACCCGCGCGAGCCGAGCAAGCCTTCCACCGCGGTCGCGCCTAACGCGACGACAACTTTCGGTTGAATGATGTCGATCTGTTCCATCAAATACGGCCGGCACGTTTCCATCTCCGCCAATGTCGGCGGGCGATTTCCGGAAACGCCGCGCGGCATATCGGGCCGGCATTTCAAAATGTTCGCGATGTAAACGTCGCCGCGCGCGAATCCCATCGTCTCGATAATTTTGGTGAGCAATTGGCCGGCGCGCCCGACGAACGGTTCGCCTTGTCGATCTTCATCCGCGCCGGGCGCTTCGCCGACGAACATCAAATCGGCGTCGGCGTTGCCAATGCCGAAAACAGTTTGTGTGCGCGAGCTGGCGAGGTGCGGACATTTGACGCAGACGGAGACGCGACTGCTGATCGCGGCCAACATGTCGATCTTGCCGCTGTCGATCTTGTGCGTGAAAAGACGGTCGAGCGACGCACGAGAAGCGCAGGGAGCGCGCCCCGAAGTTTCGCGGATTTGCTCGAGCGATTTTAAAACGAGATCGAGCGCGGCCGGAAACTGCATGGCACATCATGAGAAGTTTTGCGTCCGGCCGCAATTTTTTTGATGATGTCGCATGAGTTCGCGCCTGAGTGATTACGACTATGCATTGCCGAGGGAGTTGATCGCGACTCGGCCCCTGCCGAACCGCGAAGAGGCGCGCATGATGGTTTTGCGGCGTGATGCGGACACAATCGAGCATCGACAATTTGGTGAACTGAAAAGTTTTATCGAACCGGGCGACTTGTTTGTGTTGAACAACACGCGCGTGCTGGCGGCGCGAAAATTTTCCGAAGACGGCGCGATTGAGTTTTTATTTTTGGAGAAGCTTGGGCCGAAGCGATGGAAATGTCTCGTTAGGCCAGGACGCAAAATGCGAGTCGGGGCGACGGCCAAGATCGACAAGGTGACGGCGCGCGTGGAGGAAATCACGGCGGACGGCGAACGCGTAGTCGCGTTGGAGGAAGATGTCGATCTTTATGCGGGCGGCGCGATGCCGCTGCCGCCTTACCTGCGACGCGCGAGCGATTCGCAGGACGACGCGCGCTATCAAACCGTCTTCGCGAGCGAGCCGGGCGCAGTCGCGGCGCCGACAGCCGGTTTGCATTTTACGCCGGAGCTATTGCGCGCTATTCCACACACGTTCGTCACGCTCCATGTCGGCCCGGGCACATTTCTCCCGGTGCACAGTGAAAACGTTTCCGAGCATCGCATGCACTCCGAGCGGTTCTCGATTTCACCGGAAACGGCGGACAAGATCGACAAGGCGAAACGAGTCGTTGCCGTCGGAACGACGACGGTGCGGGTTTTGGAATCGACCAGAAACGTCCCGCAATCAGGCGCCACCGATATTTTCATTTACCCGCCGTTCCAGTTTCAGGTGGTCGATGCGCTGCTCACAAATTTCCATTTGCCGCATTCGACGTTGTTGATGCTGGTGAGCGCGTTCGCAGGACGCGAATTTATTTTGCGCGCGTATGCCGAGGCGATTCGCGAACGATACCGTTTCTTTAGCTACGGCGATTGCATGTTGATTCTGTGAATCGGGGTTTAACCACGAATGCACACGAATGGACACGAATAGGGGACCGCGGAGATCACTTGTTTTTATTCGTGTAAATTCGTGTGTATTCGTGGTTAATCCGTGGCGGTGGAAGATGTCGATCTAACGCGAGGCGAGCTCGTCATTCAGACAATCGCGATGCCGAAGGATACGAATCGCGATGGCGATATTTTTGGCGGCTGGTTAGTCGCGCAAATGGATTTAGGCAGCGCGATTCTCGCAGCCAGAGTCGCGAAGACGCGCGTCGTCACTGTGGCCATCGAAGCGATGGCGTTTCTGCATCCGGTGCGAGTGGGGGACACGGTCGCGTGTTATTCGCGCGTCGAGAAAATCGGGCGCACGTCGATGACCATTCCAGTGGAAGTATGGGTGCACCGCTACATGAGCGGCGAAGAAATTCGCGTGACGCAAGCGGTGTTTATTTATGTGGCCGTGGACGCGAACGGCCAACCGATCCCGGTGAAGCGGGATTAATTTTCGCCGCCACTCAGGGTGGCGGATTGGGGCGAATCGCTCGTATTGGCGCTGGGGGAACTGTGCGATTCGATGGTCGGCTTCGGCATTTTCACCTTTTTGAATTTGTTTTTCTGTCGGACGCGATTGTGACTGAATTTTTTGACGTAGCGGGCGTAGGCGAGTTGTTGACGTCCTTGTGTCGTCATGTGGCTGCAGCCCGACAACATTGAGGAGCCGAGGACGATGACGAGGAGAAATTTAGAAACTCGTTCCAGCATGCCTGCTTTAGAGCAAAAGCCGTGCGCAGGCGCGGCGACTAGCCCGCGCCGCGATCATGCCGAGGTGAGTTGCGCGTTCGTTGGACTGACGACACCGACCGCTCTGGGCGCAAGTTCGCCGCTGCTTCGATCGCTCGTCGCGGCAAATGAGACCTGCTCTGAGTAAAGAAGCTCGGCCACCACTTGGAAGATCTTTAATTCGCAGACCGAGCACGCGCGGTAAAGCTCGGGGATGGTTTTCGGGCCGGTCAAAAGTAGTTTCCAGATTTGCTCGGCCAAGGGCTTTTGTTCCGGCGCGCCGCTGTTCCAATTCAACGTTGTCGATCTTGCCCGCAATTTTTCAGAGTGTTGATGCATTCCTTTTTTCAACGCCTCGAGTTCGTCGCGAAATTGCAGAGCATTGATCAACAGGTCGGTGCCATGACGCTCGATCTGGCCCGATTGGATCCATTCGGTTTGCGACCGTTCGCCGGCTGAGAAGGTGAAGGTGCCGGAAAGTTTGTCGCTCAAGAACAGCTGCCAGAAAGCTTCCTCGCCGGTGAGATGCTGAAACTGGGCGGCGCAAAGACGGCCCGCTTCAAAATAGAAAGCGCCGATTGTTTCCGCGTCTTCATCCTTGATGCTGAGCTCGCCCGTTTGGCCGGAGCTCATGATGGTTTGATGAATGGTGGGGAGATCGAAATTTGAGATGCGCCCGCTCAATTCTAAAGATTCACTCGGTTCGCCGGCAAGATCGCGTTCCTGGAGTAGACGACGCGCCATCTGCTCGCACAGATATTTGAAAAAGGATGGAACGAGCCGCAGCAATTCCGGAAAATTTGCCCGCGGAAAACATTGGAGGCTGGCGGCTTCGTGGGCGCGCACCAGCTGGGTCCGAACGATTTCGCAAAAAACTTCGACGTCGCCTATGAGGTCGCCCCGGGTCAGCAACATGCCTTTGTCATTTTTTTTGGCGCTGTGGGGCAGAACTTCGAGCACTCCGCGATTGATGATAAAAAGGGCGTTACCCTGGTCGCCCGGGGAGTAGAGCACTTCGCCTTCGGCCACATGGCGAACCCACGACAAGTCACCGATGGTTTTGAGCTCGATCGGCTTCAGTGTGGTGCAAAAGGCAAAGAAGTCCCGGTGCCGCATTGGCCGCTATTAAGCAGGACTCGTACACGCGGCGGGGCTTTTCGTTAGGAGAATTAGAGCAAATGGCGGACGCAATTTGCGGCGCGTAAATAGACGCGATGCGGTCCGCCCCGGAGCAATTCCTGGCTCATTAACTCCACGGAATCATTCTTTTGCGATGGCATTAACTGTGAAATCGGTTTTTCATTTGCTTTCCCGCGCCAGACTTCGAGCAGGTCGCCGCACTCCGCGTGGCGAATGTGAAATTCGATTCCGCTGGATTTCAGCGCGACTTCGTTGATGGGCGGGCCGGCCTTTTCCCGAAGTTCGATGTCGATCTTGCGATTGGTCGAATCCAAAAATCGGCAACTGCCGTTCATCGACGGTTGATTCGTTTTCCAGTTTAGCTGCGCGGCGAGCCAACCAATCAAAAGGATGGCCGTCGATTTGAAACCCGGCGCGAAATCAACCGTCACGTTTTCCATTTCAGCGAAGTGATGATGCGAGGCCGGATGATCGAAGAATTGCGCGATGGCCAGGCGAATCTTATCAAGCCGTGTCCAATTCAAATCGCAGAGCACGATGCGTTGCTTCGCTTCGTTCTGCGCCATCTCGACCAAACGCATTTGCGCGTCGAAATTCTTCCACGTTTGGCTGTCGTAAACGAAACGGTCGACCCAAAGCCACAGCTGCGGATCGATCGGATCGTGCAGCTCGCCCTGCCACCAAAAGTAAAATGGCAAATCGGAATCGAGTTGTGAGAAGACAATGTTCGGCAGCAGCGCTGTGCACGGGCCTTCGAGCAGAAAGGAAAGTTGCTCGGAACAAATCTGTTTGCTGCCGGCACGACTGACGTGGCAATGCGCGCTGATCCACGCTTCCACGCGATTTTCTTTGGCCGTCGGATTTGCGCCGATGACGATGGCGCGGCAGGCCGAGTTTTCGGTCAGCTGCGAAATGAGTTTGGTATTTTTTTCGAGCGATCCGGGTGCTTCGCTATAGACCGCGAGATTGACGAGCGATGCGCGCGTCATCGCGCCGTCGTTTTGGTCCCAAAGCTTCTTCAGCTCCTTGTCGATCTTGCCGATCTCGACCGGAAGCCCTAACGAAATATTTTCAGCGGTGGTGGGCATATTTCAAAGCTCTGTCATCCTGAGCGAAGCGAAGGACCTCACCGATATTCTTTGACCGCGCAAAATAAATTGTGTGATCGATTGGCTGTGCGAGGTCCCTCGCCGTCTTCGCGGCTCGGGATGACAGCGCAGATGTTCGCGGCCCGTCTGCTGAATTCATAGCCTTCTCCAAGCGCGACCGTCACGCGAAAGAAGATCGTCCGCTTCATCCGGTCCCCAGGAACCCGCGGGATAGAAAAACAAATCGGGCGCATCCTTCTTCGCGTGCCAGGCTTCTTCGATCGCATCGACGAACGCCCACGCTTCCTCGACTTCATCGCGCCGCGCGAAGAGCGTGGCATCGCCGCTCATCGCGTCGAGCAACAAACGTTCGTACGCTTCCGGACTCGCTTTGCCGAATGAAGTTCCGTAATGGAAATCCATCTTCACCGGCTCGATCCGCAAACTCGTCCCGGGAATTTTTGCCTGCATCCGTAGCGAGATTCCTTCGTCCGGTTGAATGCGGACCACGAGCACATTCTGGTCGAGCGTGACGTTCTCTTTGTTAAACAAAACCGATGGCGCCTTTTTGAAGTGCACGGAAATTTCAGTGCCTGATTTCGGCAATCGTTTGCCGACGCGCATATAAATAGGCACATCGGCCCAGCGCCAGTTGTCGATGTTGAGCCGGAGCGCGACGAATGTTTCCGTTGTCGATCTTGCATCGACATTTTTTTCTTCGCGGTAGCCCGGAACGGATTCGCCGTTGATCGCGCCGGCCCCGTACTGGGCGCGAATACCATTGCTCGCAACATCGGTCATGCGCCGGAGCGACCTAACGACTTTGACTTTCTCATCGCGAATGCTGTCCGCGCCGAGATCAGTCGGCGCTTCCATGGAAATGAGACAAAGCAATTGCAGCAAATGATTCTGCACCATGTCGCGAAGTGCGCCGGCGCCTTCGTAATAACCGGCGCGTCCTTCCACGCCCAGCGTTTCGGCGGCGGTAATCTGCACGTGATCGATGTAGCGCGTGTTCCAGAGCGGCTCGAAAATCGCGTTGGCGAATCGCAGCACGAGAATGTTTTGCGCCGTTTCTTTGCCGAGAAAATGATCGATCCGGTAAGTTTGATCTTCGGCGAAGGCGTTATGCACAACGCGATTCAATTCGCGCGCCGAGGCCAGATCAGTCCCGAAAGGTTTTTCGATAATCACCCGCGCCCAACTTCCCTCCGGCGACTTGTTCAATCCCGCGGCCTTGAGATTTTTCAGGATCGGCTCGAATTGGTCCGGCGCCGCCGCGAAATAGAAAAGACGGTTGCCGCGCGTGCCGCGTTCCTTGTCGATCTTGTCCAGACGCTCGGTCAATTTTTTGTAACCCGCCTCATCGCCGAACTCGCTTTGATGATAAAAAATCGATTGCCCGAACGTTTTCCAAATTTCGTCGCGCACCGTCTGCCGCGAAAATTTTCGCACCGCCTCCTCGACTTCTTTCCGAAAATCTTCATCGCTCTTCTCGCGGCGGGCAAATCCGATGACGGTGACAGCGGGCGGTAATTCACCGTCAGCGGCGAGATTGTAAATCGCCGGAATTAATTTTCGATGCGTCAGATCGCCGGTCGCGCCGAAAATAACGACACTGCACGGCTGCGGCACCGCGCGCGTGGACAAACCTTCGCGCAATGGATTTATCTGCGGTTGATCAGCGGAGCGAGTCATGAATCATCCGCAGATTACGCAGATTTTCGCAGATTGCGTAAGGCGAATCTTCTCTTCTAGGAAATCTGTGGAAATCTGCGAAATCTGTGGATAAAAATAAGTCAGTGCTCGCCCGACGCTCAGAGCAGTGAAGAACGATCGCCGCGTTTACTGACGATAAATCTCTCGGCGGTGACCGACGTAGTGGAGATCAATCCGACCTTTCTCCAGATCGAATTCGTAAAGCACGCGATAAGCACCGACGCGCAATTTAAATTCCGGCCGTCCCGCTAGTCGCTTGTGCGGAAAACTGTCTAGACGGAAACTCATCTCATTTATTTTGCGTTCGACATCTTTGCGGATGTTGGCAGGCAGCGAATCGAAGGCTTTCGTAAATGTTGGCGACCAAACTTGTAGCGCGGCAGCCACACACTATTCCGCTCGGCGCGTTTTGTAATTGCCGGCGGCAATCTCTGCCCGCGATTGATCCAGCTTGCGTTGGACGTCGTCGGACAAATCGAGTCGATCTTCGAGAAAGTCATCGATCCATTCGCGGATCTGCTCGATCTCTACGCGGGACAACTTCGGAATCGCCGCTTGAATCTCCTGAAAAGTACTCACGCGGATTAGCTTACCACACTCATGATTCAGGTCTATTCTGTGAAGGATCGCACGGAAGCTCCCGATCCTCACTTTGTCAATCCGCGCGACTACGAAACAGCCGCCGATTACGTTCTTGTCGATCTTGCGTACATTCCGGTCCTTGTCAGAGAGCCGGCGATCCGCATTAATTAGCTTTGAATCGCCACCGCGTTTCAAAATTTGCATGCTTGGATGTGATTAATCCACTGACACCCCATCCAATCTCCGCATCAAACCCTTTGATTCGCCATGGAGGAAACGCCGGAGGCTCAACGAGGAACTGAATATACCCGATGAATGGCAATGTGTGCTCGAAGAAATCGGGTTCTTTTTCCAGTATCAATCGAACAAATGCTTCCTCGTCATCACTCGGTTGATCGTCTTTCCGCAAATACTTCTCAATGTATTGCTCGTACTTCTCGCGCTCCCGCTGCGGTACGCCCAACTCACCTTTGAACAAGACCGTGCCAGTTTCTTTTTCGTTGCGCAGCAGTGGTTGCCAAGATGACCAATGTTTGCAGTCAGGGCTGTAGCGAGCGAACACATCGCCACCTTGAAAGTTTTTTTTGTTCTCCTTCCGTCGGTGTGACGGCCTTGAGCGGCGGCGGTGAGATTTTAACGGTGATTTCAGCTCCCGAAGTTGGTCGCCAGGACAAGCCGATTGGCAGCGGTTTAGTTTCAATCCACGACCTGGAATACATCTTTTGCTCACAGCCGATTCCGTTGTTGTCGATTTTGCCGTCAGGGATCGACCATTCGGCTTTTGATTGAGCGTCCTTTTCGCTGGTGAAATCGATCGTTAATTTGTCGAAGTTTAAGATCGGCGCAGGACACGTCGTCGCGACTGTGAGTGAACCAAAGAAGACCAGCAGACGAACGCGGTGCTCCCTCTGCATGATCAAAGGTTAACTCGGCAACGGAAACCTGCGCGTGAGCTCGCGCACTTTTTCGCGGACGCGATTCAGGGCGGCTTCGTCGGTGCGATTCGTTAGGGCTTCGGCGATGAGATCGGAAATCTCGAGCATTTCTTCTTCTTTCATGCCGCGCGTGGTCACGGCCGGTGTGCCGACGCGGATGCCGCCCGGTTTGAAGATTGGATAGGTGTCGAACGGGATGCCGTTTTTGTTCACGGTGATGCCAGCGCGATCGAGAACTTCCTGCGCTTCCTTGCCGTTGAGTTCCTTCGGGCGAAGATCGACAAGCATCAAGTGATTGTCGGTGCCGCCGCTCGTAATCCGGTAGCCATGTTTCGTTAGGCCAGCAGCGAGCGCTTTCGCGTTAATCACGACCTGGCGCTGGTAATCGCGGAACTGCGGTTGCAGCGCTTCGTGAAAACAAACCGCTTTCGCCGCGATGACGTGCATGAGCGGGCCGCCTTGCACGCCGGGGAAAACGGTGGCGTCGATTTGTTTGGCGAATTGTTGCTGACATATGACGATGCCGCCGCGCGGGCCGCGCAAACTTTTGTGCGTCGTCGTGGTGACGAACTGCGCATGCGGAATCGGACTGGGGTGCTGTCCGCCTGCGACCAGACCAGCGATGTGCGCCATGTCGACGAACAAAATCGCGCCAACCGAGTCGGCGATTTTGCGGAGCCGCGGAAAATCGATGATGCGCGGATATGCGGACGCGCCGGCGGTAATCATGGCCGGCTTTGTTTCTTCCGCGAGCTTTTGCAGCGCGTCGTAATCGATCGTCTCTGTTTTTTCCGAAACGCCGTATTGCGTTACCTGATAAAACTTCCCCGAAAAATTCGCTGGATGCCCGTGCGTGAGATGGCCGCCGTGCGCGAGATTCATTGCCAGAATTTTGTCGCCCGGTTTCAGCATTGAAAAATAAACGGCCATGTTCGCCTGCGCGCCGCTGTGCGGTTGGACATTCACGTGCTCGCAATTGAAAAGACGTTTCGCGCGATCAATCGCGAGTTGCTCGGCCACATCGACATTTTCGCAGCCGCCGTACCAGCGTTTGCCCGGATAACCTTCGGCGTATTTGTTCGTTAGGCAGCTGCCTTGCGCTTCCATGACCGCGCGGCTGGTGAAATTTTCCGACGCGATCAGCTCAATATTTTCGCGTTGCCGTTTTTCTTCCGCCATGACGGCGTCGAAAATCTCCGGGTCGCCTTTGCGCAACGCTTCGCCGTAAACGCCAAATGAAGATGTCGATCTTGCCGGTTCCATTCGATGAGGGATATCGCTCCCGCCGAATGCGCCGCCCGTGCGCGCCGCTCCCGGCGGAACGAGCGAGGTTTGTTCTACGAACGCGAGCACGCTCGGTAAAGCATTTTTGATCGTGGCCGCGCAGGTCTCGTAAACATCGCGGCCCATCCCGATCGGGTCCGGCACATCGCGCCACACGGTCGTGCCCGGTTCTTCAAATTCGCGCAGCAGATACGCCTTCTCCGCGCCGTGGGGAAAGAGCATGTGAATGGTTTCCAAATGCGCACCGGTCATCGCGAAAATATGCGTGGCGCGTTCCGCCAAGATCGCGGTCAGCGGTTGACTGCGCAGAGCGCTGATATCGACATCTTCGGTCTCGCAAACCTGTACCGCATAAAGACTCGGCGGTTGTCCGCGCACCGCGTGCACGCCGGCAGACGCGACTTCGATGTCTTTGCGATTCCCGATTAGCCGACGGAAAAGTCCTTCGGCGATGGGACTGCGGCAGATATTTCCGGTGCAAACAAAAAGGACGCTTTTCACGGTGCGCGCCGCGCCTGCGGACGCATTCCCAAGGTAGAATTGAACAAGTTCAAGTCAATCCGGGCGCTCTGGCCGGCGTTATGCTTAGGCTTGAAGCCGGGAATCGAATTGTCGATCTTACGCAGGGGCTAACATGGATTTCACTCCGCAAGAACAAGCGATCGTAAAACCGTTTCGCGATTCCAAAAAAATCGGCGTGGCATTGGTGCTTCGCTCATCGATTTATTGCACAGCGGTGGCGGCCCTTTTTCTTTACCTGACGCTGGCGCGCAATCAGCCGCTCTATTCCATCGGCATCTTCGCCATGTTCGCGCTTTATCTGGGAATCCGGGTTTACAGCGCGCGACGGATCGCCGGCATTATGCCGCGAATCTTGCAACGCTACGAACAGCGCATCTCCGAACTGGAAGCGCGGTTGCGCAAGGTCGGAGACGACAATGCCGTCTAGCGACTGACCAAGCACGCGCTAAAGTGCGCCGATGGGTTCGCGCAGGAAATGGAAACCGATTCGGTATCGGCTGGAATGGCTCGGGCTTTTAGCGGCGAGCAAATTCGTGCCGCTGCTTTCGCGCAAAGCTTGTTTTCATCTTGCGAATTTTCTCGGAGCGATGATGTCGATCTTCGATCGACATGGCCGCGAAGTCGCGCTGAGTAATCTGGAAAGTGCGTTCGGCGGTGACATGTCGATCTTGCAGCGCAAAAAAATTGTGCGCGAATCGTTCCAACATTTCGCGCGCACCATGCTCGATCTTTTGTGGAGCCCGCGCTTAACAGCGGAAAACTTTCGCGATTACATCGAGTTCGAAAACATCGAAGAGATCGAGAGTAATTTTATCAGCGCTTGTTATCACTATAGCAATTTCGAGTGGTTCAGCATCGCGAGCGGTTATATCGGCCTAACGGGCACGATCATTTCGCAGGAATTCAAAAACTCGTTGCTCGATCCGATCTTCAAAAAAATTCGGGAGCAATCCGGCCACGAATTTATTTCGCGCGAGCGCGGCATCATCCGTCTCTATAAAGCGCTCCGGCGAAATGGGACGACGGCATTACTTGTCGATCTTACGGTGCCGCCGGATCAGGGCGCGGTCGCGATCGATTGTTTCGGGTTAAAGACGAGCGTGACTTCGGCGCATGCGTGGCTGCACAAAAAGACGGGGGTGCCGATTATTCCAGTGCATACCGAGCCGCTGGCCGACGGTCGCTACCGCGTGGTGTTTCATCGCAAGATCGACAACACGGAAACGATGTCGCTGCAACAAATCGCGCAGGCGTGTTGGGATTCGTTCGAGCCGTATGTGAGCAAAAATCCGGGGCCGTGGCTTTGGATGTACAAACACTGGCGTTATCGCCCGGCAAAGGCGGACCGGCCTTATCCGTTTTACGCACACGCTTATGAAGATTTTGATGAGATGACCGCGAAAGAATCCGCAGGTTCCGTTGTCGATCCAAGCATTTGAGCTATGGTATGGGGTCGGTGGTTGACAAAAATCGCCGCTGCTTTTCAAATTACTAATGCTATGAAAATTGTTTCCCAAATCACTTTGTTAGGCGTCGCTGGAGTTCTCGCGCTGACCGGTTGCCAAACCGGCGGCATGCTTACCGGCGGCGGCGGCGGTCCTTATCACGTTACGGCGTTGAAGCCTAACGACCCCTCGAAAGTGCGAGTGAAAGTTTCGGTGTCGAAACAGAATGTTTACGTGATGGAAGGCGATCGTTGCCTGATGGCCGTCGCGTGCACGGTCGGCATTCCAGCGAAGCCGACGCCGAAGGGGAATTTCACCATTTATTCCAAACAGGAGCACAAGCGCTCGGGTTCATATGGATTCCGCGTGCAGGGCGATAACGTGATTCCGGCAACCGCGGAGGCGAATGTGTCCGGCCGCTACGTTGGTTATCCGATGGGCTACTGGTGCGAATTTTCTCCGGCTTACGGATTTCATCAGGGCTACGTCCATCTCGTTCCGCGCTCGCATGGTTGCATTCGTTTGAAGGGCGAAGCGGCGCCGAAATTTTTTGCGCTCGTGCACAGTGGCACGCCGGTAAACATCGCCAGCTCGCAGCCGGAAGACGAAACGCTCGGAGCAAAAGTCAAACGGGTCGATGATTCGCGCACGCCGGACCCTCCGGGCCGGGTAAGCATTTCGGATGCAGCGTTCCAAAGGCCGACTGGTCCGCTGCTCGAGTAGCGGTGGCGGCGAGTCGCCGCATAAATTTGTGAGCACAAATCTCATCTCCAGCGGAACGACGGCGCGCGAGAAAGTAAATCTGCGCACGCCCGATGTGATGGCGGCGGTGCAGCAGCAGGTCGAAGCGCATTATCGCAGCGACATCGTCGACAAAGTCCGGCGGCAAGGCGGAATTGTTTCCGTTGGTAACACCACCGTCAGGCTGGCGAAACAATTCGGCTTTTGTTACGGCGTCGAGCGCGCGATCGACCTGGCTTACGCCGCGCGTAAAGTTTTTCAGGACCGCCGGCTCTTTATTGTCGGGGAGATCATTCACAATCCGGAGGTAAACGAACAGATCTCCTCGTTAGGCATAAAAAACCTGACCGGCCAAAACAAACAGGCCGATATCTCCGATCTTCAACCGGACGACGTCGTCATCGTGCCGGCGTTCGGGACTGAGTTGTCGATCCAACAACAAATCAAAGAGCGCGGCTGCCAGATCGTTGATACCACTTGCGGCGACGTCATGAGTGTTTGGAAACGCGTGCGCAAATACGCGAGCGAATCCGCCACTTCCATCATTCACGGCAAAGCTGAGCACGAAGAGACGAAGGCGACCAGCTCGCGCGCTGTCGGCGATGGCAAGGGTCATTATCTCGTCGTCCTCACTCTGGCCGATACCGATTACGTTTGTGATTACATTCGCCGCGGCGGGGATAAAGAAGCGTTTCTCGAAAGATTTCGTGGCGGATATTCGGCCGGGTTTGATCCGGATCTGCATTTAAAAACAGTCGGCGTGGCCAACCAAACAACGATGTTGCGCGGCGAGACCGAGGAAGTGCAGCGAAGGATTCGGCAGGCCATTGTCGATCGAGATGGTCCCGAGGTGGCGCCCAATCACTTTCGCTTTTTCGATACCATCTGCGGCGCAACGCAGGAACGTCAGGACGCCTTGAAAGAATTGCTGAACGTGAAAATGGATCTGCTCCTGGTCGTCGGCGGTTACAACAGCTCGAACACATCGCATCTCGCCGAAATGGGCGAAGAAAAATTGCCGACTTATTTCGTGCGTAACGCTTCGCGCCTTGTCTCCACTAATGAGATCCAGCATTACGATCTTCACGCCAAAGAAGAAGTCATCGCGCGCAATTGGTTGCCCCAAGGGCCACTCGTGGTCGGCATTACCGCCGGTGCGTCTTGTCCGAATAATTTGATCGAAGAAACCCTGATTCGGCTTTTCGAACTACGCGGTATTCGTCGGCAAGAGCTCGAGCTCGCCGCGTAAGATCGACAAGTAATCGTAGCGCGCGCAGCGGTTGTGTTAGCCGAAGTTTTGCGCGCTGAGAAAAACATCTTCGGTTTATATCGATTGACGCGCGAGCAATGCGTCCGACTGTACGTCAATCACACGCGAATCGAAGCGCGCTGCTTCGATGTCGCTCGTCCTCACAGGGTGCCTTGGTTTCTGGATGAGCCTCCGTTTCGATTTCGTAGATCAACCCCAAATAGAAAGAAAATCATGTCACTACTCGATTCAATCATGGGCACCGTCAGCGAAAGACGCGACCCCAACACCCCCGCTAATCCGTTAGTATCAATCCTCGGAACTCTTCTCACTCAAAGCGGAGGAATTCAGGGCCTGGCCAATAAATTTTCCCAAGCCGGGCTGGGAAATGTTTTTTCTTCCTGGGTCGGGACGGGAGCGAACCAGCCGATTTCTGGAAGTCAAATCAGTCAGGCCCTCGGCGCCGAACAAATTAATGCGCTCGCCGCAAAACTGGGCATCGACCCGGCGCAGGTCTCGCAACTCATGGCCGAACACCTGCCGCAGGTTGTCGATCAACTCACGCCCGAAGGAAAAATCGATCCCGCGCTCGATCACGGGCAAGAGCTCGCCAGTATGCTTCCATCGCTTCTGCAAAAATTGACGGCGGAAACGGCAACCAGCTCCGACACGCAGCCCTAGCGCGTCATTTTTTATAGTCGAAAGCAAAACACAAAACAGAAAGAAGAAAAAAAAGTTATGGGATTATTTAACAACCTAATGTCGAAAATCTTTGGTCATGCTACCCAGCCCACCGGGAGCACAGTCGCAACAAACACCGGCGCATCGTCCGGCGGGACAGCCGTGGCCGCACCACCGGCCGTGGACGTAGCCGAAATTCTCAACGGTTTGGCGGCCAAGAGTTCGGAAAAACTCGATTGGAAACATTCGATCGTCGACCTGATGAAACTCGTCGGGATGGATAGCAGTCTGACCGCGCGCAAAGAGCTCGCGGCCGATTTGCATTACACCGGCGATACGAACGATTCCGCTTCGATGAACATCTGGCTGCACAAGGAAGTGCTCAGGAAATTGTCGGAGAACGGCGGGAAAGTTCCGCAAGAACTCCTGAGCTAGGTTAGATCGACAACGTTGCCGGCGGCTGCGATGCAGCCGCTGGGCGACGTGCGTAGTAAAATCGCGCCTCCCCGTTCGCCCATAAAGATTGGGCGTGCGGAGGAAGGACGCGTGCACATTCCCATCGCTCATGGATTCATCGCTCAAGAATCTGGCCAACCGTTTTCGCGTCAGCAAAAAGAAAAAGTTTCGTCTTAAAGACTTCGATCCAGCCGAGACTGGAAAAGTCGCGTCACCGGCCAAGGCGACGCAATTGCTGCAGCAAAGCGTGCAATTGATGAGCGACCTGCAGGAGAAACTTTACGCGCAGGGAAAATGGTCGCTCCTTCTCATCTTTCAGGCGATGGACGCGGCCGGAAAGGACGGCACCATCAAGCACGTCATGTCCGGCGTGAATCCGCAGGGATGTGAGGTCACAAATTTCAAGGCGCCAAGCACACTCGAGCTCGAGCACGATTTTCTCTGGCGCGCAGCGAACGCGCTACCAAAACGCGGCCGCATCGGCATTTTCAATCGCTCCTACTATGAAGAAGTGCTCATTGTCCGCGTCCATCCCGAACTTCTCGTCGCGCAAAATCTGCCGCCCGCGCTCGTCACAGACGAAATTTGGAAAGAGCGTTACGAAGACATCCGCGCATTCGAGCGTTACTTGTCGCGCAACGGCGTCGTCATCCGAAAATTTTTCCTGCACATTTCCAAAGAGGAGCAGCGCAAACGTTTCCTCGAACGCTTGAACGAGCCGAACAAAAATTGGAAATTCGGATCCAGCGACGTGGCCGAGCGACAGCATTGGGAAAAATACATGGAGGCGTATGAGGACATGATCCGGCATACCGCCACAAAACGCGCGCCTTGGTATATCGTGCCAGCCGATGACAAAGCCTTCATGCGACTCGTCGTCGCTTCCGTCATCAACGAAACGATAGAAGCACTCGGCCCCGACTTCCCGACGGTGGGCCCCGCCAAGCGTAAGGAATTGGCTGTGGCAAAGGCGACATTGCTGAGCGAAGGTCAGGCCCCAAGCGGCCCATGATTCCACTCGTCATAGCGACCAGCGCAAGATCGACATCTTCATCCCGCGCAAAGCCGTGGCGACACGCGAAATCACGTTAGTCATGCGCGCAATTTGGAAAGGCAGTATCAGTTTCGGTCTGGTTAACATTCCCATCGCCTTGTATCCAGCGACGCGAAAAGAAGAGCTCAAGTTCCGCATGCTTCGGCAAAAGGACCTGAGCCCCATCAACTACAAACGCGTGGCCGAAAAAGACGGAAAAGAAGTTCCGTGGGACGAAATCGTAAAAGGATACGAATACGAGAAGGGCAAATACGTCATTCTAAAGGATGAAGATTTTCAACGGGTCGATCTTGAGGCAACGCAAACGGTCGACATCCAGGATTTCGTCGACGTCGAAGACATCGACCCGATGTATTTTCACAAGCCCTATTACCTCGAGCCGCAAAAAGGCGGCGACAAAGCTTATGTGCTCTTGCGCGATGCGCTCAAAGACAGCGACAAGGTGGGCATTGCCAAAGTTGTGATTAAGACGCGGCAATATCTCGCTGGGGTTAAAGCCGAGAAAGACGTTCTTGTTCTCGAACTGATGCACTTTGCCGACGAACTGGCCGAAAGCGATAAGTTGAACGTGCCGAAAAAACTCGAGCCGCACAAAAAGGAAATGGACATGGCCAAGGCGCTCATCGACAGCATGAGCGCGAAGTGGGACCCCGAGAAATATCACGACGATTATAAGGAAGCGGTCATGAAAGTGATCGAGCAAAAGGTTGAGCACGGCGGCGAAGACATTGAAGAAAAAGTGAAGAAGGCGCCGCAAGCGACCAAGGTTATCGATCTGGTCGCAGTGTTGCAGCAGAGTCTTCAGCAATCGGGTGGGGCCAAGAAAAGATCGACATCGAAACGTGCGGCCAAGCCGGCGCATAAGCAGAAGAAAGCCGCGTAGTGCCTGACCGAACCTCCATCGCAAAATCCGCCCGGCCTGAGCCGCGTTCGACCACGCGCGCCAACGGCAATTCTGCGTCGTCCATGAACGCGGAAAGCGCCACGTCCATGCTCGAGTACGAACTCTACGTTCCGCTGCATCACAACGACGGCCGCCCGATCGATCCGAAAAAATTAAAGGACTTGAAGAAGCGGCTGGTCGATGAATTCGGCGGCCTCACGCATCTGCGCCAGGAACACGATGGGTTTTGGAAAATCGGCGAACACACTTTTCGCGACCGGATCGAGATCCTGCGCGTTCTCGCGAACGATAACGAGCATGTGCGCGAATATTTTGCCGTCTTGAAGGAGTATCTGAAAAGCGATTGGGGTCAGCAGCATTTCCTCATCGTTAGCCGGCAAGTGACGGCAGTTTGATCTGGCAAAGTCCGCGCGCGTTTAACTGTGCGATCAATTGCCGGGCGTTCTTGATCGCGAATCCTTCGCGGTCGTTGTCGAAATAAATCCAGGCCTCGCGCGCTCCGCTCTTGTCGATCTTGTCGGCCAGGATCGACAATTCCTCATCGGTGTAATCGTGGCGATACCAGCGGCTACGGCCATGGAGTCGAACGTAAACGACGTCCGAAGTCTTGATTAAATCTTCCGGCAAACGCGGCGCGCTCACCGTGCAGAAGATCAAACCGCGTTTTTCGAGCGCGCGGTAAACCGATTTGCGCCACCAACTCTTGTGACGAAACTCGACCGCATTTCGAAACTTCGGATCGAGCTGCTCGACGATGCTTTTCAAACGCGACGGCGTATATTTATAGCTCGGCGGAAATTGAAAGAGGAAGCAGCCGAGTTTTCCCTCGAGGAGATTGTCGATCTTGTAAAACTCCTCGACGAGCATGCGTGTTCGGACGAGACGTTTCTCGTGCGTGATGAGCTGATTCACTTTGACTGAGTAGCGGAAATTTTCCGGCGCGTTGCGTCGCCACGCTTTCACCGTCGCGTCCTTGGGCCATTTATAGAATGGCGCGTTCAACTCCACCGTGTCGAAATTTGCGGTGTAACGTCGAAACCAGGTGTCGGTGCGTTTCGTGTCCGGATAAAAAATTCCGCGCCAGTGCCAATAGAACCAGCCCGAACAGCCCACATGAATCTCCATCGTCAAAAACTGTAGCGGCGGTCTATGATCGCCGCATTTGTTGGAATGAAATCCTTCGCACCTACTCTGCATCGTAAGCGGCTTACGATGCAGAGTCGCGAACGCGGAGCGTCGGCTGGCAGTCAAGGCGCGACTCGTCCAGTCGCTTGACTTGACAGGCAAGATCGACATCCTCAGCGTTTCGGCATGAACTTGCTCAATCGTTACGCGGACACGGTTTACTGTCTGATGCGGCTCATTATCGGTTTGCTGTTCGCGTGTCACGGCGGACAAAAAATCCTCGGCTTTCCTCCGGGAGGACACGGCGCGCCGAACGACATGATGGGACTGGTCGGCGCCTGGATCGAGTTAGCCGGCGGATTTTTGGTCGCGTTCGGTTTGTTCACGCGCATCGCGGCGTTCATCTCGAGTGGCGAAATGGCGGTCGCATATTTCATGGCGCATGCCAGCGGCGGCGCTTTCCCGATCCAAAATCACGGCGAACCGGCGGTGATTTATTGCTGGGTCTTTTTGTTTATCTTCTTTTACGGCGCAGGTCGTTTGAGCATCGACTCGCTGATTTGTCGCGGAAAAAGCGAAGCGCCGCCAGCGACGCCGTAAGATCGACATCGTCATTCACATGAAACGCTTTTTCATCGCGCTGGCATTCGTTTTTGTTTCGCAAACAATTTACGCGCAGGATTGGGCGAAAGCGCGGATGGAGAAATCGCCGCGTCACCGCGAATACGTCGAGATCAAATCGGGCGAGCGCACGCTCAAAGCGTTCGTCGTTTATCCGGAATCGAAAGACAAAACGCCGGTCGTCCTCGTCGTCCACGAAATATTTGGCCTAACGGATTGGGTGAAAGGTCTGTGCGATGAGTTGGCCGAGGGCGGCGTCATCGCGATCTGTCCAGATCTATTGTCCGGACAAGCTTATCCCGACGACGTCGATGGTGCAGTCAAAGCCATCTCGGCCTTGCCAAAGCCCCAAGTGAAAGCCGATCTCGACGCAACTTCGGATTACGCGCTGAAGATTCCGGCGTGCAACGGCAAACTGGCCGTCTGCGGATTTTGCTGGGGCGGGGGATGGGCTTTCGACTACGCGAATGTGAACGCGAAACTGAAATCGGCCTATTCGTTTTACGGGACCGCGCCCGACGATGCATCGAAAGTTAAAACGATTTCGTGTCCGGTTTACGGCTTTTACGGCGGAAACGACGAGCGCGTCAACGCGACGATTCCCGGCGCCAAGGAGCTAATGAAAGCCGCTGGCAAAAAATATGAACCCATTCTCTACGGCGGCGCGGGACACGGGTTTATGCGTGAAGGCGAGTCGCCAACCGCGAGCGAGCCTAACAAACGCGCACACGATCAGGCGTGGGAGCGTTGGAAGAAGTTACTCAAACAGTTGTAGCGACGAAACTTTGAAGCGCGCTCGCTGACCTGGGTCGGTCGCGAGCAGCGCTTTCGAACGAAAGATGCGCGCGCCTTGTGCCAGAAAAAATGCGCGCAGCTCCGGCGTGAAAAACGAAGAGCCGTCACGGCGCGGATTGAAATCGAGGAGCAGGCGTCCGTTAGGCTGAAGAAATCGCGTGCGGATATCGTCGATGAAAAATTTCCAATCGTCGGTCGACCATTCATTCGGTTCGCTGTTCTCGACTCGCCGGATTCGGTGAAAACAAATTCGGTGCGCGGTCACGAGATCGAAACGTTGGCCGAGATCAGGCAGGGGAACGCGGCGATCGATCCGCGCGATGATCCGCTGAACTTTCAGCAGCTCAGTCGTGCCGCGAAAGAGTGGCTCGTCATCTGTGTCGAGGCCGAGCGCTTGATGACCGAATAGCCGACAGATGTAGAGGAAGAATCCGGCGCCACAGCCAAGATCGAGAATGCGCAGCGGCGGTGAACGATCGAGCCACAAATCCTGCGCGCGTTCGACATTCACGGCGACCCAGTAGTCGGCGTCTTCGAAGCGATTGATTTGCGGCGAGCCGGGCCGAAATGGATATTTCTCGCGCAGGTCGCTCAGCTTCTCGCGATCGACCGTGGCGAGAATTTTTTTTGCGCTAACCGGATGTGTTAGGCGCAGCGAATGTTCCCACAGGCTTTGCAGGACTTCGGCCGAGAAAAGTTTTCGGATTTTATGCGACAACCGCATCGCTCAACGATGCAAGCACGCGTGAGAGAAACAACCGCTTCTTCTTGTCGATCTTGTCCCGCCGAGGCGGGACGATCTTACAAACCGACTGGATGCGTTGCGACAAATCCGCCGGTGCTACGAAAATCTGTGTGCCAGCGCGGACCGACGTCGCCGCCGTAACGGAAATCAGTCGTGTCGAGCCGGAGGCCCGCGATGATGGCAAAGGTGTGACCGTGCCGCGAATAAATGGTCATCCAACGTCCGCGTCCGCGCTCGCCGTAACGCATCAGATCGCTCGACGGCAAAGGCGAACCGAGCAACCCGGCGTGATGCAGCGCGAAAGAAACTGTGCCGGAGCAATCGTACCCGCGATCTTGAAACGAGCCGTGACCGCCGCCCCAAACGTAAGGTTTGCTGCGAATCGTATTCACCGCCCAGATGGCGGACTTCACGCGATCGGGTGCATTCGCGGGCGCGTAAGCGACGCCATTGCGCAAGACGGCGCGACTTCCGCGAACGACTGGATGCGAGCCGCTGCTTTGGATCGGGCCGGATTGCGCGGAGGAATCAGATTCATCTTGTCGATCTTCCGACGAACTTTCGCTCGCGTGCCGAATCGCGCGCGGCGCGTAATAGGCGACATCGACTGAGTGTTGGTGACGCGTCACCGGGCGGACGGGATCGAGCGAGAAAGGTTGAAGCGCGATCGCGGCGCTGGGCGGCAAATGGCGGCGATATCGCTGCGCATGCGCGTTTGGTAAATTCGCGATCACAAAAAGCGCGAGCAGAAAAATAAACATCCGGCTGAGAAAATTCCGGACGCAGAGGGAAACTAAAAGCGGCATGCCCCGAGACAAAGCTGCTGGCGGGCCAAGCCTGCGGATTTTTATGGAAAATCTTCAGTTTGGGAAATGCCGGTCACAAGATCGACATCTACACGCCGGTCAGCGCGCGATCCAAAACCTCGAGAAGAAAATCGGCGTCCGGTTCGGTCACGCACATCGGCGGCGAGAACCGGATGGTTTGTCCCCACAATCCGCCTTTGCCTAACAACAGTCCCATCTCCTTCGCCGCCTCCAAAATCTGCGCGCATTCTTCTTTGGCCGGCTCTTTCGATTGTCGATCTTTCACCAGCTCGATCCCGAGCATTAAACCCTTCCCGCGCACGTCGCCGACGACGTTGTGCTTTTCCTTGAGCTTGTTCAGGCCAACGAGAAGCCGATTGCCGATCTTCAACGAGTTCTGCTGCAGCTTTTCGCGCTCGATAATTTCGAGCACAGCTTTGCCTTGCGCGCAGACAACCGGATTTCCACCGAAGGTGTTGAAGTGAATTCGCTGCGACAACGCGGCCGCAATCTTAGGCGTGGTCACAACCGCGCCTAACGGACAGCCGTTTCCGATTCCTTTCGCCATGGTC
>JBBROO010000014.1:0-67130 GCA_038229295.1 Chthoniobacterales bacterium | reverse complement strand
GTGGGCAAGACGGCGAATTTGTCCGACCGCGGCGACGATGACCTGGCGAAATTTTTGATCATGCAACAGCTCTTCGATGAGGAGCAGATCGCAGCCGCGCTGGAAGAGATGAGGCAATTGAACAAGAACCTGAGCGGCCGGGCGCTGGCGGTGTCGATGTTAGACCAACTTTGCAAAGACGATGTGAAGTGTCTGGAGAAGGTGCTGTCGGCGTTGATCGACCGGACGAAATTTGCCTATGTGCCGCTGGAATATTACGACGTGGACCGGCAGATCGCGCCGATGTTGCCGGATCATCTCACGCTCGGGCGACTGTTTGTGCCGTTCGATCTCGTTAGCCGCACGATCATGGTGGCGTGTTGTAATCCATTCGACGCCGAAGGGCGCGACGCGGTGCAGCAATCGGTCGATTACACAGTGGCGTGGTATCTGGCGCGGCCGGGCGCGATCGTGAAAAACCTTCAATCGATTTACCGGCTCGAGACGCGCGCCTAACGAAAGATCGACAATGAGAAGTAAATCTTTCGGAGAACGCATCGCCGATGTCCTGATCGAGGACGGTCTGCTGCTGCCGAATCAGCTTGAAGAAGCGGTCGGCATCCAGAAGAGCAAAGGCGGGCGGTTGCTGAAAATTTTGACGGACAAACAGTTCGTCACCGAGCAGGACATGGCTTTCAGCATGGGGCGTTGTCTGAACACGCCGCCGGTGAATCTGGGCAAGGTGCATGTGCCGGAGGAAATAATGGCGCTGGTACCGCGCGAGATGGCGAAAGCGAACATGCTGGTGCCGATCGCGCGCCTGAACGGAAAACTTTTTGTGGCGATGTCGGACCCGACAAACGTGCTCGCGATCGACGATTTAAAGCGACGCGTGCAGCTCGACATCGTGCCGATGATCGCGACCGAGAAAGCGGTGAACGACGCGCTCAGCGGTGTGCAGGGCGGCGCGAACATGAGCGCGGTGCTGCGCCAAGTTTCGGAAGAAGCGGCGCAATCAGCCGAGAGCCTGGAAGTGCAAACGGCGAAGCGCGAAGACATCGACCTCGACCGCCTCGCCGCCGATAGCGAAGACGCGCCCGTCATCAAGATCGTCAATTTGATTCTGGCGCAGGCGATCAAAGAGAAGGCGTCGGACATTCACATCGAGCCATTTCAAAACACGCTGAAGCTGCGTTATCGCGTGGATGGCGAATTGATGCTGGCGGAGTCGCCGCCGAAAGCGCTGCAACTGGCGATCACATCGCGTATCAAAATTTTAGCAGGACTGAACATCGCCGAGCGGCGCATTCCGCAAGACGGCCGTTTTCGCATAAAGGTGATGGGGAAAGAAGTCGACTTGCGTATCTCGATCTTGCCCACGGCGCACGGCGAAAAAATCGTCATTCGTATTCTCGATAAATCGTCGCTCACCAGCAGCATCGACCAGATGGGCATGGACGACGACACGCTCAGCAAATTCCGGGAAGCGATCGACGCGCCGCACGGAATGATTTTGGTCACCGGCCCGACCGGTTCGGGAAAAACGACCACGCTTTATTCGGTGCTGCATGAGTTGAACAGCCCGCAGTACAACATCGTTACGGTCGAAGATCCGATCGAATACGAACTTGTCGGCATCAACCAGGTGGCGGTGCGAAACGATATCGGGCTCGATTTCGCGTCGGCCTTGCGCTCCATCCTGCGACAGGATCCGGACATCGTGATGGTGGGTGAAATTCGTGACAACGAAACGGCCGACATCGCGGTGAAAGCGGCGCTGACCGGTCACCAGGTGTTGAGCACGTTGCACACGAATGATGCGGCGGGCGCGATCACCCGACTCGACGACATGGGCATCGAGCCATTCTTGATCTCGAGTTCGATGTTAATGAGCTGCGCGCAACGTCTCGTTAGGCGCGTCTGCACTAATTGCCGCGAAGAATTTGTGCCCGAACCGGAAGTCTTCGAAAAACTGAATATGGAAAAAGGGAAGGGCGCGGTGTTTTACCAGGGGACTGGTTGCGACCGGTGCAAAGGCCGCGGTTATCTGGGCCGGCTCGCGATCATCGAAGCGTTGCCGGTCTCGGAATCGATCCGTCGTCTCATCATTAAACGCGCCTCGGCCAGCGCGCTAAAAAATCAGGCGATCAACGAAGGAATGAAAACCTTACGCGTGATCGGCGTGGAGAAGGCGATCGAAGGAATCACTACGCTGGAGGAAATCTGGCGCGTCACCTCGGAGGATCATTAGACGCGCATGAACATTCCATTTCTCAGTCTTTTCCAAAAAGCGCGCGACCGTTTTCGTCCGTCCGCGCCGGTTTCACCAGTGGTCGTGCGCGCAGTTCCGGTCGAGAAACCGAGCAGCGAAAAACTCAGCAAAACAGTCCTGCCAAATTCCACGCGCACCATGACGTCGCGCGATCTTATCGATGTGACGGCCAATAGTGCGGCGGCGCGTTCGTCTGTAGGATCGACAACGCGCAATACGGCAGGGACATCGCGCGGATTGCCGCCGGCGGTGGCGCTGGCGTTGGAACCGAAAGTGGAACGCACGATTTCTGTTCAGCTCTCCGACATTCTTTCGGAAATCCCGAGCGGCTACGCGAAACCGGCGGAGTCACTGGAGCCAAGTCGCCGGATTTTGCTTAAAGCATCGGAGATCGAAAAGGGAATGGCGACGGGCAAGCCGACGGTTTCACTGGCGGCAGTTTACGAACAAATCCCCGAAATTTTCCTGCGCAGCGTTCCGTCCACCGAATTAATGCATCTGCCGCTGCCTTACGACAAGGTGCTCGAGCAATTCAGCAGCGCGCGCGTGCGGGGCGACCAGGAGCGCGACCACACTGTGCCGCAAGTGGAGACGCCCATTTTGCAAGTGACGCTCGAAGATACAAAACGTTTCGGCACCACGATGGAGCCTTTGCAGACGTCCTCGCTTCCGCCAATCAAAGTGGAAATGGCCAGCGCCAGCTCGCTCGCCGCGGCCGAACCAGAAAATGCGGTGCGTGAAGTCGTCCCGCCGCCGCGCGCAAGATCGACAATCCCATTGAGCGTCGCGATGCCGTCCACGCCGGAGCCGTCACCCGTGAAGTCAGCGCCGCCGACCAGAATTCCATTTAAACTTCCACCGAACGGAACGGGCGAGTCTGCCTCTGAGCGAGTTCCAGCCTCAAGTGGGCCGCCCGTTCCAACTCGGCCGCCGGCGCGAAATCCATTCAAGATTTCGCCGCCGTCGGATGCGCTTCGTCCGAGGAAGACGCTCGTGCCGGGAACGGAACGGACTCAGAGCGCGGAAGATCCCGCCACCGCATGCAAGCAATCGCCCGCGGACGATATCAAGATCGCCATCCCGCTGTTGCCGATCTTGCAAACGATTCCACCGTTTCAGCTGAACGGGGACGTTTCCATTGTTCCGCCAGATGCGCGCATCGAATTTCCGTTCGCGCTGATTCAGCCACAGCTTGTTACTGGTCGCCTCGCAATAGCTCCAAGAGTTTTTCAAGCGGCCATGCCGGTAAACTTCCGGGAACTGTTGATCGTCGATCCCAGTGAGACGCCGATATTGTTGCCGCTGCAGGAGGTGCTGAAAAATATTCCCGATGCCGCCCTGCAAGTCCGGCCGGACCAGGAGCAAATCGAAACGGGAGAAATTATCGAGACACCGTTCTCGATCAAGGCGCGAGAAGATGCGGAGCGTTTCAAGACGGAGGCGAAGCCGATGCCGAAAGCGACGGAGCCGCTGCCAGCCGAGGTGGAAGCGACCGTGCCTAACGACAAGATCGACAACGAAAAGATCGACATCAAAAAAGTGGAGTCGCCCGCAGAAGCGGCGCCAGTCGAAAAGAAACTCGATGCCAAAGAAGTAGTCGCGCGAGCGCGTGCGCTCGAAGGCGTCACCGGCTGCTCGGTCACGTTCGCCGATGGATTGATTTTGGCTGGAAATTTCCCAGACGAATTCGCCGTCGAAGGTCTCTGCGCGGTAGCACCCTCGCTGCTGCAACGCATCGAGAAACACATGGTTGATTCCAAACTCGGCGGCCTCACAGCGATGACCCTCCATGGCGACAAAGCCGCGCTCAGCTTTTTCCTGTCGGGGAATATTTGCCTGACGGCACTACACGCCGTCGCCGAACTCGCGGTCGAAACCCAGAGCCAGTTATCCGAAATGGTCAAAGAACTTTCGCAAACCTACGCGCAACCGGAGCCCACCAATGTCGATCATTAATTACGCGAGCCGCGAAATCCAATTCAAGATCGTCTATTACGGGCCCGCGCTTTGCGGCAAGACGACGAACCTGAGTTACATCCATCAACGCATCAATCCGCAAAATCGCGGCGATCTCGTTTCGCTCGCCACCGCGGCCGATCGCACATTGTTCTTCGATTTCCTTCCGCTCAACGCGGTCGTCATCAAAGGCTTCGTCACCAAGTTCCAACTCTACACCGTGCCCGGGCAGGTAATTTACAACGCGACCCGCCAGCTGGTTTTGCGCAGCGTCGATGGAATCTGTTTCGTGGCCGATTCGCAGTGGGAAAAAATGGAGGAGAACGTCGAGAGTTTCAAAAATCTCGAAGAGAACATGGCGAAACAAAACGTCGCCATCGACGACATCCCCTGCATTTTGCAATACAACAAACGCGATCTGCCGAACGTGGCTCCGGTTAACTACATGGAGTACGTGCTCAACAATCGAAAGAAGCGGCTGCAAAGTTTCGAAGTGGTATCAAGTAGCGGCCAGAATGTTTTCGCGGCGCTCAACGCCGTTTCGCAAATCCTGTTGCACAAATTCAGCAAGCAGAGCGACGTGCCCTCCAGTGTGCCGGCGGCGCCCGTCGCCATTCCGGTGGAAACGCCCGGCCAGAAAGCATCAGCATGAACGCGATCCCGGTATTAACCATTCAGGACGTGGCCACGCTCGACGGAGTGCTCGGCGATTTTCTGAAGAAGGCCGAAGCGGATCTCACCGTCGTCATCGATCGCGGCGGGAATGTCATCTCGCAATTCGGTGATCACGCCGTCATGGATGTCACCATCATCGCCGCGCTGGCCGCGGGTTCATTCGCGGCTACGTGCGAACTCGCGCGGCGCATCGGCGAAGTCGAATTCAACGCGCTTTATCATCAGGGCAACGGCAGCCACATGTTCATGAACTCGGTCGATGAAGACACCATCATGATCACCGTGTTCGGTTCGCGCACGACCGTCGGGCTCGTTAGGTTCTATTCCACCGCCGCGGCCCACAACGTTTCTACTCTTTTAAAATCGTTGCAGCGCGGCGCTCACGGATTTCAATTTGACGCGAGCGACATTTCCGCCGCTCCGCTCTTCGCCGAATAGCGCAAGATCGACATCGACACGTCGATTCAGTCTTCGAACGATCGCGCCAAAAGTGTGGCGTTATGACCGCCGAATCCGAACGAGTTGTTTAACGCCACGCGCACTTTCTTTTCCTTCGCCGTGTTCGGCGTGTAATCGAGATCGCACTGCTCGTCGGGGTTCTCGAGATTGATCGTCGGCGGAATCACGCCATCCCGAATGGTCAACGCGCACGCCGCCATTTCCACCGCACCGGCGCCACCGAGAATGTGACCGGTCATCGATTTCGTGGCGCTGATCGGAATTTTATAAGCGAGGTCGCCAAATACCTTTTTGATCGCGCGCGTTTCGCTGATGTCTCCCAGCCCGGTCGAAGTGGCGTGCGCATTAATGTAATCGACTTGATCGATGTCGATCTTTCCGTGATCGAGCGCGAGCTGCATCGCGCGCGCGGCGCCTTCGCCGTCTTCCGGCGGCGCCGTCATGTGATAGGCATCTGCCGAAAGTCCGTAGCCGACGAGCTCGCAATAAATTCTCGCGCCGCGCTTTTTCGCGTGCTCGAGCTCTTCCACCACGACCACGCCCGCGCCTTCGCTCATGATAAAACCATCGCGATCTCGATCGAACGGTCGCGACGCGCGCTCGGGTTCATCGTTGCGCGTACTGAGCGCTCTCATGGAGCTGAATCCGGCGAGACCGACCGCGACGATTGACGCTTCCGATCCGCCGGCGAGAAAAGCATCAGCGTCGCCGAACTTAATCATGCGCCATGATTCACCGATCGCGTTGTTCGATGTCGCGCATGCGGTGACGATGCACAGATTCGGTCCGCGCAATCCGAATTCCATCGAGATGAGTCCGCTGGCCATGTTGCTGATGAGCATCGGGATGGTGAATGGCGAAACGCGCGACGGCCCTTTGGCCAGGAGAATGGTGTGCTGCTCTTGCAACGTCTTTAAACCGCCGATGCCGCTGCTCACGATAACGCCAAAGCGGTCGTGATTGATTTTTTCCAAATCGAGCCCGCTATCCAAGATCGACATCTTCGCCGCCGCCATCGCCAACTGTGCGAAACGATCGGTGCGCCGGATATCCTTTGTCGTTTTGAAAAAACCTTTCGGATCAAAATCGCGGACTTCGCCGCCGATCTGGCAATCGTACCCCGTCGTATCAAAAGCCGCGATGCGGCGAATCCCGCTGACGCCATTCTTTAAGTTCGCCCAAAATGTTTCCAGATCGTTTCCGATCGGCGTGACCACACCCAGGCCGGTGATGACAACTCTGCGATCGTAATTCATTAGCGCGTCCCCATCCCGACGCTCTGCACCGTCTGGAAAAGTTTTCCTTCCGTTTTGATCGACGGAGCGATGATGATTTCGGTTTGCTGGAATTCGGCCAGGTCGCGCGCGCCGACGTTGCCCATGCAAGTCGTGATCGCACCGACAAGATTTTGGCTACCATCATCGACTTCGGCCGGACCGAATAAAATTTGTTTTAACGAACCGGTCGTGCCGACTTTGATGCGCGTCCCGCGGGGCAAATTCGCATGCGGCGTCGCCATTCCCCAATGATACCCGCGGCCCGGCGCCTCGTCCGCTTTGGCGAATGCGCTGCCGACCATGACCGCGTCCGCGCCGCAAGCGAGCGCTTTGCAAACATCGCCGCCTTTGCTCATGCCGCCGTCGGTGATGATCGGCACATAACGCGAAGTTTTTTTGAAATACGCATCGCGCGCCGCCGCGCAATCCACTGTCGCGGTGACTTGCGGCACGCCGAGTCCAAGCACGCCGCGCGAAGTGCACGCCGCGCCCGGCCCGACGCCGACTAGCACCGCCGCCGGTCCACATTCCATGATGTCGAAAGTGACATCGTAACCGACCGTGTTGCCGACGATGACGGGGATGCGCATGTCGCGACAAAATTTTTCGAGATCCAGAGATTTATACTCCGACGAAATGTGTCGAACGGTTGAGACGGTGCTTTGCACGACGAAAACATCCGCGCCCGCTTCCTGCGCGATGGCGCCGAACTCGTCGGCGCGTTGCGGAATGGAACTGACGGCGGCGAGCGCGCCGCTGTCTTTGATCTCGCGAATGCGCGCGGCGATGAGGTCCGGCTGCACTGGCTCGGTGTAAATTTTTTGCAAAAGCCCGGTCACTTCGCCTTTTTCGGCCTGCACAATTTTCCCGAGCACTTCCTCCGGATTTTTGTAGCGGGTCTGCACGCCTTCGAGGTTCAAAACCGCGAGACCGCCGAGTTTGCTCATGGCGATGGCGAACCGTACATCGACAACTCCATCCATCGCGCTGGCCAGGATCGGAATTTTCAGCTCGAGCGGTTCGGCGTTTTTGCGATGCAACCGGCAGGCCGTCACGACTTCGTTCGGATTAATCGTGACGCGACCAGGCACGAGCGCGATCTCGTCGAACCCATAAGTCACGCGCGCTTTTCGATTTCGGCCGATCCACATTCCCATAATTAAATTCGCTCCATTTTAAATCTTTCGTTCAAACTGCCGCAGCGCGGACAGCGTGGAAGTAAAGCGGCCGTGCGATCTTCAAACTCGAATGCGCAAATCACGCAGCGCAATCGATAACGTAAAGCTCGCCGTTCGCGCCGGCGCCGATTCCACTCTCCCACTATCCAAAGAAGAAAAACCGCCGCAAGAAAAAGCAGTAGATAAATCGTGACCAGCGCGGTGAGGCTAACGCGAATCACGGCGCAGATGGAGATGTCGATCTTGCGGCCGGTCGAGCGACAACGTTGCCCCATTCCACCGTCGCCATTCCCCATGTCAACGCATCATCCGTCGATGTCGATCTTGCCGGAAATCGCGCCAGCGCGATGTGCCGGCGCGCTTGTTCGTTCAACCCCGCATCACCCGAGGAATTTATCGGGAAACAATAGCGAACTTCGCCGCGCGAATTAACGGCAATGCGAAAGCGCGCGTTGTCCGGCAGTTCATTTGTCAACGCGACAAACTTCGTCGCCGGAAAAGCCGGTTTGCCTAACGAAACCATTTCTTCCGACAACGCGACATTTGTTGCGGCAGTGATCGGATGTGGAGCCGGTTCTCGATTTAACATCGGCGCGGGGCCCGGTGGTTGTGGACTGGGTGGGCGAAGATCGACAACTAACGGTGGCAATTCTTTCAGCGCCGGCTGTTGAGTTAGGTACGAAGGAACATGTTCCAACTTCGGCAAAGCGCGCGCCCATGCCTCCGGTTGTCGATGCGTCACCGCCGTGAGCGCGGGATCCTCCGCGTCGATCCAGCGCAAAAGCGCCCGGCCTTCCTCGGAATTATTCGTGATCAAACCGACGCGTGCCGGCGGCGGCAATAACACGACCGTCGGCGGATAAACGATTTGAAAAATGTAAAAGCAAAGCGCGTGTAGCAACAGCGACGCCCCGATGAAAGTCGCAATGGCCCACTTGCGGCGACGCGGCCCTTCCCAATTAAAAATCAGGGACGCGTCAGTCGTCGCGGCGTTCATCGCGGCGCATTCGTGGCCAGCGCGACGGAAGTAATGCCGTGATCGAGCGCGGCGTTCGTCACTTCCACGACGGTTTCGTACGCGGTCGAGCGGTCCGCTTTGATGATGATGGTGCGGCCTTCGCGCTTGGCCGCGTCGAGCAACGGCCCCAGTTTTTGCATCGTCACTTTCTGATCGCGAAAATAAATCGCTGGCGCCGCTCCGCCGGTGATGTTGATGATCTGCTCATTCACCTGCGGACCGAGCGTAAAACGCGAGAACGGCAACGAAACGGAAATGCCCGGCTGCAAAATGAAATTCGAGCTGATGAGCAAAAAGAAAATCAGCAGAAACGTGATATCGATCATCGGCAGCACCACCAACCAGCCGAAGTTATATTCCTTCGTTCGGCTCAGTTTCATGGGCGCGTGATTGTCGATCTAAGAAGATGTCGATCTTAACGGTCGTTTTCGGTCGCGGTTTTTCCCCCGGGCTGTTCAAAACTGATGATGCCGCTCAGCGGCGCGCGATCGGTCAGCAGATGCACGATCTCAATCCCGGCGCGTTCCATATCATGCAACATTGTATTTATGCGCGACGACAAATAGCTGTAAGCAACAAACGTTGGCGTAGCCACAACCAGACCGGCCGCGGTCGTGAGCAAACTTTTGTAAACGCCGCGCGAAAGTTCCGTCACCGTCGCGTAACCGCCGTTGGACGCGATCGTGCCGAAGGCGTCGATCATTCCCGCAACTGTGCCTAACAAACCCAGGAGCGGCGCGAGAAACGCAATCGTCGCCAGCACGCCGAGAAATCTTTCCAGCTTCGGCACTTCGAGTTGTCCCGCCTCCTGAACGATGTCGCGCAATTCCGCGCGCGGCGCATCGTGCCGCAGAATAGCGGTGTGAATGACGCGCGCGACCGGGCCGGGCGTCCCGGCAGATTCGTGCAAGGCTTCGGCGAAATTGCGGCGTTGAATGAGATTAGAGAGACCTTTGAGAAATTCTCCGACGTGAATGGTGGCGCGATGCAGATAGAAGAAGCGCTCGGCAAAAACGCCGATGGCGATAATGCTGCAGGCGAGAATGGGCCACATGAGCAACCCGCCCTTTTGGATGTAATCGATCACGGCAGTTTCTTAGTCCCCTTTCCGTTAGGTGGCAAGCCGACAGGTAGATGTCGATCTTGCGTTCATCTGCGCGACTTTGGCGAAATGCTCGGCATTGGTGGCGAGGTTGCGCCGAGCAGTTTCCCAGCGCCATCGAAAATGGAATACCCGGTTTGTTTTCCAGCGGCGTCGTAACTGTAGACAATTTTATTAAGCACCGCGTCGTCTTTGCCGAGTTGCGTTTCTTGCTCGATGCGTCCGGCGCTGTCGTATTTGTAGATGCTCTTGAAACGAAATTTTCCCTTGGCGTCAAATGAGACGCCGCTGCCGAAACGGCCCGCTTCATCAAGACGATAGTTGGTTTTGCCGCGCACTTTGCCGTCGGGCTCGGTCGTGACGGCGGACGCCTTGTGATTGGGCGGGTCGAATTGGTAGGAGGTGCGTGAACCGTCGGCGTTCATCGTGACATTAATTCGGACAGCGTCGGTGTCGTTAGGCGGCGCAACTTGAGAGAGGACGAATGAGACGGCGGAGAACATTGCGCCGAGAGTGATTGTCGATCTTGCGCGGGAAGAAATCATCACGCGGCAAACGTTCAACGCTCAACGCTCAACGTCCAACGCTCAATGAAGGAAAGATCGACATGGGAACGCGGGTCGAAAACTTCCGGTTATTTGTGTTGACCATTGGCACGGAAGGTGGTTAGAAATGGAGGAAAGTGGGTTAGAATGGTTAAGTTCTCCTCCCGCACATGGATACGTCCACCAAAGCCCAACCTTTCTATGCCGGTCAATTCCGGCACGCGATCGACGAAAAAAATCGCATCACCATCCCCGCGCGCTGGCGACGCGATGGCGCCGAGGAATTCATCATTCTTCCACAAGCGACGCATCAATTTCTCCTGGTCATGTCGCCTGAGGAGTTTTCTCGTATGAGCGCGGCCGCGGAATCGGAAGAGAAAATTCCGGCGCGAGATCGCCGTATTTTTCTGCGTCATCTCCATTCCCGCGCGCAACATGGCCTGTCGGATCGACAAGGGCGCCTCGTTTTGCCGGAGGACGTTTGCCAAAAGGTCGGATTGAAAGGCGAAGTGGCGCTGGTCGGCGGCCGGGGACGTTTTGAGATTTGGAATCTGGCGCGCTGGAAGAAGGCGCATGAACAGGAAACATCGACATACGAACACGTGGCCGACGCTATCGGTCTATAGAACGCGCGCGTACTATATATATGAATGCATTGTTGTTTGAGCGGCCGGTGCGATTCGCCACTGGGCCGCTAATTCTGGAGGAGGCCCAACACATGGAGGACTTCACTTATCATCGGCCAGTGCTCGCGCAGGAAGTGGTGGAGTTGCTGACTCCGCGGCCGGGTTCGCTCGTGGTCGATGGAACCTGCGGCGGTGGCGGCCACACCGAACTGATTTTGAAAACCGGCGCAGACGTGCTCGCGCTCGATCAAGACCCGGAAGCGATCGAGCACGCGCGTGAGCAACTGGCGCATGTCGGCAGCCGCGTCACTTTTCGTCGAGCGAATTTCCGATACGCGGACAAGATTCTCGACGAATTGGGAATCGCGAAGATCGGTGGCGCGCTTCTCGATGTTGGCGTGTCATCGCGGCAACTGGAAAATGCCGAGCGCGGTTTCAGCATGATGCGCAATGGGCCGCTCGATATGCGCATGGATCCGCTCAGTCCGACGACCGCGTCTAACGTCGTTAATACTTACAGCGAGGAGCAGCTGACGCAGATGTTTCGCGATCTCGGAGAAGAACCGGCGGCGCGGCGCATCGCGAGCTTGATCGTGAAAGCGCGCAAAGAAGCGCCGTTCCGCGAAACCATTCCCCTAGCGCGCGCGATCGAGAAAGTGGTCGGTCGTCATGGCCGGCTGCATCCAGCGACGCGCGTGTTCCAGGCGTTGCGCATGGAAGTGAATGACGAACTCGGCGCGCTTGAGAGCGGATTGCGCGTTCTCACATCGCGACTCGAGATTGGCGCGCGGATCGCGGTGATCAGTTTTCATTCGCTCGAAGATCGAATCGTGAAAAACTTTTTCCGCGATCGCAGCCGTGAGTGGATCGACAAGCCAGAGTGGCCAGAGCCGCGGCGCAATCCGGATTACGAATTTAATCTGATCACGTCGAAGCCGATCGAACCGGCGGAAGAAGAACAGCGCGCCAACCCGCGTTCACGCAGCGCGAAGTTACGCGTTGCTGAAAAAATCGCATGAGCCGCGCGCGCCGAAAAAATTTTAACACCGTGGAAGCGGCGTCGCTTGCGCGCTGGATCGTGCTGACGGCGTTCCTGGCGTTGACCGGATTGAGTTACGTTTACCTAACGATTCAACTTTACCATCTGGGCGATCGCAAGAAGGCGGTTGAGAACGAGCTGGCCGCGTTGCGCACGCAAAACGATGTGGCCAGTGCGCAGATCACGGCGCTGACTTCGCGTTCGGCATTACAGCGCCGGCTCAAGGAAGGGTATCTGAAAATGATTCCGATCTCCGAGCGGAACATTGTTCGCCTAACGATCCCGGCGCGCCCCGAAGGCGAGGATGCGATTCAACCCGTGGCCAATCGACGTGGCGCCAGATGAAGTGGAACCCGCGCATTCGATGCACACTCGTTTGCCTTGGGTTCACTGCGCTCTTCAGCATTTTCTCCTGCCGCTTGATCTATTTGCAAATGATCAAGCACGACGAGTACGCCGGGCTCGCCGCTGAGAAACACGTTTACAAACAAACGATCTACGCCGAGCGCGGCGAAATTCTCGACGCGAACAACGAAGTCCTGGCGCATAATGTTCCGGTCGAAACGGTCGTGGCCGACGCGAGCCACATCACCGATCGAAATGCGATTGTCGATCTTGTCAGCAATGAGCTGAAAGTGCCGAAGAGCGAGGTCGCGGAAAAATTACAAGGCGATCGTCGCTACATCGTGGTTGAGCGCGAGGTGCCGCAAGCGCAGGCGAATCAACTGAAGGAAAAACTGCGCGCGAAAAATCTCCGCGGAATCTATTTCGAGCACGCCGCCACCCGGATGTATCCGAACGGCGCAATGCTTTGCCACGTCATCGGGTTCACCGATTTCGAGCAGCGCGGCATCCAGGGCGTCGAGGGTTCGATGGAAGAATATCTGCACGGCCAGGATGGCTATCGTTACATCGAGCACAATCGCGCCGGACAGGAATTAGTTTTGTATCGCGGGCAGGAACGCGCGCCGCGCGACGGCTACCAGATTCATCTCACGGTCGATCTTAACCTGCAAAACATCGTCGAGAACGAAATCGACGCCGCCATGCGCGAGTTCACGCCGCAAAAAGCGACCATCATCCTGATGCGTCCGCAAACCGGCGAGATTCTCGCGATGGCGAATCGGCCGGCGTTCGATTTGAATCGGCGCGCTGAGGCCAAGCCCGAGCAAATGAAAAATCGCGCCATCATCGACATGATGGAGCCAGGATCGACGTTCAAGATCGTGGCTGCGGCCGCAGCGTTGAACGAACACAAAGTTAATCCGGACACGGAAATTTTTTGCGAGAACGGCGTTTGGAATTACGGCGGGACGGCATTGCACGATCACCGCGCGCTTGGCGAACTGAGCGTGCAAGACATCCTCGTGAAATCGAGCAACATCGGCGCGGCCAAGCTCGCGCTCAGCGTGGGCGACCAAAAATTTTACGAGTACATTCGCCGTTTCGGATTTGGCGAACGCACCGGGGTCGAATTGCCCGGCGAAATTCCTGGATTGATTCGTCCACCGCAATCGTGGAGCAAAATTTCGATCACGCGCATTCCGATGGGTCATGAAATCGGAGTGACGCCGTTGCAAATGACGGTGGCGATGTGCGCGATCGCAAACGGCGGAAAACTCATCACGCCGCGCATCGTGAAATCGGTCACGGCCGCCGACGGCAAAACGATCAGCTCGTTAACTCCGACCGTTTTGCGCCAGGTAATTTCTCCTCAGACGGCCAGACAAATCGGTAATGCCCTGCGCGGTGTCGTGAGCGATCGCGGCACCGCCGCGGCCGCCGCTGTTCCCGGTTTCACCATCGCAGGAAAAACCGGCACCGCGCAAAAAGTGGATCCGCACGGTGGCTACGACAAAGGGAAGTATGTTGTTTCATTCAGCGGTTATTTGCCGGCGGAGCATCCGGAATTTGTCGGGCTCGTGGTTTTGGACGACGCGCAAACCGACAAGCCGGAATTAAATTATGGCGGACTTGTGGCCGGGCCGATTTTTTCCCGCATCGCCGAAAAGGCCGCGCGTTATCTCGATCTTGCGCCGCATGAGGAAATTCGCAAAGCCATCCCGGTGGAGCGAGTTGCCCTAACGAATGCCTCACACCGTTGAGCGCGTTGCGCTGGAATGCTGAAACCTCATGCAGCTCAAAAATCTTCTCGCCGCCATTCCCGTTCGCGAAATCATCGGCTCATCTGATCGCGCGGTGGAAAGCATCGCGTATGACTCGCGGCGTGTGCAAAGGAATGGGCTCTTCGTTGCCTTGCGCGGCGAAAAAAGCGACGGCCATGACTTCGTCGATCAAGCCATCGAAAAAGGAGCCACGGTGATTGTGGCGGAACGAAACCCGGCGGCCGCGGGAGGCGCCACCACCGTATTGGTCGAGAACACGCGTCCGGCATTGGCCGATCTCGCATCGGCCTTCTACGAACATCCCGTCCGAAAATTGCGCATGGCCGCCGTCACCGGCACGAATGGAAAAACCACGACGACGTTCCTCATTAAACACATCTGCGACAATGCCAGCTTTCGTTGTGGATTGATCGGAACTGTTCGCTACGAAATCGCGGACCGCGTGTTGCCGGCAACGCGCACGACTCCGGAGTCGCTCGATATTCAGGAACTGCTCGATCAAATGGTAAACGCGGGTTGTCGCGCGGCCGCGATGGAAACTTCATCGCACGCACTCGCGCAGGAGCGCACGCGCGGATTGGAATGGGACGTCGCGGTGTTTACGAATCTGACCCAGGACCATCTCGATTTTCACGGCACGATGGAAAATTATTTCGAAGCGAAAGCGCGCTTGTTTACGCAACTGAGCGAGCAAAAGCAAAAAACGAAACCGGTCGCGGTGATTAACATCGACGATCACTACGGCGCCCAACTCCTCCGCAAGATCGACAAGAAGATTTCGGTGGTCACCTACGGGATGGGCGCGCGCGCGGATTTTCGCGCTTCAAGTTACCGCATGGAAATGGGCGGAACGTCTTATCAACTCGACGCGCGCGGCAAAAGTTATTTCGTGCGGTTGCCGTTGATCGGCCGCTTCAATGTCGCCAACTCGATGGCGGCGCTCACCGCTGCGACTTCGTTAGGCATCGGGCTTCGCGAAGCGGTGCTCAGTCTCGGAAAATCGCCGCAAGTTCCCGGACGTCTCGAGTTGGTTCCGGCGA
The DNA here is from genome assembly GCA_038229295.1 of Chthoniobacterales bacterium. Taxonomy (GTDB): domain Bacteria; phylum Verrucomicrobiota; class Verrucomicrobiia; order Chthoniobacterales; family UBA10450; genus JAJPGZ01. The sequence continues at coordinate 51,838 of JBBROO010000014.1, read as the reverse complement.
AACGGCAATTCCAAATCTTCGTCGATTACGCGCACACGCCCGATGCGTTGCTCAATGTTTTGAAAACTCTGCGCGAGCTCGAGCTGAATCGCCTTATTGTTGTCTTCGGATGCGGTGGCGATCGCGACAAACAAAAACGTCCGCTCATGGCCGAGGCGGTAGATCGACATGCAGATTTGGCCATCATCACTTCGGACAATCCGCGCAAGGAAGATCCGGATGCCATCATTGCCGAAGTGGAAAAAGGATTTCGGTCTAACAAATACGAAAAAATTGTCGATCGAACGGAGGCAATCGCGCGCGCGATCGAGCTGGCGCAACCGCGCGATGTCGTATTGATCGCGGGCAAAGGCCACGAGAACTATCAGGAGTTTGCCGACCACACCGTGCCGTTCGACGACGTGCAAGTGGCGCGACGCGCGGTGGAAGATCGGCCGATGGAATTTGAGTCATGAACGCATTGTCGATCTTACAGATTGTCGATCTTGCCGGCGCCAGGCTGGAGTCGGGCGACGGAAATGTTTCCATTTCCAAAATCAGCACCGATTCGCGCACGGTGAAGGCGGGCGAATTATTTGTCGCTTTGCGCGGCGACAATTTTGACGGCCACAAATTTGTCGAGGCGACGGCGAAAGCCGGGGCCGCAGGTGCGATTGTCGATCTTGCGTGGAAGGGAAAAGTTCCAAAGAAGTTCGCGGTCATTCGCGCAGACGACACGCTCGTCGCCTACCAAAATCTGGCCGCGAATTATCGAAAATCGCTTCCGCTAAAAGTGATCGCCATCACCGGCAGTAACGGCAAGACGAGCACCAAAGATTTTGCTGCGGCCGTGCTTGGTCGCTGTTACCGCGTCACGAAAACGGAAGGCAACTTCAACAATCACATCGGACTTCCGCGCACGATGCTGGAAGCGACGTCGCAAGATGAAATTGCGGTGTGGGAGATCGGCATGAATCATCCCGGCGAGATTGCCGCGCTGGCGAAGATCGCTGCGCCTAACGCCGCCATCATTACCAACGTCGGCGTCGCGCACATCGAATTCATGGGTTCGCGCGAAGCGATCGCGCAAGAGAAAGGTGCGCTTGCGGAAGCGGTCGGTGCGGAAGGAACGGTGATCTTGAATGCAGACGACCCATTCAGCGCGAGCATCGCCACGCGCACGCGCGCGCGGGTCGTGTTGGCGGGAACAACATCGGGCGCGATTTGCTCCGGAGAAATTTCGCAGAGCGCGGAAGGAAGCGACTTCACCATTCTGGAAGGCGCGCATCGTTGCCGCGCGCAATTGCCAGTGCCCGGTTTGCACATGGTGCAGAATGCATTGCTCGCGGTGGCGGCTGGTCGCGCGTTTGGAATGTCACTCGAGGATTGCGCCGCCGGCTTAGCGTCCGCTCCCCTAACGAAAGCGCGATTGCAGATCAAAGAAATCAACGGCGTGCAATTTATCGACGACAGTTACAACGCCAATCCAGACTCGATGCGCGCAGCGTTGCGCACGTTGATCGAGCTGGATTCCGAAGGGAAGCGCATCGCTGTGCTCGGGCACATGGGCGAACTCGGCGCTGAAACCGAGAGCGGTCATCGCGAAGTGGGCGAAGCCGCGGCCACGCTTCAGGTCGACCAGCTCATTACCATCGGCGAGATGGGAAATATCATTGCGCAAGCCGCGCGCGCTGCCGGGTTGGAAAAAGTTTCGTCCGTAAGATCGACAAGTGAAGCCGCGGAGTTGTTAGGCGACATCGCCGCGCCGGGCGATTTGGTTTTGATCAAAGGCAGCCGCTTGGCTCGCACCGAGCAAGTGATCGAGCAATTCGTCATTCGCCATTCTTCGTTAGCCAATTCCCCATGATGTATTACCTCCATCGGCTGAGTGATCACGTCGGCGGCTTCAACGTTTTCTTTTACGTCACGTTTCGCGCCGTCGCCGCCGCCATCACCGCCTTCGCTATCTCGCTCGTGTTCGGAAATTGGGTCATCCGCAAATTGATCTCACTGAAAGTCGGCCAGCCGATTCGCACGGCGGAAGAAGTTCGACATCTCGCGGTGCTGCACGGAGCGAAACAAGGAACGCCGACCATGGGTGGCGTGCTCATCATCGGCGCCGTTTTTCTTTCGAGCGTACTTTGGGCGCGCCTCGATAATCGTTTCGTCTGGCTGGCGTTGTTCAGCCTGGTTTATCTCGGCGCGCTCGGTTTCGCCGATGACTACCTGAAAGTAACCAAGAAAAAAACTGACGGCATCAGCGGCCGAATCAAACTCGTTTTTCAAATCGCACTGGCCGCATTGGTCACGGGCGTTTTCCTAACGAGTCCACTTCTCGAAGTGCAGGCGCGTTCGCTCTATCTCCCCTTCTTCAAAGCGCCCGTCATCGCGAACATGAGCTGGTTCACTTTCGCATTTTTCGCGCTCGTCATCGTCGGCTCATCCAACGCCGTCAATCTGACCGACGGCCTCGACGGCCTCGCCATTGGCTGCACCGTCACGGTCGCGTTCGCTTACGCACTCATTTCCTACGCGGCCGGAAATTATCGCATCGCCGAATATCTCCAGGTACCGTTCTATCCATTCGCCGGCGAACTGACTGTGCTCTGCGGCGCGCTCGTCGGAGCGGGACTCGGATTTCTCTGGTTCAATTGTCACCCCGCAAAAGTTTTCATGGGCGACACCGGCTCGCTCGCCATCGGCGGAATGATGGGAGTCGTCGCGATCTGCTGCAAACAAGAGCTGCTGCTTGCGGTCGTCGGCGGCGTGTTTGTGATCGAAGCGTTCTCCGTCATTCTGCAGGTGCTCAGTTTCCAAATGACTGGGCGACGCATTTTTCTGATGTCGCCGATGCATCATCATTTTGAATTGGCCGGCTGGAAGGAAAACACGGTCATCGTCCGCTTTTGGATTTTGTCGGGAATCTTTGCCTTGCTTGGATTGGCCACGCTGAAATTGAGGTAACGATGTCGCGCTACGAAAAACAGAACGTTGCCGTTTTGGGAGCTGGCTTAAGCGGCGCCGCCGCTGCGCTCTTGCTCAAAAGTGAAGGCGCGAATGTGGCGGTGCTCGACAGCGCGGACGAGACGAAGCTGCTGAAATCGACCATCGATTATTTGCGTGCGCAGAATATCCGCGTGATTAGCGGCGCGGATGCGGACCGCGACACCGGCAAATACGATTTCGTTGTTTTAAGTCCGGGGATCGATCCTGAATCGGCGCTCGCGCAAAATTTTTCGTCGCGCAAGATCGACATGTTAGGCGAGCTCGAGCTCGGCTGGCGCTCGTGCGATTTGCCCGTCATCGCCATCACCGGCACGAATGGCAAAACGACAACGACGGAATTGCTCGCGCAAATGCTGAACGCATGCGGCCAGCGCACCATCGCTTGCGGCAACATCGGCAAACCACTTTCCGAAGTCGCACGCGAAAAAGCGCCGCTCGATGTGCTCACCGTCGAAGTGAGCTCGTTTCAACTCGAAACCATCAAAACTTTCCGCCCGTCGATCGCCCTCTGGTTAAATTTCGCGCCCGATCATCTCGATCGTTACCGCTCGGTCGCGGAATATCGTTCGGCCAAGCTGCGCATTTTCGAAAATCAAACCAACGAAGATGTCGCGGTGGTAAACGCGGCCGAAAGTTTTCCGAAGCTTCGCGCGCGCACCATCACCTTCAGCGCCTACGCCGACCGCGCTGATTTTCGTTTGAGCGAAGGCGCCATCGTTTACGAAAACAAACCGGTGCTGCGTCCGGCTGACACGAAGCTGCGCGGCTCGCATAACATCGAGAACTTGATGGCAACGCTCGCGGCCGGGATGGCGCGCGGACTTTCCTTCGAAGAGATGGTGCCGCCGCTCTCGACTTATGAGCCGCAGCCGCACCGTTGCGAGTTCGTTAGGCAAGTCGGCGGCGTTGATTACATTAACGATTCCAAAGCGACCAATCTCGACGCGGTCGAGAAAGCATTGCTCGCGCAAAGCAAACCGGTTGTCCTCATCGCCGGCGGCAAAGACAAAGGCTTTACCTACGAGTCGCTCCGGCCACTCGTGAAAGAAAAGGTAAGATCGACAATCTTGCTCGGCGAAATGGCCGAACGGATCGCGCGCGATTGGAAAGACGCGGTCAAATGCGAGATCGCCAATTCGTTAGCCGATGCAGTCGAGCGCGCGCACAGCGCGGCCGAGCCCGGAGAAGTCGTCCTCTTTTCTCCCGGCACATCGTCCTTCGACATGTTCAAGAGTTATGCCGATCGCGGCGATCAATTCCGCGCACTCGTGCAAGCGCTTCCGAAATGAAAATGAAATTTAGATTTCCGAAGTTCAAAACGCGTAAACGCAAGAAACTTCGCGCCACCGCGGTGCGCCGGGTGCCGGCCGCCGATTACGAAGAGATGGCCGAGCCGAACATGAAACTATCCCGCGCGTTGCTCATCGTTTTGATTCTGCACGTCGTCGCCGTTTCGGGAATCATCGCCTTCAACGCGATCAAGACGCGACAAGGTCCGGCCACATTGCCCGCGCAAAACACGAGCGACGTTGCAAGATCGACAATCAAACCGGAAGCGACCGCGGCGCCGATGGAAGTTAAGAAGGCGCACGCTGTTTCGAAAGCGGGCGACGATTCACACAAGACGTATGTCGTCGCCAAGGGCGAGAACCCGGTGACGATCGCGAAGAAGTTGAAAGTTCCGTACGACGATTTGCTCGCGCTGAATCACATCGACGACCCGCGCAAATTAAAGGTCGGCCAAAAGCTTTTGATTCCGAACAAAACAACTAAACCGAAAAAGTCCGACGAGTAGATGTCGATCTAACAATGCATCGCAAAAGCGCATATCTGATGTTCGTGGCTGTGCTCATTATGCTCGTCATCGGCATCGTCATGCTTTTCAGCACCAGCGCATTTGCGCGCGACAGCCACGGAGACGTTTATTTCTTCATCAAACGACAGGGCGTCTGGCTCGGCGTCGGCCTAACGATCTGCACGATCGCCGCGCTGGTCGATTACCATTTCTGGCAACGCACGTGGTGGCTCTGGTTCGCTGTTGCAATGATCACGCTCGCACTTTGTTTCGTTCCGCATCTCGGCATGCGCATTAACGGTTCGCGCCGCTGGATCGGTCTCGGCTCATTTAGTTTTCAGCCGTCGGAGATCGCGAAAGTGGCGGCCGTTTTCTTTTTGGCCTGGTGGTTTTCGCGTTACGAAAAAGCGAGCGGATCGCTCGTTTACGGATTCGTCATTCCGATCGCCGGGATCTGTTTATTGATCGCGCTCGTTATTACCGAAGTCGATCTTGGCACGACCACGCTCATCGGGACGACGGCGTTTGTGATGATGTTCGTTGCCGGCGCGAACGCGATCCTGCTCGGTCTGGTATCGTTAGGCGGCTTGGGCGCGATGTTATTGACCGCGACTTTGTTGCCGGAGCGGATGGCGCGGCTGCTGGCCTTCATGCATCCGGAAAATTACAAACAGGACGCCGGCTTGCAGCAGATGCAGGCGCTCATCGCGTGGGGCAGTGGCGGAATGGAAGGGCTCGGCCTCGGCAACGGCCGCCAGAAAATGATGTACCTTCCGTATGCCCACACCGATTTTATTTTTCCGATGATCGGCGAAGAGCTTGGCTTGCGCGTGAGTCTGCTCGTCGTGTTTCTGTTCGTCGTCATCATTGTTTGCGGAATGATGATCGCGCTGCATGCGAAGGATCGCTTCGGACTTTTGCTCGGCTGCGGAATCGTGTCGCTGCTCGGCTTGCAAGCCGCGGTCAACATCGGTGTGACCACGTCGCTTTTGCCTAACAAAGGCTTGCCGCTGCCGTTTATCAGCTATGGCGGATCGAATCTCGTCGCGTGCTTGTTCGGCATCGGGTTGCTGTTAAACATTTACCGGCAAGGCGCTCTCGAACCGCTCAATAAAAAACGCACGACCATGCAGGTGCGAACGACGCCGCGAATTTAGCGTAAGATCGACAATCACTTTTTTATGAATGCAGTCATCGCATGCGGAGGAACCGGGGGACATCTTTTCCCCGGTCTCGCGGTCGCCGAAAATCTGCGCGATCGCGGCCATGAAGTGATGTTGTTCGTGTCCGAAAAGGAAGTCGACACGCTGGCGTTGAAAGATCGTCCCCAGATTCGCTACGAAAAACTTCCGACGGTCGGATTGCCGTCCGCATTTTCGCCGGCCATTTTCGGATTTCTCCGGCGCTTCAACGAAAGCTTGTCCGTTTGCCGATCGGTCTATCGCACATTCAAACCGAACGTCGTCCTCGGCATGGGCGGGTTCACTTCGACCGCGCCCGTCCTCGCCGGCCGCATGCGCGGCATCTCGACTTTCATTCACGAATCGAACGCGATTCCCGGAAAGGCGAACCGATTGACCGCGCGAATGGTGCGGGCGGTCTTGTTAGGCTTCAAGGAATGCGCGCCGTTTTTCCCGCGCGTGCGCACCGAAGTGACGGGAACGCCGATTCGCATGGAATTAAAACGCGTAGATCGACATGTTGCGCGCCAGAAGCTTGGGCTGCGCGACGACCTAACGACATTGCTCGTCATGGGCGGCAGCCAGGGCGCGAGCGGGATCAATCAGGTGATGATCAAAGCTCTGCCCGCGCTGCGCGATTTGCGCTGGCAGGTGATTCATCTCACCGGCGGGCGCGATGAAGGCCTCGTCGCGGATAATTATCGCCGCGAAAATATTCCGGCGTGCGTGGCCGCGTTTCATCATCGCATGGAAGAAGTTTATAGCGCCGCCGATTTCAGCATCGCGCGCTCGGGCGCGGCCAGTCTGGCGGAGCTGGCGACATTTTCGTTACCCGCGATTTTAATTCCGTATCCGTACGCAGCCGAAGACCATCAAACCCGTAACGCCGAAATTTTTGCGCGCGCGGGCGCCGCTGTCGTGGTCAAGGAATCGGAAATTGGCAGCGATTCTTTCGCGCGCAAGATTCGCGAGCTGATTGAAGATCGGCCGACGCTCGAGCGCATGGCGCAAAACGCATCACGTCTCGCGCCGACCGATGCCGCGGCGCACGTGGTCGATACCATGGAAAAATATTCGAACGATGACCGCCGCGCCTGATCTCGATCTTTGCCAATTTCTGACGAAGGAACGGCATCGCGTCCATCTCATCGGCGTCGCCGGGAGCGGAATGAGCGGGCTCGCTGCGCTGCTGCTCGAACTTGGTCACACCGTCAGCGGCTCGGATAGATTGAGCTCACAGGAAACAGATCGATTACAGCGCCTCGGTCTTCGATTTCATAAACAACATCGCGCCGACGAGGTGAACGATGCTGAGCTAATTGTCTTTTCGTCGGCTATCAAGATCGACAATCCCATTTTGCAAAAAGCCAACGCGGCTGGGACGCGCGCGGTGCGACGCGCTGAGGCGCTTGCTGCGATCATGCGCGGCAAACGCGGCATCATCGTCGCCGGAATGCATGGCAAGACGACGACGTCGGCCATGGCGGCGCATGTTTTACGCGAAGGCGGATTGCATCCGTCGCATTACGTCGGTGCGGAAATTCCGATTCTCGGAACGAACGCGCATTGGGATGCGCGCGGCGAATGGTTCGTGGCCGAAGGCGATGAGAGCGACGGCACCCTCGAATATTTTCATCCGGAGCACGCGCTCATATTAAATATAGAGGAAGAGCATCTCGACTTTTACGCGGACTTGGCGGCGATCGAGAAAGTGTTTACGCGGTTGCTCGAGCAAACGAGCGGCACTGTCTTTTACAGCGCCGACGATCTCAACGCGACACGCACATGTCGATCTTGCAAACGCGCGATCTCTTACGGGTTTGCGAAGGAAGCGGATTATCGCGGGGCCGATCTCGAACTGCAGAATTTCGCTTCCGTATTTTGCGTTTATCGTGGCGACAAACAAATCGGCGAAGCGGTGTTGAATGTTCCGGGCGAACACAATGTCCACAACGCGCTCGGCGTTATCGCGCTTGGGATGGAACTCGGGATTCCATTTGAGAAGATCGCGACCTCGCTGCGCAAATTCCAACACGCCCGCCGCCGATTCGAAATCAAATATCAGAGCGATCGATTTTTGTTGGTTGATGATTATGGACATCATCCGACGGAGATTCGCGCGACCTTGAAGACGGCGCGCTCGAGTGGACGGAAACGCATCGTGACGATGTTTCAGCCGCATCGCTATTCGCGCACGAAATTGTTGTGCAAGGAATTTGGGAAGTCGTTCGACGACGCCGACCGCGTGGTGGTGACGGATGTTTATGGGTCTAACGAGTCGCCCATTCCCGGAGTCAGCGGACAAACGATTGTCGATGAAATCGTCCGGCATGGTCATCGCGCGGCGATTTATCAACCGCGATTGGATCTGGTGCATCGCGATGTCGGCAATGCCATCGATGCGGGCGATCTCGTTCTCAGTCTCGGCGCCGGAAATGTGCACGAGCAATTGTCGATCTTGGCGGCCGATCTCGTCATCGCGGAGAGATTGAAAGCAATCGTCGGCGAAGAAGGAGATGTGCGCCTTTATGAGCCGTTATCGAAACACACCACTTTGCGCGTGGGCGGTCCGGCCGATTTTTGGGTTGAGCCGCGAAACGAAAATGCTTTTGCAGAATTGATTCGCTTTTGCCGGCTCGAAAATCTTCCGCTCTTCGTCATCGGGCGTGGATCGAACTTGTTAGTCCGAGATGGCGGAATTCGCGGCGTGGTCGTCCATCCATGCGGCGGCGACTTCGATAAGATCGACATCGACGGAAATGAGATTACCGCTGGCGTCGGCGCGAAGTTGAAAGAAATCGCTTACGCGGCGCGCGGGGCGAATCTCGGTGGACTCGAGTGGATGGAAGGAATTCCGGGCGCAGTCGGCGGCGGATTGCGCATGAATGCCGGCGCGATGGGTGCGCAGACTTTCGAGAGCGTTGTGCGGATTCGTTATCTCGATGCCGAGGGAAATCCGCACACGAAAGATCGACATGAACTGGAAGTGCATTACCGGCACTTCCCATTGCTCGATACTAATTCCGCGGTCGCAGCCACTTTTCGCGGCGAGCCAGCCGACCGCAGTAAGATCGACAATCGCTTGCAAGAATCACAGGAGAAGCGCCGCACTTCGCAGCCGATCGCGAAAAGCGCGGGATGCATTTTCAAAAACACCGACAGCATTCCGGCGGGCAAATTGGTGGATGAGTTGGGTTTGAAAAACTGCAGCGTCGGCAAAGCGCGCGTCTCGGAAGTGCACGGCAATTTCATTGTGAACGATGGCGGCGCGACGGCGGCGGAGATGCTGGAGTTGATCGAGCAGATCAAAACGACGGCGCGGACGAAGCGCGGGATCGAGCTGGAAACGGAAGTACAAATCGTGGGGGAAACAGCGTGAGCGATCTGCCGAAAAAAATTGCGGTGTTGATGGGCGGGCCGGGATCGGAGCGGGATGTTTCGCTCGCGACCGGGCGCGGCGTTTCGAAAGCGTTGGCTTCGTTAGGCGTCGAAGTGGTCGATGTCGATGTTCGCGACGCGAATTTTCAACTTCCGGACGACGTCGATCTTGCCTTCCTCACCATCCACGGAACTTTCGGCGAGGACGGACAGTTGCAAAGAATTCTCGAACAGCGCGGCATTGCTTACACGGGCGAGGGCGTGAAGGGGAGCGAGATCGCCTTCGACAAAATTCTCTCGAAAGAAAAATTTCGCGAACAAGGTGTGCCGACGCCGGATTGGGAAATCATCACGGCGAAAGATCGACCGACGCTTTCACTGCCGATCGTGATCAAGCCGCCGCGGCAGGGTTCGACCGTCGGTGTCTATATTATTAAGAGCGACAGCGAGATTAAGTCCGCCGTGGCCGATGTGGCGAAGTATGACGCCGAGTTACTGGTGGAGAAATTTATTTCCGGTCGTGAACTGACCGTCGGAATTCTGGGCGAGCAGGCGCTGCCAATTATCGAGATCATTCCGAAGAGCGGCTTCTACGATTTCAACAACAAGTATCCGTTTCTGAATCCGCAGGCGGGGGCCGGGGCCGAGCATGTTTGCCCCGCGAAGATCGACAACACGAAGACGGCGGAGATCCAAAAGTTGGCGTTGCGCGCGTTTCGCGCACTCGGACTGAAAGTTTATGGGCGTGTCGATGTGCTTTTGCCTAACGACGGCGCGCCGACCGTGCTGGAAGTGAATACGATTCCGGGAATGACCGAAACGAGTCTGCTACCGGAAGCGGCCGCCGTCGCCGGCATTAACTATGTCGATCTTTGCCGGCGTATCATCGAATTGTCGGAGGCGCGAACGAGATGAAAATCCCTCGGAAGAAATCGCGCCCACGCAATCAGCGCGTCTCGAACGTGCGTCAGCGGCGTCAGCAGCATTTGCTCGATGTCAAAGTGCGTTCGCGCACGGTGACGCAGCATCGCAACCGCCGCGTCGTCGTCGTCCTATCGAAGGTCGCGCTTTTTCTCGCGCTCGCGGCCGGTCTTTATTTCGGCGTGCGTCAGGGAGCGAAGCGTTTCTTCTTCGACAATCCGGATTACCGATTGAGCACAATCGAGGTGCAAACGGATGGAACGTTGCCGCGCGAACAAGTTCTCGCGACGGCGGATTTGCATGAAGGTGAAAATATTTTCCGGGTGAACTTGGCGAACGTGCACGATCAATTGCAACAGCTGCCGCAAGTCGATGATGTGCAGGTCGTGCGCAGATTGCCGGGCGAGATCGACATCAAGATCACGGAGCGAAGGCCGATCGCGTGGATTTCACCGGAGAAACAAGTGGCCGATCCCTTTGCATCCGATGCCGCTTTTCTGGTGGACGCGCGCGGAGTTTTGATGAAAGAAAAGAAGTTGTTGCCGGAATATTTGGGACTGCCTTTGATTTCGGGATGCACGAGCGAGCCGCTCGAGGCGGGGAAAATTGTCGGCTCGTCCGAAGCGAAAGCGGCGCTGGAACTTTTGCGATTGAGCACGCGCAGTTTTATGCAAACGCGATTTCAAGTGCGCGAGATCGATGTGTCGAAAGGATATTGCCTGCTCGTGACGGACAAGAACCACACGCAAGTCACGTTTGGTTTCGATAATCTCGACGCGCAATTGCAAAGGCTGGAGCAGTTTTTGGTTTACTCGGATGATTCGAAACAGGAATTGGCGACGGTCAATTTGCTGGTGCAGCGAAATATTCCGGTGACGTTCGGGAAACCGGCCGCGGAAGTGATCAACGAAACAATCAAACCTAACGAAGAGCCGCGAATCATGAAGGCGATTCCAGTGCAGCCGTCACCGAAGTTCGGAACGTTCTCGGCGACAAAGCCGCACCCGAGCGCCTCGCCGACGATGTCGATCAAGCGCGCCGTTCCAGTTGAGAAAGGGAAAAAGAAAAAAGATGGCGAATAGCGATTTGATGGTCGGTTTGGAAATTGGCACGTCGAAGATTTGTGTCGTCGTCGGCGAAGGTCGGCCCGATGGGACAATTAAAATTCTCGGCGTCGGCCAGGCGCCGTCGCGAGGCGTGCGCAAGGGCGAAATCGTCGATTTCGAGACAGCGATGAAATGTGTGCACGAAGCGGTGGTTGATGCCGAACAGAAAAGCGATGTCATGATTCGCAGCGTTTATGTCGGCGTGGCCGGTGCGCACATCCAAAGTTTCAACAACCGCGGTTGCGTGATGCTGCCCGACGACCGCGACGAGATCGACGATCAGGACATCGAAGATGTGAAGATCAGTGCGCGCGAAGTCAGCATCCCGGCGGCGAACGCGTTTCTGCACTCGATCATTCAACATTATCACGTCGATGGACAGGATGGGGTGCTCAGCCCGACCGGAATGCTCGGGCAAAAATTGGAGGCGGATTTCCACATTATCCACGGAGTACGCACGCGGATTCAAAACACGATTCGTTGCGTGAAGGAGTTGCCGCTCGATGTCGAGGACGTGGTCTTCACGGCATTGGCGTCGGCGCAAGTGGTGTTGACGCAACAGGAAAAAAATCTCGGCGCGCTCGTCATCGATATCGGCGGCGGCACGACCGATTACATTCTCTATGTCGATGGTGCGGTGAAGCAGAGCGGCGTGCTCGGGGTCGGCGGCGACCACATTACGAACGACATCTCGATGGGATTGCGCATTCCGATGGCGCGCGCGGAGAAATTAAAAATCGAGGAAGGCAGTTGCACGCTCGGAAATTGTTTGCCCGGCGAAACGATTTTGTTGAAGGACGATTCCGGATTCGCGGGCAAAGAAGTCGAACGCGAAACTTTGAACACGATCATTCATCTGCGTTTGCGCGAGTGTCTCGAATTGCTGAAGCGGCAGCTCGACGAGGAATCGTTCATCAATTACGTCGGCGCCGGAATTTTCATCACCGGCGGCTGCAGTTTGTTAGGCGGGATCGATCATTTGGCCGAGGAAATCTTCGACATGCCGGCGCATGTGGCGCACGCGCAAACGATGTCCGGATTAACTTCTGCGTTTGAGAATCCGCAATTTTCGGCGGCGATCGGTCTCATTAAATATGCGCAGGCGGTCCAGGTGGATCGACCACGCGGCGGGCTCGGACGGTTGTTCGGAAAATTTTTCAGCGGAATGCGATGACAAGATCGACAACGGAAAGATCGACAATCACCCCATGATTCAACTCAGCAAAAACCACAGCCTGCCCGAACGACACGACGAAGTGATTCCAATTAAAGTGGTCGGCGTCGGCGGCGCCGGCTCGAACGCGCTCGATCGCATCGTGCTCGATGGGATGGAGAAAGCCGATCTCATCGCCATCAATACCGATGTGCAGGCGCTGGCCAGTTCCGTCGCGGCGCACAAAGTGCAGCTCGGTCGCTCAGTCACGCGCGGTCTTGGCGCCGGCGGCGATCCCGAACTTGGTTACCAGGCTGCGTGTGAATCGGCGGACGAAATTCGAAATGCAGTGAAAGATGCGCGGATGGTTTTTCTTTGCACCGGCCTCGGCGGCGGCACGGGCTCCGGCGGGGCGCCGCTCGTCGCGCAACTCGCGCGCGAAGCCGGCTCGCTCGTCATCGCATTCGCCACGCTTCCATTTTCATTCGAGGGCAAACGTCGCGCGGCGCAGGCACAGGAAGCGCTCGTTAGGCTAAATCAAATCGCGAACGCCGTGATTTGTTTCGAGAACGATCGCATGGGCGATATGGTCGCGCCGAAAGCGGGAATCCATCAGGCGTTCGCGGTCGCCGATACCACCATCAGCCAGAGTGTGCGCTCAATCGTGAATTTGATTCAGCGGCCGGGATTGATTCGCATTGGCTTTGACGATTTATTCGCGGCGTTGCGCAGCCAAAACGGGCGCTGCCTTTTTGGTTTTGGCGAAGCCGATTCCGATAATCGCGCGCATGACGCGCTCGCACAGGCGCTGAAAAGTCCGTTGATGGGCAAAGGTAAAATGCTCGCGGACGCGGCGCATGTGCTGGTGCAAATCGCGGGCGGACCGGCGATGACTTTATCCGAAGTGGAGATTTTGATGAAGGAACTCGGCAAACATGTGCGCGATCACACCCAGATTATTTTCGGCACCGCGGTCGATGCGCGAATGGGAAACCGGTTGAGCGTGACGATCATCAGTTCGCTCGCTGGAGATGAAGATGTGGATCTTGCGCCAGTGCCACCGGCGTTCGTTCAGCCGGAACCGACCCCGGTTTCCCCGCCGCCGCCGATTTGGGAGCAACCGCAACCGGAACCGGAAGCAAAGATCGACATCGAACCGGAACCCGAACCGCTCGTCGCTGCGGAGCCGATGCCGACCGAAGATTTGATTCCGTTTACAGCGCCCACGCCGATTGAGGCGAAAATCGAACCAGCCCCGGAGATAAAAGCGCCGACGGCCGGTCCGCGTTTAATCGTGCCGAAGAAAAAACCGTTGCCGCTGAAAACGCCGACGCCAGCGCCAGTTCCGGTGAAAGCGCCGAAGCCAAAGGCGCAGGCGAAGCAGGAAGTTTTGCAATTCGAACCGGTCACGCGCGGGCGCTTTGAAAAAAGCGAACCGACCATTGTCGAAGGCGAGGACCTCGATGTGCCGACGTTTCTGCGCAAGAACGTGCGCGTGAAATAAATCAGAACCACGCGACTTTCGATTGTCGATCTAACGGCGCAAGATCGACATCTATTTCTTCATCAACTCGAGCACGGCGCTGGTCATGCCGATAATTCCGATGCGAATGGTTGGCTCCGGGATGGGCGCGAACTTGCTCGAGTGCAAACTGGGAAGCGGCGCGCCGCTCTTTTTGCTTTCCGCGATCTTTACGGGTTCAACCGCTCCGATGTGAAAATCAACCGCCGGAATGGAATGGTCCGGCAAACTGAATTCGGAAAAATCTTCGCCGCCCATGGTCGGGTCAGTTGCTTCGACATTGTCCGGGCCGAGAACCTTTTTCCAGACTCCGACGAGACGCTTGGTTAATTCCGGATTGTTGTAGGTCGCGGGAGTGAATTCATCCTGATGCACCGTCACAATCGGCGCGCGGTCTGGCGGAACTCCGCCCGTGGTCGCGATTCCTTTGGCTACGCGATCGATCGCCGCGAGCACGCGCTCGCGCACATCGGCTTTGTAGGTGCGCACCGTGAGCTGCATTTTTACTTCGTCCGAAATGATGTTGTGTTTGGTGCCGCCGTGAATCGAACCGACCGTGATCACGATCGGATCAATCGGATTATTTTCGCGACTAACGATGGTCTGCCAGGCGTTGATCATTTCGGCCGAGAGCAGAACCGGATCCTTCGTTTTGTGCGGGTAAGCGCCGTGTCCGCCCACGCCGCGCACGGTCACATCGACTGAATCGACATTGGCGTAAGTATAGCCTTCGGTCACGCCGATGTGGCCCGTTTGCATCTGCGCGTTGTCGTGAAAGCCGAGTGCGAAATTCGGTTTACCGAATCGGTTATACAAGCCGGCGTTCAACATTGCGCGCGCGCCGGTGCCCAGTTCTTCGGCCGGTTGCCCGACGAACACGATCGTCCCCGACCATCGATCTTTCGCTCGTTGCAAGGCGCGTGCGGTGCCGACAAACGCCGCCATGTGCGCATCGTGTCCGCACGCATGCATCACGCCGACATCTTTGCCGTCATCATTCTTCGTCGTGATTTTACTGGCATAAGGCAATCCGGTTTCTTCCTGCACCGGCAACGCATCCATGTCCGTGCGCACGAGCACGGTCGGCCCGGCGCCATTCTTCATGACGCCGATGACGCCGTAGGCTTTTAAATTCGGTTTGTCGTATTTGCCGAAGTTTTCTGTGACTTCGCAACCGACCGCGCGCAATTCCTTCGCCACCACCGCCGAGGTGTGCTCCTCGTGTGTGGAAAGTTCCGGATGCGCGTGCAGATCCTTGTACATCGCGAGACAGGACGGCAATTCGCTCTCCGCGATATTTTCGAGCGGCTGTTGCGCCAGCGCGCCTAACGACGACAAGATCGACAAGGACAAGATCGACAAGGAACGAATGTTCATTCTGCACTTATAACCCGATTTTGAATCTGTGAAAATCTGCGCAATCTGTGGATGACTCATGGAATTCGAAAAAAACACCATCCTTTTCGGCGCCGACCCAACGCCGCGCATCGTCGCGATTGAATTGGGCGAAACCGGCACGGTCAAAGTTTATCGACGCGAAAAAGATGGATCGACCATTGTCGACGTGGAGCCGTTTCATCCGTTCGTTTGGGCCGATGGCGACGTTGTCGATCTTGGCATTGAAGCGGACAAGCTCGCTGGCGATCTCAAATTCGGCTGGCGCGTCACGTTCGATAGCTGGAAGGAATTGATCGCGCTACGAAATGGATTGAAGAGCGCTGGCCGCTCTTACTTCGCATTCACCGATCCGGTGCAGCATTATCTCACCGCGACCGGGCGCACGTTGTTCAAGGATTTGCCGTTCGAGGAACTGAAGCGGCTGCAGCTCGAAGTGCTTTCGAATGACGAGCACATCATGAGCATCGCGTTGTCCGACAACAGCGGGTGGGAGGAATTGCTGGTGGTCGATCCAAAAAATGTTGAGGAGTCGGAGCGCGCTGCGATTCGCCAACTGACGGCTCTTATTAAAGAGCGCGATCCGGATGTGATCGAAGGCCACGATTTGTTTCGTGTCGATCTTCCGCAAATCGTCGCGCGAGCGAAGAAGTTGAAAACGAAACTGGATTGGGGACGCAGCGGAGGATTTTTGCGCTCGCGGCCGTCGCGGCTGCAGATCGCAGAGAAGACGATCGACTATCCGAAGTTTGCGCTCGATGGCCGGCATTTCGTGGACACATTTTTGCTCGCGCAGTTTTACGACGTGGGGATGCGCACACTCGCTGGGTTCGAACGCATCGACGTAGCAAAACATTTCAGTCTCTGCGACAGCGAAGAAGTTTCCGGCCTAACGGGAAAGGAATTACAACGCGCCTACATCGACAACGACGAAGCGTTTCGCCGCCGCGCGCTTTGCGCCGTGCGCGAGACACGCGCCGTTTCCGAATTACTGAGCCCGAGTTACTTCATCCAGGCGCAGATTTTCCCCTACAACTATCAGGACGTGATCGTCCGCGGCAACGCCACGCGCATCAACGCGCTCTTTCTGCGCGAATATTTTCGGCAACGCCATTCCATTCCGGAGATGCCGATGGCGCGCGGATTCGAAGGCGGCTACACCGCGATCTTCTTTACCGGAGTCGCGCGCAACGTCTGGCATTGCGATGTGGCGTCGCTTTATCCGTCGATCATGTTGCAGTTCGATTGCTTTCCGGTCACCGATCAACTGCAAATCTTTCGGCACTTGTTGACCGATCTGCGCACGTTTCGTCTCGAGACAAAGGCAAGTATGCGCGCGGAAACGGACCCGGCGAAGCAGCGTTATTTTCACGCGCTGCAGAATACGTTCAAGATTCTGATCAATAGCTTCTACGGTTATCTTGGTTTCGCGCAGGGACATTTCGCCGATTTCGATGCGGCCGCGCGCGTGACGCAGATCGGGCGTGATCTGTTGAAGAAGATGATCGACTGGCTGAACGCGCAAGGCGCGCAGGTTATCGAGGTCGACACGGACGGAATTTATTTCGTTCCGCCGCCTAAGATCGACATCGACGAATTGCGCAATGGCCTGGCCAAGGAGTTGCCGCCGGGAATTGAAGTCGAATTCGATGAGCAATTCGAAGCCATGTTCAGCTACAAGGCGAAGAACTACGCGTTGCTCACGAAAGAGGGCGAAGTCGTTATCAAGGGCGGCGCCCTCAAATCACGTGGCTTGGAAAAGTTTCAGCGCGTTTTTCTGGAGGAGATGATCAAGCTGTTGATGAAGGAAAAGCCGGAGGGGATTGTCGATCTTCGGAATGAGTTCGAGAGCAAGATCCGCAACCGCGAATGGAAGATCGACATGTTGATGAAGACAGACACGCTGCAGGATTCGCTGGAAAAATATCGGCAAAAGATCGCCGGCTCCGCGCGCAATCGCGCCGCGGCCTACGAGCTCGCTCTGGCCAGCGGTCGCAATTACAAACCGGGTGACCAAGTCAGCTATTATATTAAGAGCACTCCAAAAAAGGTCGCGGCCTATGAAGCGGCCAAACTCGCGAGCGATTTCGATCCGGCAAATCGCGACGAGAACATCGATTATTATGTCGCCAAACTGGACGAGCTCGTGAAAAAATTTGGCGGAGTCTCTGCAACGGGCTCAATTCCAAAACAGGAAACTCTGGCGTTGTAACCTACTCCTGCCAATCGAACGCAGGCGGCCTAACTGGTGCCGTAGTTCGAGGTGGCGGTGCGGGCATGTCGATCATTTGAACCCGCCAACGCATTTTTTCGCGCAGCTTCGCAAAGACCAACCGCACGCGGAATGCTTCGCCGCGAAGCGTCGAATGTCTGCCGGCGCGCCAGATTGTATCAGTTGCGGTTGGATTGTACCGGTCTTGTAGAAATCCATTTGGTATCGCGGCGACGATCGCAGCTTCTAATTTCGGTCGATTACCGTTGATGTAGATATACTTTACGATGATTGACGTTGTGATGCAGTCGCCACGATCACTCTGCGCGATAACAGGTAAGCCGCCTGGGATGTCAACGACTCCACCGCTGGAGAGAGCGTGACGGATTTTCAATGACGTTTGCGCGGTTTGTAACGTTGCGGTGCGTTCCTCTTTTTCAGCTTTCGAATCGACCAGAAGCGCCTGTCGAATGGCATATTCCGGATGAAACACATAGCGAGCGCGTTTGTAATCGATGTTGCCCGGAAGTCTCGAATCCATCCGGGATACTCCGAGTCGATCAAGTGCTTCGCGTGTGAGATCTTCGGCGACGTCCTGGGGTTTGTCGGGTTGACGCGCGAAAATTTCCGCGGCTTCACTACGAAACTCGAAAACTGCCTGCGTCACAAGACGAGAGGACGCTTTCTCGATTTCTTCGAGTTTGTCCAGCTGGTGCGCGAGCGCAACTGGATCAGTAAACATTCAAACGCCTTTTACGTTTGGAGTGTCCGTCGAGCAAGCGTGGAGATGCTGTCTCTAAGGCTATTCGTTCTCGCGCCAACTCAGTGTAATGCGCATTTGAATCGATACCGATAAACTGCCGTTGTTCCCGCACCGCTGCCACGCCAGTCGTTCCGCTACCGATAAAGCAATCGAGCACGATGTCATTTTTGTCGGTCAGTAATTTGATCAAGCGCCGAGGTAACTCGACTGGAAATTTCGCCTCGTGATCGTCATTTGCCCGGACAGAAGGGAACTGCCAAACGCCTCGTGAACCCCAGTTGGTCCATTCGTTATGATCGAGACGTGCGCGGTCGACCACGGTTATGCCGGGTTTCCAAAAAATGTAGATGTATTCGAACTCATCGACTGAGCGAAATGAAAGTGTGCTCCAACGACTGTTTTCCCAGCATGCGTCCTTGACCCAGATTCTGCGATCGTATGGATATAAGCCTGCTTCAATCGCCCACTGTTCAATTAACCCTCCGACGATCTTTACGCGAGTTTGCGTTTCGTATTTTCCGCCGCGGATATTATTTCCATTGAGCCGCCGGTCGATGGTCTGTTCGCTGCAACCGAGCAACTTCGCAAGCTCATATCGATTCTTGTTCGGATATTCGCGCTGCGCCTTGAGCACATCTTCGCGCGTAACCGATGAGCGTTGGCGAGTGATATTTTCCGCTTGGATTTTCGGCATCGAGTTATCGCGAAAGCAAAGAATGTCGGCGATGTTAACTGCGAGAAATCCACCTGGTTTAAGAATTGGTTGATGAAGTCGAATTACCTCTCGTAAAAGCTCCTGCCACTGGTCGAAAGTACAGTCGCGCTCATACGATTTGCCAACAAAGTAGGGCGGCGACCAAACGCTAAGCGCAATGCTGTTCGGTTTGATATGTGTAAGCGACACTCTAGCATCGCCTTCGTACACCTCGTTAGTGGCCAAGAACTTCCTGTCCTCCGTTAGCGTTTGTTTGGAGAGAAGAGACTGAAGATGCTTCGGCAGTCGCGAGAAATTCACGCGCTCAATATTCGAATCACTGTGCGCAGCTTTGCTCAACGGGTTCAGTGTTGCAGAATATCCGCAGAATGGAAACTTGAAAAAAATTTGCAAGCGTTAGGCCGCCGGCTGCGCAAGAGACGCTGAATCTCGAGTCAGCGTTTCGCGTTCGCGCCCGAGCGCCGTTTGTTTGCGGCCCAGCCACACGCCGAGTGCGCACCATCCTGCGACGACCGGCACGGCGATGTAGCTAATCCAACTCAAACCGAGTCCCAGCGCCTGCAGTCCACCGTATGACCATGCGCCGACTTGGTCTCCGCAACGATAACCGAAAGTGTCGATGAAGCTCTTGGCTTTGTATTTGTCTTCGCGACGCAGAACGGTGAAGAGAACTTCGCGGGCAGGGCGCATGAAGGCGAAGGTGCTGGCGCGACGCGCGACTTGGAACACCGCCAGCACGGTTAGCACCGGCACGAGTCCCATCGCCGCGAAACCGAAAAGGCTGAGCACCGGCATGAACAGTAGGGTCACGGTCACGCCGAGGTATTTCATGAGCCGGCCAGTGAGAAAGATCTGCAGGATGAGAGTGAGGGTGTTAACCGAGAGATCGAGTTTGGCGAAGAACGCGGTGCGCGCGGCGCGATAGGCGAAACCGACCTTGGTCAATTCGGATTGCTGAAAATACGCCCAGGTCGATGTGAGCGTGTAGAGCAGAATAAAAAGAAACAGGCCGAACAAATAGGGCGACCGGCAGATGTGGGTGACGCCTTCCCAAATTCCGCCGCCGATCGGTTTCTCGGCTTCGGCCGGTTTATCATGTCGATCTTGCGTACGAAATTCCGCCGGGAAGAAACGCACGCTTTGCGCGGCGATTTCGAGCATGCCCGCGCAAATCAACAATAGCACTCCGGTGCTGACGCGGTGGATGAGCGATGCGGTGATGATCGGTCCCATAATTCCGCCTAACGAGCCGCCGACGGCGATGAATCCGAAGAGTCGTTTGCCCTGTTCGGTCGTGAACAGATCAGTCATGAACGACCAAAAAACGGCCGTAGCAAATAGATTGAAGACGCTCACCCAGACGAAAAAACATCCATCGATCCACGGTTGCTTTCCCGGCGGCATAAAGCGCATGAGCACGAAAAAGATGATGAGATTGGAAATGAAGAACCGGTAGGCGATCGGGATGAAACGACGCCGCGGCATGCGCGACACGACGGCGGAGAAGAGTGCATTCGCGATCACCATCGCGAAAAGAACCACTGTAAACATCCACCAGAGGTTCTCGAAGTAAGTCGCACCAATGTTATCGCGAATCGGGCGGATGACGTAATAGCCCGCGAGAACGACAAAGAAAAACAGAAAGCTGAGCCAGAGAGCGCGGGTCTCTTCTGGCTTAACGTCGACGACCTTTTTTAGAAGCGCGGCCATTTACCCGGCGTGGGTTTGTTTGTGCCACGCGGCCAGGACTTCGGTTTCGCGCTCAGCGCTGAGACCGGCTTTCAAATGCGATTGTCGATCTTGCGATTGTGATTTGAACCACGCGAGGGTGTCGCGCGCGGTCTCGGCGAGCGGGCGAAACGTCAGTCCTTTTTCCAGCGCGCGTGTGTTACTCGTGCGCGCGATGCCGCTCTCTTGGCCGGCCCAAACCGGCATGTCGGACCACGGGTTTACTTTTTGTTGTTCTAAAAACTTCTCGTTCGCCCAGGTGAATTTCGCGTTCGATTTAAGTGCTCCTTTAATTCCATCGAGCATCGCGCCGACTCCAAGCGATGTCGCTGGCCCAACCGCGTTATAAATTCCGGTCGCGCGATTCTCCACCATTCGAATGGTCCACTCGGCCAAATCGCGGCCATCGATGATTTGCACGGGATCGCTCGGATCTCCCGGCGCGAGCACTTCTCCGCCGCGATCAATCCGCACCGGCCAATAAGTGAAGCGATCGGTTTCATCGCGCGGGCCGACGATGAGTCCGGGTCGAATGATCAACGCTTTTCCGGGAAACCATTTTTCGGCTTCTCTCTCCGAGAGCGCCTTGAGCGGCCCGTAGGTTTTGTAACCTGATGCCTTCATCGCTTCGATCGTTTCCTTGTATGGATTCGCGCCTTCGTATTTTTCGACGGGCGAATTCTCATCCACGCCCTGCTTCGTCTCGCCGTAAACGGAGACGGTCGAGATGAAAACGTAACGCTCGACCTTTTCTTTCAACACTTGCGCGGCATCACGCACCCATGCCGGCATCGCCGTCGGGTTGTCGATGACCACGTCCCATTGTCGATCTTGCAACGCGTCGAGCTGGCCGTTTCGGTCGCCGAGCAACTGTTCGACTTCGTTAGGCAATTCGCCGGGATGCGTTTTGCCGCGATTAAAAGTCGTGATCTTGTGCCCGCGACTGAGGGCGTAGCGAATCTGGTGTGGTCCCGTGAATCCAGTGCCGCCGAGAATGAGGATGCGCATAGGCTTGGGTTTGTTCTCGGCGCCAAATAATCTACCGGACATGGCGCCGAGCGTCATCGCGCCGGTCGCGGCCGCGGACATTTTAATAAAAGTGCGTCGGGTTGTTGATGTAGTCATAGATTGAGCGCAGATATTCTATTGTTCCAAGGGCGATTGTCATGAGCGAGCGAGCACAAATTTTTCGCGGTGCCCTGGGCGGAAGTCGCCCCCAAAAGAAATTAACGTTTTACGAAAAAAGTATTTGCGAAGGCCCCCGTAATGCTTGATAGGACGCGTTCCCCATGCCCCAAACTACCCCCCAAATCGTTGTTCTCGCTGTTTCCTTCCTCGCTGCCGGCTCCTTAAGCGCGGCCACGGTGGAGACAGCCAAGTCCACCCAGTTCACTTTTAAAGACGCTGCCGGCAAGTCGCAGTCGATCGACGTCGTCACGAAATATCAGCCCAAGAAAATCGAGCATCCGGTTGCCAAAACCGACCGCGGGATCGATCCGAAATTGATGCGTGCGGCGAGCATCGCGCAGGAGCGCGCCCACGCCCATTCGCGCGCCCGCTGCTGGCAATACGTCAAGGAAGCGCTGCTCGCTTCCGGCGCGGTCAGTTCCTATCCCGGCACGGCATACGCGAAAGAGGCGGGCAAGGAGCTCACCAGCAAATTTGGCTTCAAAAAAATGTCCGGGCGCGATCCATACAAAGCGCCGGTCGGTTCAGTCTTGGTTTACGGCGCGAGCAAGGCTGCCGGCCACGTCGAGATCCGCACCAAGGAATGGTTCGTGAGCGATTTCAAATCGAAGACTCCTTCGCCGCGTCCGCTTCTCGGAATTTACGCCAAGTCGTAACGCGTAGTTGTCGATCTTGCGGGCAAGATCGACATGCCATTTCGCTAGAGTAACTTCGCGACGAGATTGATCTGCGTTCCGGAAAGCGCGACTGAGACCGGACACTTTTGTTTGGTTAGGTCCGCTTGTTCCTGAAACTTCGCCTCGTCGATTCCAGGAACTTCGGCCTGCACATCGAGATCGATGGTGGTGATCTTCGGCCCGCCATCGACCATCTCGAGTTTTACCGTGGCGGTGGTGCTGATGCGTTTCGCGGGATGTCCGGCCTTTTCAAGATTCGACGAAAGCGCCATGGAAAAGCAGCCCGCTTCCGCGGCGCCGATCAACTCCTCGGGATTGGTCCCGGTGCCTTCTTCGAAGCGCGACGAAAAGGAATACGGCCCTTCGTAAGCGCCGCTGCCAAGTTTCATCGTGCCTTTGCCGCCCTTGAGCGTGCCTTCCCAATTTGCTGATCCGTTTCGTGTCGCCATATTTTTATCTCCGTTTTCGAGTCTGGTCAGATAACCGACGAATCAGAATCGTGCAAACGAGTGCGCGCAGTCACTCAGCGAACATCGACGTCGCGTCGGGAGACAGGAGCCCTTTTGAGCAGATGGAGCAGGAAGCCGGGAAGCCAGGAGAAGAAACGAAAACGTGGAGTGATCATAGCGGCGGGGGCGAGTGCCCTCTCCCTAACTTCGGATTCGGTTTCGGGTTTGGTTCCCAAGATCGACATCTTTTCCTGCGACCTAAAAGACTTCTCGGGCTGGTACAGACCCTGCGACTGAAAAGCGCGTGCAACGATACCCTTTTCTGCTCCTCCCTTTTTCAGCCTTTGTTCTCGCCACTACCGTGCAAGCAAGTCCCGCGAGCCTGTCGGCTTCGCGTTTCTTTTATCGAGACAGCATGGGGCAGGCGAACTCGGCCCGGGTAATTCGCGGCTACTGGTCGCACAGCACTCACGCATCGGCTCGTGTCGATCTTCGCATCGATCCGAAGCTGCGAAATGCCGCCACCATCGCCGAGGAACGCGCCAATGCGCACTCGAAATCCCTTTGCTGGCGTTACGTAAAACAGGCTCTCCTCGCGGCCGGTGCGGTCAAATCTTACCCGAAAACGAACTACGCGGCTGAGGCCGGCGATGAGCTCGCGCGCAGCTATGGATTCACCCGATTGTCCGTGCGCGATCCTTACTCAGCTCCTCTGGGGGCAGTGCTGGTTTACGGAAACAGAAGTAAGGGGCACGTCGAAATTAGGACGAAAAATGGTTTCGCCTCCGATTACCATTCCCACAACGCGTGCTATTACCATCTCCTCGCGGTCTACGGGAAATTCTCGTCCTAAATTCCGACAGCGGCCAAGATCGACATCTACCGGCCGAGCTTCTTTAGCGTGTTGGTCGCGATCACATCGCGGCTGGGCGAGGACCGGATATTTGGCAACCACCTGAGCCCTCATGACCGGCGCCGTCGCGTTGTAACGAATCGCCGACGCGGGAGGCTGCTGTTGGGCGGACCGGGAATTGGGTGGAACAACGCGCACCGGCATGAAAAGGGGATGCGCATTCGCCCAAGCCAGCGCCTGTCCTTTTGTTTCGAAAAAGCGATCGATCACGATCGCGTTCTTTTCGGTAACGGTGCGGCCGGCTTTGCGCGCGGCTTTTCGATTTTTCACGGCGGTTCCGGTATCGACGGCGGCGAGAGCGCTGCCATCAGGAAAAACCACTTTGCTGCCGTAAGGAATGTGGCGCGGATCGACCGCGCAATGTCCGCTGCGCAAACGCAAACCGGTCGCGGTTTTGTGCTGGCGCGTGAAGTGATCGGAACCTTTGCCGCCGCTGGCCCAGTAAACCGTGATACGGGCAAGCAGGGGCTGCTCGCGCGCAAAAGCGAGCGGTCCCGAAACCAAAAGTGCGATTATTATGATGAGCCCTCTCATAATGTTCTGCGATAAAACTCCGCGGTGCGGATGTCGATCTTTGCTAGTTAGGCGAAGGAAAGTTTGTGAAGCGCCTCCACTATAGATTCGAACGGCAGCCGCCCGCTGGTTCCCACGGCGGACGTATTTTCTTGCGTGAATGCTACTTGCGCGGAGAGCGTCGAAAAATCGGCGAACGGTTTGCCGCTCGCGTTTCGCGCGCGTTAAATTGATTCTCAAACGATGGCCGCAACCTCCGTCCCGATTCGCATCGCCATGTGGTCGGGTCCGCGCAATATCTCCACTGCGATGATGCGCGCGTGGGAAAATCGTCCGGACACAAGCGTCATCGATGAGCCATTCTACGGCTTCTATTTGAAGACGACGGGTAAGGATCATCCGGGTGCAAAAGAAATTATCCCACAGTGCGAAATGGATGGGGGAAAAATTATTGCGACGCTGACCGGGTCGGTTCCGAACGGCCGTCGCATTTTTTATCAGAAACAAATGACGCATCATTTGCTGCCGCTGGTGGATCGACACTGGCTCGGTGCGGTCTCAAATTGTTTTCTGATTCGCGACCCGGCGGAAGTGATGGCGTCGTACTTAAAGAAAGATGTCGATCTTGCGCTGGAAGATCTTGGCTTCGTGCAGCAGTTCGAGATTTTCAATTACGTCCGTCAACAAACCGGAGGAATTCCGCCGGTGATTGATGCGAAGGATGTTCTGCAAAATCCCGAGCGTATCCTGCGACTTCTTTGCCAAGCGATCGGCGTTGAGTTTGACGCGGCGATGCTTTCCTGGCCGCCGGGATTACGCGAGACCGACGGGGTGTGGGCGAAATATTGGTACCATGAAGTGGCAAGATCGACATCGTTCCAGCCCCACAAATCGAAAGCTGTGTCCTTGCCGGAAGAATTCCGCGGGATTCACGAACGCTGCCGTGAATGTTATGAGCAGCTTCACATCCACCGTCTGAAATAGAATGCTGCAGCAATTCAACGAGAAGAACCGCGACCTGATCGTGAACATCAACGGTCGGTTGGTGCATCGCGATGAAGCCGGCGTGAGTCCGTTTGATTCGTCGGTGCAAGGTGGCGATGCGGTTTGGGAAGGTTTGCGGCTTTACGATGGGCGCATTTTCAAATTGCACGAGCATCTTGATCGGCTTGAGCGTTCCGCGCGCGCGTTATCGATTGTCGATCTTCCGCCGCGCGAAAAAATCATCGACGAAATAAAGCGCACGCTCGCGGCAAATCGGATGCGCGACGGAGTTCACATACGCCTAACGATCACGCGCGGAGTGAAAATTACTTCGGGGATGGACCCGCGGCTCAATCAAAGCGGTCCGACATTGATCGTGCTCGCGGAACACAAAGCGCCGGTTTACGCGAAGACGGGGCTGACTTTGATCGCGAGCAAAATGAGACGGCCGCCGCCGGAGATTCTCGATCCAAAGATTCACCACGCGAATTTGTTGAACTCGATCCTGGCGAAGATCGAAGCGAACAACGCCGGCGCGGACGACGCTCTAATGCTCGACACGCGCGGCTTTGTCGCGGAAACCAACGCGACCCATTTGTTCATCGTGCGCAAAGGCGAAGTGGCGACGCCGCGCGTCGTGGCGTGTCCGGAAGGGATCACGCGCGCGACCGTGCTCGAGATTTGCGGCGCGGAAAAAATTCCGCGGAGCGAAATCGACTTGAAACTCGAGGACGTTTATGGCGCCGACGAAGTTTTTTGCACGGGAACGATGGGCGAACTCGCCGGTGTCGTTAAGATCGACAATCGCAAGATCGACAATGGCGAAGTCGGCGCGATGACGCGACGACTGAGCGATTGTTATACTCAGCGCGTCGCGCACGAAGGCATCGCTGTCGTCTAGTAGTTCCTGACCATTCGCGTCACCGCGATGAACATCGAAACGATCGGCCACGCCGAAACTCCAGTGATCAAAGTGAAGAGCGCGAGCTCAACCAAATAATCGCGTTGCGCTTCGGCGCCGAAAAATGCGGCGCTCAATTTCCAGGGCATGCGCAGCTCAGTCGCATGACGCGTTTTGGTCGCGGCAGCGCGAGGCGCTTCGAGAGTCGTTTGGAATTGGTAATCGGTTAACGGAAAACTCCGCTGATTTTTTTGTTGGGGACTGATTGGTGATGTTGGTTTCATGAATATTAATGTTGGGATCTGTCCCGAAATTCGGTTCGGGGTGACCGGCGCAAAAACCCGCGCGTGGTGAGACTCGTCCACTGGGGTGCCGCAAGAAGCGGGCTCCAACTTGGCGATCGAACAGCCTTTATGCAGCCTGCCGGAATCCGGCGGCGCGAATTGGCGCGTTGATCGTTTTCATCTGCATATTTTATCTACTGCGATTTGCGCATCTGTCCAGCGATGCTGCGCATATCAGTCTGTAAACGCCTGTCACGCAGA
This sequence comes from Chthoniobacterales bacterium, assembly GCA_038229295.1. GTDB lineage: Bacteria > Verrucomicrobiota > Verrucomicrobiia > Chthoniobacterales > UBA10450 > JAJPGZ01. The sequence continues at coordinate 24,814 of JBBROO010000014.1, read as the reverse complement.
TGAAAGCGCTTCGGACTTTATTTTTGAAGGTTGCTTATTGCGTCGACGGCTCGGGGAGCGACCCCGGCGAGACAATTTGCAGCTTCATGAATTCCGGATGCGCATTTGTCCAGGCAATCGCTTCCTGTTTCGTTTCAAAAAATCGATCGACCACGATGGCTTTGAGCTGGTTCGCAGTGCGTGCGCAGGCGCGTGCCGCTTTGCGGCTAACGACTGCCGTTCCGGTGTCGACCGCGGTGCAGACGGCATCGGGAAAAACAACTTTGCTTCCATAGGGGATCCGTTTGGGGTCGACCGCGCAATGTCCGGTGCGTAATCGGCGACCGGTGCTGGCGAATTTAGAGCCCTCGCTCGCCCAGTAACTGGTAACGCGGGCAAGGACTGGCTCGTCGTGCGCGGACGCGGACGCCACTGACAACAACAAAATGACTGTGTAAAATGATTTCATGATACCCAAGCTTTGCTCCGATGTGGTCGAGTCCTCGGGCGGAGCGTGCTGCTCGAAATGCCGAAGCGGCCATGGAAGGCGCTTCTAGATTTTGAACAGCCCCGGCGCGGTAATTTTTTTGGGGCGCGCGGACTTCTGACGACGACTCGGTGTGACGAGCCGACCCTCTCTATAAGCGAGGTCGACGACTTGTCAATCGGAAGGCTATTCTGCGCGCAGTGCGACGACTGGATTAACTAAACTGGCGCGGTGTGCTGGCAACAGGCAGGCGACCAACGCGGCCAAGCCCAAGATCGACAAGGTGGAGCCGAGCAAATCAGCTCTCATTATGCGGGCCGGAACCAAGCATTCGAAATTCCGGCATCCTTGGAGTCCCGATTCGCACGGGAACGGATGAAGGATGAAGGTTGAGGGATGAGAGAAAGACTTTAAACTACCCGTAATGAGTGCTGCCGAGATTATGGCTGAGTTACCGCGAATGACCGTTCGGGAGCGAAGAGAAATCGCACGGCGACTCCTGGAACTTGAGGGGGATGCCGACGCTCTACGAACAGCGGATCAAACTGCCGATCAAGCGTTCCAAATTCTCGATCAGATGGAACACTCCTAACGGATGAAGTTCGTTTCGGCGAGACGCCGAAACCCGCACGCGAGACGCGTACGCTACCCGGATTTCAATTTGCTGCATTCTTGGATTCCTGATTCGCACGCGTTACGGTGCGTCTAATGGACGCCGATTGGACGTCGTTAACGGACGAACAACTTCTCGAACGCCGCATTTCGAAACTCGGATTGCGGCTTGAAGGCACGTCCCTCGAGCCGCTGATCAAACAGCTTTACGATGAGCTTTCGACGAAAGGATTGACGTTTCATCCGCCGTGTCACATCGGCGATGAATGGTTCGTGCCGATTGGTATCCCGGCGATTTTCGCTCCGTTTTTTCTGGTGCACGATCGGCTGCGCGCGCTCGAGCGGACGATGATGCTGGAAGTCGAGGGCGAGACGAACGAGTGGTTCATGAAGTTGATGCGGCACGAAGCGGCGCACGCTTACAGCTACGCTTATCAACTGCAGCGGAAGAAGAAGTGGCAGAAATTTTTCGGTCGAACGTCGCGCGAAGGAACGCCGACAACTTATCGTCCGCGGCCGTTCAGTCGAGGTTACGTCATGCATCTCGACGATTGGTACGCGCAAGCACACCCGGATGAAGATTTTGCAGAAACCTTCGCGATCTGGCTGACGCCGGGATTGGATTGGCGGAAAGAATACGCCGGTTGGCGCGCGTTAAAGAAACTCGAATACATCGATGAGCTGATGCGTTCGCTCGCCGGAAAACCGCCCGCGCATGCGCCGGTGTATCGATTGGCGGAATACAATTGTCTTAACATAAAACTGAAAACGTATTACGCGCGGAAACGAAAACTTTACGAAGACACGTATCCCGACTTTTACGATGTCGATCTTCGCCAGTTGTTCGCAGCACAGCCGGGACCGGGGCGAATTTACGCGAGCTCCTATCTGCGCCGGCGGCGGCGGCGGTTGTTGAATTCAGTCTGCCAATGGACGAACGAGAAGAAATTCCGCGTGAACAAATTGCTGACGCGATTGATCGACCGCTGCGACCAGCTTGATCTGCATGTGCTCAATGACGATCCGCAGCAGGATTTTCGGGTGAGCGCTTACATTACGACGCTGGTGATGAATTATCTTCACACCGGGAAATTCAAGCGGACGAAATAGCAAGAACGTGAAGAAGAACCTCAAAGTCCTCGCCCTCTTCGACGCCATCCGTCCAACGAAGATCGATCAGGATTTGAGCAAAGAGATGAAGACGGAGGATTGGAAGACCGAGGCGCACGTGCTGGCCGCGCTCAGGACGCTCGGCTACGCCACCGAGCATCTCGCTATCTTCGACGATCTCGATCTTCTCCGGCAAAAACTCGAAAGCTTCGAGCCCGATGTTCTTTTCAACCTGGTCGATCAGTTCAAGAACAACCGCGGATTCGATCAAAACATTGTTTCACTTTTCGAAATGCAAGGCGTGCCCTTCACCGGTTGCGGCGCGACCGGTCTCGTTCTTTGCAAACACAAAGGCATCTCGAAAAAAATCCTCGGCTATCACCACATCCATGTGCCGGACTTCGTCGTTATCCCGCGCGGCCAACGCATCGCACGATTGAAGCGGCCGAAGTTTCCGATCGTGGTGAAGCCGGTGAAAGAAGAAGCGTCTTACGGAATTTCGCGGGCGTCGTTCGTTGAAAACGACGACCAATTTCGCGAGCGCGTGGCGTTCATTCACGACAAACACGACAGCGACGTGATCGCCGAAGAATACATCGAGGGCCGCGAACTTTACGTGAGCATCATCGGCAACGCGCGGTTGACCGTCTTCCCGATTCGCGAATTGATTTTTCGCGAGGTCCCGCCTAACGAACCGAAGATGGCGACCTACAAATCGAAATGGGACGAGGAATATCGGAAGCGCTGGGGCCTGGAAAATCGGTTCGCGGAAGGCCTCGACCCAGCATTGGTCGCGAGCATCGAGGAAACATGCAAGCGCATTTACGATCTGCTCACGATCGAGGGCTATGCGCGCATTGATCTGCGCCTCACGCCCACGAACGAAATTTATTTCATCGAAGCGAATCCAAATCCGATCCTGGCCGAGGACGAAGACTTCGCGCAATCTGCCGCCAAGGCTGGACTGCCGTATCCGCAGTTGATCGACAAGATCATTCGCCTCGGAATGCGGACGCTGCGGGACTAGGCGGGAATTCGAAACTCGCATTTCGCCAGCTCTAATTCCAAAGTTTCGGAATGGCCGATGCGCTTACTCCGATGATGCAGCAATATCAGCGGCTGCGCGGGAGCATTCCGAAAGACACGTTGCTGTTCTTTCGGCTCGGTGATTTTTACGAATTGTTTTTTGAAGACGCGAAGGAGGCGTCGGGGATTTTGAATGTGGCGCTGACCAAGCGCGGCGAGGTGCCGATGTGCGGTGTGCCCTATCACGCCGCGCCGAATTATATCGCGAAGTTAATCAAGGCGGGACGGCGCGTTGCCATTTGTGATCAGACGAGCGAGCCGCAGCCGGGTAAGAAAATTGTCGATCGCGACATCACTCAAATCATCAGCGCGGGGACGGTAAGCGATTTGGATTTGCTGGAATCGAAGCGGGCGAATTATTTGGGCGCTGTTTATGTCGATAACGGCGTCTACGGATTTGCCTACGCTGACCTAACGACTGGCGAGTTTCGCCTGGCGCAATTGCAAGATCGACAATCACTCATGGACGAGCTCGCGCGCGTCTCGCCATCGGAATTGTTAGTCAGCCCGGAGCAGAAGGGTTCGTTAGGCGAAATGAATCGCGCGCTCGAGTACGACAGCTACGCGTTTCTGCCCGAGCACGCCAGCTTTACGCTTTGCGAGCATTTCAAAGTGAAATCGCTCGATGGCTTTGGTTGCACGGAGATGTCAGCGGCGATCGCGGCGGCGGGCGCGATCGTGCATTACCTCAAGCATCAACTCCGACGAAAGATCGATCATCTCACTTCGTTGAAATGCGACGCGGCGACGGAGCATGTCATCATCGACGCGGCTACGCAGACGGATCTTGAGCTGGTGGAATCACGCAGCGCGCGCGACACGAGTTTGCTCGCGGTGCTCGATCGCACGGTCACGCCGATGGGTGGACGCAAACTGCGTTCCTGGATTTTGCAGCCGCTGCGTCATTTGAAAGAATTGGAATGGCGACAACAGATGATTGTCGATCTTTTGCATGAGCCGGACGTGCTCGGGTCGTTGCGCGCGGAATTAAAAGCGATTCGCGACATCGAGCGCGCGATCGGGCGATTGAGTCAGGCATCCGGGAACGCGCGCGATTTGGTGGCGCTGAAAACTTCGTTGCAACAAATCCCGAAACTAAAGCGCGAGCTAGGCGAAGTGGTCCGGCGAACTGAATTCGGCAAATCTGCTTCTTCGACTTCTTCTGTAGAGGCAGCCGTGTCGGCTGCACCAGAGCAGGCGACACGCCTGCCGCTACAGGCGGATTCTTTGGCGACGCATTTGCAGAACGAGATCGGCGAGATGCCGGAATTGGCGGAGAAGCTCACGCGCGCAGTGGCGGATGAGCCGCCGTTCGCGTTGAAGGAAGGCGGAATCTTTCGCGACGGTTACGATGTCGATCTTGACCAACTGCGGCAGGCTTCGCGCGACGGAAAAAATTGGATCACAGAATTGCAGGAGCGCGAAATCGCCGAGACGGGAATCAAGTCGCTCAAGGTACGATACAATTCCGTTTTCGGATATTTCATCGAGATCACGAAATCGAATCTGGCGAGCGTGCCGGAGCGCTACACGCGCAAGCAAACGACGGTCGGCGGCGAGCGTTTCATCACGCCCGAGTTGAAGGAAGTGGAAGCGAAGATTCTGGGCGCGGATGAGCGGGCGCGGAATTTGGAATACGAATTGTTTCAAAAGCTGCGCGAGGAAACTTTGCGCGAACTAGGATCGATTCAGCAAACGGCTGACGCGATTGCGATTGTCGATGTTATCGGCTCGTTCGCGGAAACGGCGCGACTGTTTCATTATTGCCGGCCGACGTTGAACGATTCCCTTCGGCTCTGCATCAAAGACGGCCGCCATCCGGTGCTCGATCAAAATTTGGTCGAGGAAAAATTTGTGCCTAACGATGTCGATCTTGACGGAGAGAAAATTCGGATGGCGATTGTGACCGGGCCGAACATGGCGGGCAAATCGACTTACATTCGACAGGTCGCGCTTCTTACATTGATGGCGCAGATCGGCAGCTTCGTGCCGGCGGCAAGCGCGGAGATCGGATTAGTCGACCGCATTTTCACACGCGTGGGCGCGAACGACGATCTCTCACGCGGCCAATCTACATTCATGGTGGAGATGAATGAGACGGCGAACATCGTGAACAATGCGACCGAGCGTTCGTTAGTCATTCTCGATGAGATCGGCCGCGGGACTTCGACGTTCGATGGTTTGTCGATCGCGTGGAGCGTGGCGGAATTTTTACACGACAAAATCAAAGCGAGGACGCTTTTCGCGACGCATTATCATGAGCTGACCAAGCTGGCGTCGGAGCGCAAAGGCGTGGCGAATTACAACGTGGCCGTGCGTGAATGGAACGAGCAGATTATTTTTCTGCGCAAGATTATTCCTGGTGGTGCGGACAAGAGTTACGGCATCCAGGTGGCGCGGCTGGCCGGATTGCCGAAGGAAATCCTGGATCGCGCGAAAGATATTCTTTCGCATCTGGAGAATCCGAATGGAGCAACCGCGCAGCCGAAACCGCGGAAGAAAAGATCGACAATCGCAAGATCGACATCGGACAAACCGCAGCTGGATTTGTTGTGATAAACTACTTTTGCAATGGCCGTTAAGACGGAGAAGGAACTCAGCGAAACGCAACGCGCGCATTGGTTGAAGGCGGTGGCGGCGATTGAGCTGCGCAATTTCGGTTATGCCATTTCGCTGTTGCAGGGAATTCTTAAACAGGAGCCGGAGTTTTTGACGGGGCGGCAATTGTTGCGTCGCGCGGAGGTGACGAAGAACAAGGCGGCGAAGCGTTCCATGTTTAATATTTCGACGGCGGCGCTGGCGGTGATGAAAGCACAGCGCGAACTAAAAAAAGATCCGAAGCGGACGGTGGAGATGGTGGAGAAGGTTTTGGAGGATGAACCGTATCACAAGCAAGCGAACCTTCTCTTAAAAGAAGCGGCGGTGGCGGCGGGTTGGCCGGAAGTGGGCGTGTTCGCGTTGCGCACGTTATTGGAAGAGAACGCGCGCGATGTAAAAGTCTGGCGCGAACTGGCGCGGCTTTATCATGAGATGGGCGCGAGCGACGAGGAAGTGGAGGCTTACAACCGCATCAGCGAAATCGATCCGCTCGATGCGGAAGCGGCGCGGCTCGGCAAAGATGCCTCGGCGCGCGCGTCGATGACGACCGGTGGTTGGACACAGGCGGAGAGTTATCGCGATTTGATCAAAGACAAAGAGGTGGCGGTTTCGCTGGAGCAACAGAGCCGGATGAAGTTGACCGGGGAGTCGTTAGACCAACAAATCGCGGAGACGTATGTGCGCCATCAGACCGAACCGCAAAATGTCGATCTTGCGCGGAAACTCGGCGCGTTGAACGAGGAGAAGGACGATCTGGAGACGGCGATTTCGTGGTATCAATACACGGTCGATCTTACGGGCGGAAGCGATGCCGGATTGGTGCGAAGAGTTTCCGATTTGAAGATGCGGCGATCGGAGCGCGAGATCGCGGAGCACGAAGCGTTTCTGTCCGCACACCGGCCGGATGAGGCGGAGTTTCAAAAACGAAGCGACGAGTTGAGCGCGGCGAAAAAGAAGCGCGCGGAATTATTGATCGACGAAGCGCGCAAACGCGTCGAGCGCAATCCGACTGATTTGCAATTGCGTTTCGAACTCGGTGAGTGTTTGGCGAACGCGGGAAATTTTCGACAAGCTCTGCCCGAGCTGCAGCGCGCGCGCCAAAATCCGAATGCGCGATTGAAAGCGATGAATCTGCTGGGGACGTGTTATCGCGAACTCGGCATGCTTGATCTGGCGATGAAGCAATTGGAGGAAGCGTCCAAAGAAATTTTGACGATGGACGCGATGAAGAAGCAGGTGGTTTACAGTTTGGGATTGGTTTACGAGGCGATGGGCGAACGTGAGAGAGCGCTCAATGCCATGAAACAAATTTACGAAGCCGATTACGGATACCGCGATGTAGCGGAGCGCGTGGAGAGTTCTTATGGCGAAGGCGCGGGCGGAGCGGCCGGCGAGTAGATGTCGATCTTGCGCGAATTTTTTTCGCGCGGCATTGAAGGGTTAGAGATCGCCCACGTCCAAAAACGGATGAAGATGCGAATCTTCAATGCCGGGAACTCCGGCAAACCTAATTAGCAAATCTCTATGAAAAATAAATTAACTATAATTCCAGTTGTGACCCTCGGTTGCCTCTGTTTGAGCGGGATCGCGCTCGGGCAAAATCCGTCGAAATTCAAACCTCTCAGCCATGGAACTGCGGCCAGCAGTCCAGCAGCTAAGGCCGATGCCAATGCGAAAAACCCCGGCGCGTCTGCAGCCGCGCTGAGTTCCAAAGACAAGGCGTTCATCATGGCGGCCGCGAAAGGCGGAATGATGGAAGTGGAGTGGGGAAAGATGGCTTCGCAGAAATCGCAGAACGCCGATGTGAAAAAATTTGGCAGCCGCATGGTGGCCGACCACACGAAATGGAACAACGACCTGATGGCGCTGGCCAGCAGTAAAGGGGTGAAGGTTCCGGCGAGTAAGATGAGCGGAAGCTGGAAGTCGGACAAAGATTATATGGACATGATGGTGAAAGATCACCAGAAGGACCTGGCCGAGTTTCAGAAGGAAGCGAAAGAAGGCGGCGATGCGGACCTGAAGAAATTAGCCGACAAAACGGCAAAGGGAATCGAGAAACACCTCGCGATGGCGAAGGAGACTCAGGGGAAAGTTAAGTAATTTATCGCCACAGCGATGGCAACGCGGCGCGCCCGAAACGGCGCGCCGCTTTTTTTTGCGTAGGCAAGATCGACATCGTGTAAGATCGACATCGTCAAATGCGCAAAACGAAAATTATCTGCACGCTCGGCCCGGCGACGAAAGATCCCGCGATCATGCGGAAATTGATCGAGCAGGGCGCAAATATTTTTCGCATTAACATGAGCCACGCCGAACACGAGTGGGTCCGCGAGATCGTTCCGCAAATTCGTCGGCTGGCGGAAGAAATGGGAAAGCCCGTCGCCGTTTTGCTCGATACGCAAGGCCCGGCCATTCGCACGGGCGACCTGAAGACGGATTTGCATTTGCAACCGGGCGACATTGTCGAATTCACCGTTCGCGGCGCCAAGAGCGAGGAAAAATATTCGGTCGATGTTAATTACGCGGGACTGATCAATGACATCAGCGTGGGGGACATCGTCCTGGTCGATAACGGAATGATGCGCATGGAGGTGAAGGAGAAACGCGCAAATCGTGTGCGGTGCCGCGTGCTCACGCCCGGCACGCTCGGTTCGCGTCGCCACATCAATCTGCCGGGCGTGCGCGTGAATCTGCCGCCGCTCACCGAGAAAGACATTGTCGATGTTTCGTTAGGCGTCGAACTCGGCGTCGATTTTGTCGCGCTTAGTTTTGTGCGCGAGAAAAGCGATGTCGAGGAATTGCGCCGTCTGTTGATTTCGAAGAAAAGTAACGCGCTCATCGTCGCCAAGATTGAAGATCAATCTGCCGTTCACGCCATCGATGAGATTATTAAAACGGCGGACGCGGTGATGGTGGCGCGCGGCGATCTCGGAATCGAATGCCCGATGGAGGAATTGCCGATCATCCAGCGGCGCATCGTGAAGTTGAGCTTGCGGTTAGGCAAACCGGTCATCGTGGCGACGCACATGCTCGAATCGATGATCGAGAATCCGATGCCGACGCGCGCTGAAATAACGGATGTGGCCAACGCTGTTTTCGAACAAGCGGACGCGATCATGCTCAGCGGGGAAACGAGTGTGGGTCGTTATCCGGTCGAATGCGTTCAGATTCTGAATCGCGTCGCGCTGCGGATTGAGCGGAGCGGAGGCGCTGGCTACGCGAAGTCGGCCATCCTCGAAGACACGCGGCAGAAAACGGTGGCGTCGGCGGTCGTGCTGGCGAATTCGTTGCGCCGGGCCAAGATCATTGTCTTCACGCATCACGGGACGATGGCGCGAAATGTTTCGAATTTGCGCCCGGAACACGCGCCTATCTTTGCTTTTACTTCGAGCGAAGAATTGCAGCGGCAGATGTCGATCTTGTGGGGAGTCAATCCGGTGCGGATTGAATTTACGGACGATCCTAACGCGACGATCGAAGCCGCGGAGAAATTTTTGCGCAAACACAAACTGGCCGGCGCGGGCGACCAGTTAGTCATCATTACCGATCTCCGCGTCGGCCGGGACCGCATTGACGCTGTGCAGTTGCGCACGGCGAAATAAAAAACGCGCCGAGGTTCGCATCGGCGCGTTCTGAAACGACGATGTCGATCTAAGCTTCGACGGGCAACTCGACGTCGATCGGCTTTTCTTTCTTGCTCAAAGCGCGGCGCAATTTCGACAAGGCAATGTTTTGCAATTGCCGAATGCGTTCGCGCGTTACGCCGAATTTCTTGCCGACTTCTTCGAGTGTCTTTGGCTTGCCGCCGTCGAGACCGAAACGTTGGAAAATAATTTTCTTCTCGCGATCGTCGAGCACATCGAGCAATCCGCCGACTTCGTTGCGCAGATTTTTGTCGCGCAAAAGTTCAAACGGTGTCTGCGCGTCTTCGTCGCCTACAATTTCGCCGAACTCAGTCGAATCGTCATCGCTGATGGGCGCATCGAGTGACGCCGGACGAATCGAAACGGTTTTGAGCTGCGAAACTTTTCCGCTAGCGATGCCGATCTCGTCGCCGAGCTCGTCATCGGTCGGTTCGCGGCCGAGCTCTTCGCTCATCTGCAGCGAAACGCGGCGCATCTTTGAAATCTTGTCGACCAGATGCACGGGCAATCGAATCGTCTTCGATTGGTTCGCCAGCGCGCGCTTGATCGATTGTTTAATCCACCACGCCGCATACGTGCTGAGTTTGCCGCCCTTAGCAGGGTCGAAACGCTCGACCGCTTTCATCAGGCCGATGTTGCCTTCCGAGATAAGATCGAGAAGCGGGAGGCCGAGATTCGCATAATCATGCGCAATCTTCACGACCAGGCGCAGGTTTGAGCGAATCATCAGCGCGCGAGCCTCGCGGTCGCCTTTCTTGATCTTCGCAGCCAGTTCGATCTCCTGTTCGGGAGTCAAAAGCGGTATTTGCCCGATCTCGCGCAGGTATATTTTTATTCCAGTATCGCTGTCTTCAGCAGCCATATAAGTCTTTCTCATCAATCGTGTTGGGGGGTTGGATCGACAAGTTTCCGGCACTCATTGCCGGGACCTCGTTGATCACAATTTGTAGCATCCTAAAACTACTTAACAAGGTTAAATATATCGCATCTTCGACAGCGTTTGGATGTCTCATGTTCAACCTTTTTTGCGGTGGGGGTTTAACCATCGATGTGGCAGCGGTTCCCGCGCCAAGTTCGTTGCCAATTGCGCCTTTCCCCGCGCCTTCAATTTTGACAACGTAAGATCGACATGTTGGCGAAGATTTATTCGGCCGCGGTGTATGGCGTCGATGCTTACGAAGTTGAAATCGAAGTCAACGGCGCGCACGGAGATCCGAAAATAGTGATCGTCGGATTGCCGGATAAAGCCGTGAAGGAAAGCGGCGATCGGGTGACGACCGCGATTCGGAACAGCGGCTATCATTGGCCGCGCGGCCGGACGACGATCAATCTCGCGCCGGCCGATATTAAAAAAGAGGGACCGAGTTTTGATTTGCCGATCGCGCTCGGAATGATCGCGGTCACGGAAGAAATCGACAGCAAGCCGTTCGAGAATTTTTCGTTTGTCGGCGAACTGGCACTTGATGGGGCCGTGCGTGCGGTCAAAGGCGTTTTGCCGGTTGCACTGGAAGCGCGGCGTCGCGGCAAACGCGCGTTGTTCGTTCCGGAAGCAAACGCGCATGAAGCCGCCATGGTCGACAAGATCGACATCTACGGCGTGCAAAATTTGCGGCAGACCTTTGCGTTCCTGCGCGGCGAACAACCGATTCTGCCGACGAAAGGCGACCTGAGCGGATTTTTTTCCGCGCATCAAAGTTACGATGTCGATTTTGGCGACGTGAAAGGACAGGCGCATGTGAAACGCGCGGTCGAAGTCGCCGTCGCCGGCGGTCATAACATTTTAATGATCGGCCCGCCCGGTTCCGGCAAATCGATGGTGTCGAAACGGATCGCCACCATCATTCCGCCGTTGTCGTTAGACGAGGCGATCGAGACCACGAAAATCCACAGCATCGCGGGCTTGCTCGATGCCGAAGGGTCTTTTGTCTCGACGCGTCCATTCCGTTCGCCGCATCACACCATTAGCGACATCGGTTTGTTAGGCGGCGGCGCGTTTCCAAATCCGGGCGAAGTCAGCATCGCGCACAACGGCGTCCTGTTTCTGGACGAGCTTCCCGAGTTCAAAAGATCGGCGCTCGAAGTCATGCGTCAGCCGTTGGAAGACGGACGAGTCACGATCTCGCGCGCTGCCGGCAGTCTCACGTTTCCCGCCGAGTTCATGCTGGTGGCCGCGATGAATCCATGTCCGTGCGGATATTTTGGCGATTTGAAACGCGAATGTCGCTGCGGTCCAGTGCAGGTACAGCGTTATCGCCAACGCGTCTCCGGGCCATTGCTCGATCGCATCGATCTCCACATCGAAGTGCCGGCGGTGGAATATCGCGACGTGGCGAGCGAGCGCGTCGAAGAAAATTCGGAGGCGATCCGCGAGCGCATCGGTCGCGCGCGCGAAGTGCAGCAGCAACGCTTTGCGAACGACGCGAAAACAAATTGCAACGCGCGCATGGCCACACGGCAATTGAAACAACATTGCAAGCTCACAACAGATTCGAACGAGCTTATTCGCGTAGCGATGAGTGAGCTCAATCTGAGCGCGCGCGCTTACGATCGCATCCTCAAGGTCTCGCGCACAATCGCCGACCTCGACGGCAAGATCGACATCTCCTCTGAACACGTCAGCGAAGCGATTCAGTACCGCACCTTCGATCGCACTCTCTGGGTTTAGATCGACATCTTGTTTTCGCGCCGCGCGATTGACATCGTGTTCGATTCGCGGTTGAGAGTTAGGCGGTGAGCAGAATTCTCATTGCCGATGATCAGCGTGATGTGCTCGAGGCGTTGCGCATTCTGCTCAAAGGCGAAGGTCATCAAACCGACGCGGTCACTTCGCTTGCCGGCGCCGGTTTGCTCATCAAGGGTTTTGCTAATCTGCGCGCGGCCAATCCCGGCTTCGATCCCTCCCACGCCGTCGTCGGCGAGTTGGTTTTGCCAAAAGTGAAATATCCCGACGCCGTGCAACATCGACAATTCTTCGATCAACTGATGCCGAAACTGGCCGGCCTTCCCGGAGTCGAAGCGGTCGGCGGCGCCATGCCGATGCCGTTTTCGGGCAACGATCGCGCGTCGACATTTACCATCGTCTTGCGGCAAAGTCTTATCGTCGTCGGTTTGGGTTTGCTTGTCGGTTTGATTAGCGCGCTTAGCGTAACTCGATTGATGGCCGCTCTTCTCTACGGTGTCGGGGCAAATGATTTTGGAACTTACGCCATTGTCGTCTTGTTGTTAGGCACCGCCGCTCTCGTTGCCAGTTACTTACCCGCGCGACGAGCGATGGCTGTCGATCCGATTATCGCGCTGCGTTACGAATGAGGATGTCGATCTAACACATGAGTCTGCTGAATCGAGAAGGACTTATCTTAGTAGCGGTCGCCCTTTGCGGATTGCACCAGGCGTCGGCCCAGGCTGTTTTGGAAGAAACGATCGAGCACACCTACGCGGTCGAGCCAACCGCCAAACTCAACATTCGAAATACGGATGGCTCCATCCGGGTTTACGGCGCGGACATTAAAGAAATGAAATTGCAGGCGATCAAGCGCGCCTACAACGCCGAAAGACTGAGCCAAATCTCAGTTGATGTCTCAACCAAACCCGGAGAAATCTCCATCGAGACTCAGTACCCATCCAAGCCGAAATGGGGCGTGTCCGATCGATCGGGGACCGTCGATTACGTAATCATTATGCCTTGGACTTGCGACATTTCACAACTGGAGTTGGCCAACGGTGAGGTTCTGGTCGAGGGGATGCGCGGTCGAGTGGTGCGGGCGAATCTTGGAAATGGACGGCTCTTTGGCCACAATTGTTTCACTGATCTGCATGTCGCTGTCGCGAACGGCGGGCTCGATGTCGGCTACGATTGGTGGGAACCCCAAAAGATTTCCATCGATGCGGATATCGTGAACGGAAACGCGCGCGCCTTTTTCCCCGGTGACGCGGCATTTCATCTCCAAGCCGAGAGTCTGCATGGCCACGTGGCGAGCGATTTTATGGAGAAGGAACAGCGTCAAAAAACCGGCGCGCGCAAGATCGACATGTTAGTCGGCGGCGCATCCGAGAGCGAAGTCAAATTTCATGCGGTCAATGGCAGCATTAAGATAGGAGAGACCAATCAATAACATATGATGACCGATCTACGTTTTGCCTCCGTCATCTTTGTCGGTGTCACGACCGTGCTCGCGGCCGCGGCTTTCGCCGCGTGCTATTTTCCGGCGCGGCGCGCTCTTAAGATCGACCCAGTCATCGCCCTGCGCTTCGATTAGATCGACGTCGTCATTATTTAAATCCGCGACTGGTCAAATCTTGCAACGCGCGGTGGTCTTCCTCGGCGCGCGCAAATAATCCGACGCGCCGGTAACATTCCTCCCGCTTTTGCAATGCGCCGACGCTTTGTTGAATAGTCAGCGCCCGCGACAAGGCTTCGATCGCTGCCAGATTATTGCTGCGTTGCATTTCCAGTTCGCCGCGATATTGCCAGGCCGAGGCGAGATTTGGATCGAGCTCGGTCGCAGTTTTTATTTTATCGAACGCTTCCTCTCCCCGGCCCAGCTTCGTTAGGGCGTAACTCACTTCCGCCTGCGCTCCGGCCGATTTCGGATCGAGCTGCACCGCCGTCTCGGCATCTTGCAACGCCAGCAGCGGTTGCCCGATTTCATTGAGCTGCCACGCGCGCGCCGCGAAATGGTCCGAGTTCTTTGGCTCGACCGAAATCGCGGAGTCGATCCGGTTCATCGTTTCCAAAAAATCGGGCGACAAATTTTCCAGACGCAACGGTTGGTGGATCGACAATCGCTCGCATTCCTTTCCGCGCTGTAGCGCGATGAGCGCGATGGCCTGAAATAATTTTGGCCGCATCGCCCACGGCGCCAATCGCGCCGCCGTCGCGGCGTCATCGAGCGCAAGTTCGGGGTCCTCTGAGCGAAGCAACAAAAGCGCGCGGTCCGTCAGCAAACCGATGTCGCCCGGTAATGCCGCAAGTTTTGCGTCGAGCTCGCGGATCTCGTCCAAAAACTTCCCCAGGTTTTCGAAAGTTTTTGACCAGCGCTGCACGTCCGGTTCTTCCGGACCGAGCTTTTGCGCGTGATGCAAATCGCGAAACGCCTCATCCCAATTGCGCAATCGTCGCAGGCAGACCGCGCGATTGATGCGCGCGACCGCGTTGTCTTTTGCTTTCAACGCGTCCGTCCAGGCCGCCGCCGCTTCATTCCAATGTTGCTTGCTCTGTTCGAGCGCCGCGATCTTTTCAGAGGCGCGTCCGTTCTTAGGCCGCGCCGCCGCCGCTTTTTTCCAGGCTTCCAACGCGCGCGGCAGATCGTGCTCTTCGTAAGCGATGTCCCCTTCAAATTCCTCCGTTCGCATCGGCGCTGGCTTCACCGTTTCGCGCCAGTCCGCCAGTGTTTGCTTCGCGCCCTCGAAATCGTGCAATGCCATTTGCGCTTCCACTAATCGCCGCCAAATGCGGCTGTCCTGCGGTTGCAATTGAATCAGATGCCGCGCGATCGGCGCCGCACTCTCGAAGGAATGGTTGCGCATCTCGTGCGTGAGCTGACGGCGCAGCGCTTTTTCTTCCCGCACATTTTCCGGCTGACATCCGACGATCGCGAGCGCCGTCGCGGCGATCCCCATGTAAAAGAGATTGTCGATCTTGGCGCGAACTGAAAAACTCATGCGATGCCTTCCTTCGACATTGTCTCCGAAGTCGACAAACAGGAAATCGATAACGCGCTGAACCAGGCGCGCAAAGAATTGGCCACGCGGTTCGATTTTAAAGACGCCAAGACCGACATCATTCATGAAAAAGATTCGATCGTTCTCACGGCCGACGACGGCGCGCATCTGAAAGGCTTGCGCGAGATCGTCATCGGCAAACTTTCCAAGCGCGGGGTCGACCTTCGCAATGTCGAACAAGGCGAGCCGGCCATTTCATCCATGGGCCACGCGCGACAGGAGATCAAAATTAAGCAGGGGTTGGAAGGCGACAAGGCCAAGGAAATCATCGCCGCGATCAAATCACAAAGTTTCAAAGTGCAAAGTCAGTTGCAAGATCGACAAGTCCGCGTCACGGGCAAAAAACGCGACGAATTGCAGGAAGTGATTCAATTTGTGAAGAGCAAAGACTTCGGCGTCGCCACCAATTTCAAAAACTTCCGCGACTGATTAGCCGCCTTGCACCGGCGGCATGATCGCGATGTCGTCGTTAGGCTTTATTTCGTAATTGCGATCGACGAAGTCCACGCCTACGCCGACGAGAATATTTTTATCGTGCGCCCGCAGCGCCGGTTTCTCCTCGTAAATCTTGGCGAGCAGGTTGGCGATTGTCGATCTTGCCGCAAGATCGACATCTAACTCTGGCGTCTTCGCGAGATCACGCAGCTGCGCAAAAAATTGCACGCGCACTCGCATCAAGTTGTTTGCGCGACCAGTTCTTTTCGCAACACGCCGATGCACGGGAGATTGCGATAGCGTTCCATGAAGTCGAGTCCGTAGCCGACCACGAACTCGTCCTCGATTTCAAAACCGATGTAGTCCGCATCGACATGGCGCGCACGCCGTTTCTTTTTGCTGAGCAAAACGCAAACGCGAATGCTGCGCGGCTGCGCTGTCACCAGTTTTTCGCGAATGGCGGCGAGCGTGTGCCCGCTGTCGAGGATGTCGTCGAGAATAAGAATATGTCGATCCACCACGTCGGGGAGCGCGATTTGTTTGAAGATAACTTCGCCGCTCGTCTGCGCTTTGCCGTGATAACTCGCCACGCTCAAGCAATCCAATTTCAGCGGCAACGGAACGCGCCGCAGCAAATCAGCCATGAACATCAGACTTCCGTTCAATACCGCGATGACAGTGAGTTCGCGGTCGCGATAATCTTGCGAGATTTGCGCGGCGATCTCATCGAGCCGACGGAGGATGGCCGCTTCATCAAACAGGACGCGCTCGAGATCTTCTTGCATCGACGAATGGTTACTAGGCCATTCCGCGAGCGAAAGATCAATGACGGGCGAAAACGACGATGTCGATCTTACGGCAAGGCCGTGCCCGACTTCGACTTCGCGAGCGCGATATCACCGCTGTTCAAAAATCCGTCGGCATTCAAGTCGGAGCGAAAGTTCGAACTCGACACGGCTTGGCCGGAGCGCGATTTCGTCTGGCCGATGTCTCCCGAGTTAACAAACGTGTCGTCGGTCGAATCGCCAATCAGCACGCCCATTTCGACCGGAATATCGGCCGTGGTCGCGCCGTTACTCACACTAAATAATGTGACGGTGATTGTTTGCGCGTTGTCGACACCGGTCAAATTGACGATGACTTGATTGCCGATCGCGCCCGCGCTGCTGACGCTGCCGGTGCCCGATGTGACCGCGGCATGATTCATCGTTACGGCTGCCGGAAACGTGGCCACGAGTTGGTAATTTCCGTTCGAGCCGCCGCGGCGACATTCAATTCCGGGACGCCCGATGAGCGGCAAATTGACGTCGAACGTGCCTGCACTTCCGTGCATTTGCCGCGACACAACTGTCGGTGTGAGCGCACATGGGATGGTCGTGTAGGTCGAAGCTGGCCCCGATTGGACGCTCGCATATTGGACCGAAACCGGGCCGTTGCCGCCCGCTTGTTTCATCCACGTCAGATGCGCCGTGCCGGCGGTGTCGATGATCGCGCTGATGAAATCACCCGCGAAACGATTTGTGCCCAGGCAATCCGCCGCGATGCAAAGCGGTCCGGTGTGAATCAAACTCTCGATCGTGCTCACGGTCCATGTCGGCGTCGGACTGTCGGCGTTAAAAGACTCCGCCCACAAGACCGACCAGTTCGCGGTCGTTAACGTGCCGGGATCGCCGTTGTCCGGCGTGTAATAGTAAATAACGCCGACGTGATGCGGCCCGCCGGCGGCGACCCAGGAAAAAATCGAAGTGCCGCTGGTCGTCCCAGGAATCGGCGGCAGCTTCGTCCAGGTCACACCGCCATCGGTCGAACGCGCGGCCACCACTTGTCTGCCGCCGGCACCAGTGATCTCTTCAGTGGAAACCCACAATTCCCCATCCAGGCCTAACGAGGCGCTCGGGAGCGCGTAGGGAAGTGGCAATCCGGTCGAGCGAATGTCGGACGTTAACGCGCCGGGCACCGACGGATGATAAACGTAAAGCTTGAGCTCCGGCACATCGCTCGGAGCCGTCCCGTAAACTTTGATGACCTGCAAAACATTGCTGCTGCAATTTTGTTGGAGCAACGGTCCGGTTTGCGGTTCGAGAATTCCGCTGCCGATCGCATTCGGTGTCCAGCTTGTGCCGCGGTCCGTGCTTTGCAGAAATGTCGTTTCGTATAGACCCTCGTTTGTCACTTCGAATGCGGACGATGTCGTCGGCGCGAGCACCCACATGCGATCCGTCCCGCCCGGAACGACCGCCGGATCGCAGGCCCACGTGTCACCGTGATCGTCGCTCGTACACACCGCCGTCGTGCCCGCGTAGGGATAATCAAAAGTAAAGTAGAGACGATTCCCTGGATCGACCGAAATGGCACTGTCGGAAGCTCTGGTGAGCGTCGAGCTGTAAATCGAGCCCGGCAATTCCGCCCATGTCGATCCTGCATTGGTCGAGCGATAAATGTGTTGCAGCGCACTGATGTAAAGCGTCCCGTCCGGCCCTCTCGTGATGAGCGGCTCGTTGCCTTTACTTCCAACGGTGACGGGTCCGTTCACAATCGGTGCAGCGTTCATCGAAACCGCGAAAGCGATCGACAACGCCACCAGCGAAATGGTGCGGCTGCTCTGAAAATTAAATCTCTTCGGCATAATATTCTCCCTCATGAATGAAAGTGGTCTCCCAAGTCACTTCGAAGCGGAGCCTGCGTTTGCGCCTATCGTTTTCCACATTGACCACTGGCGCGGGTGAGAATGTTAGCTTCTTTGCCCAAATCCATGCGCGTCGTTCACGACCAACTCGAAGTGCGAACGAAAGGAAAAGGCACTTACGAAATCACGGAAGAAATCCAGGCGAAGATCGACAAGTGCAAGATCGACAATCACCATGTGCGCAATGGCATCGTCACCGTTTTCGTGCAGCACACCAGTTGCAGTTTGATCGCGATGGAAAATGCCGCCCCGGCTGCGCGGCGCGATCTCGAAAAGTTTTTTGATCGGCTCGTCCCGGAAGATCAAAAGTTTGAGCACGACGACGAAGGGCCCGACGACATGCCTTCGCACATCCGCATGGCGCTCACGCGCACCAGCGAAACTATTCCGATTGTCGATGGGAACATGCAGCTCGGCACATGGCAGGGAATTTTTCTGTTTGAGCATCGCCGCGACCCGCACCGGCGCAAAATCGCTCTCACCATCATCGGAGAATAGGTGTAGAGGCGCGTGTCCTCACGCGCAAAACTGCGGAGTGCGGCTGGGGACAGCCGCCACTACAGATAAATCGCGTCGACCAAGCGCAACGATTTGTCGTTAGGCAGAAGCGACTGTTCCATCTGATTCATCACGTAAGCGAAACTGATTTTGTTTTCCGGATCAGCGAACGTGTGACTGCCGCCCGCGCCGGGATGACCGAATGCAGATGTCGATCTTCCGAAAATTTTCTGCCGTGACGGCGTCGGATCTTTCATGAAGCCGGCAGAGAACGCTGTCGGGATTTGGAATACGCGATCGACATCGTCGCTCAACGTCGTCGTCATCCAGTCAAATGTTTTGCGAGTAAAGAACTGTTCGCCGCCGTTTGCCAGCATCGCATAAAATTTCGCCACTGAATTGGCGCTGCCGATTCCGCCAAAGGAAACAATTGCTTCCGCGCGCACAGCGGGGTTGTTCATCGCGCTGACGGCGTGCAATCCGTGCGGTGACGTGAAGACGTTTCGGACGAGCGTTCCTTTGGTTGCAAGATCGACATAGAATTTTTGCGGCTCGGGCGGCTTGTCTGCCTTGGCCGCGTACATTGTTGCTACGCGAGAATTTTCCGATTCCGGCAAACCGATCCAAATGTCGAGTGTGAGCGGTTCGGCAAAAACGGTTCGCCAATATTCGCTCAAAGTTTTTCCGGTAACGCGACGCACGAGTTCATCGAGAAGAAATCCAAACGTGCGCGCGTGATAACCATGAGCAGTCCCGGGCGACCAAAGTGGAGTCTGCTCCTCCAGCGCTTGAATGACGGCGTCGTAGTCGAGCACATCCACTTGTCGATCTAACGCGCAAAGGCCGGCTTGATGAGAAAGCAACTGCGCGATGGTGATCTTGTCTTTTCCATTCCGCGCAAACTCCGGCCAGAACTCGGCCACACATTGCGAGATGTCGATCTTGTTTTCTTGGAGCGCATGTAAGAGACACGCGCTCCCGATTCCTTTGGTCGCCGACCAAATCAAAACCAGGGTGTCGTTAGTCCACGGCTGTTCCCGACGTGCATCGCGAAATCCACCGCTAAGATCGAGAACTGCCTTGCCGTTTTGCCAAATCGAAACGGCGGCGCCCAGTTCTCCGCGCGTGGCGAAGTTGTCCGCGAAGCGGGCGCGAATCTCGTCGGCGTCGATTTGCATTTCGGCAGCTGTAGAGGCGGCTGTCTTCAGCCGCAAAGCAAAAATGCCGCCGCGGACGGCGGCCGCTACAGAAGAGCGCGAACTAAAGCAGCGACCGCACCGATTGCAGATCGGGATCTCTTTCCGCGAGTTCGCGAAAGGACGAATCCATTCGGAAACTGGTGTGAAGATTTTCGCGGGCTTCGCGCACGTTGCCGAGCAACGCGTCGTAGCAGCCCATGTTGTAGTAATAGATCGGCTCTTTCAGGAGGGCGAGCGGGCCGCGCATGAGAACTTCTTTGGCCTGCGCCGTTTTTCCGAGCTCGTGCAAACAAAATCCGGCGTGAAGAAATCCAGCGCCGCAATCCGGGGCGACGCGGCAAAGTTTTCGGCTGATGGAAAGCGCGCGCAGCCAGCTTTTGCGGCGCATGAGATGATGCAGGCGCAGTTGCAAAACCTCCGGGCGATTTTGAAATCGGCACTCGATCGCGTCCAGTTCGGCGATGGATTCGCGGCCCATGCCGAGCTCGGCATAGCCACACGCTGCACTGAAGCGCCAATCGTAACTCACGCATTGTTCTTAAGCAGGCCGCTTGCCAAGAACCGAAATGCGATTGTCGATCTTGCGTTGTAGCCGCGGTCGCTGACCGCGGACGCGCATGATTGCATTGCGGAACCGGAACCGGCGTCAGCGAAGCCGGCTACAGTAACTCTTCGAGCTCGCTGATGCGGCGCTCGAATAATCGCAATGTGCTCTCGATCGGCGCCGCCGTTCCCATATCGACGCCGGCGGCTTTCAATGTTTCCAACGGAAACTTCCAGCCGCCCGACTTCAAGAAGTGAAAATATTTCTCAACGCTGCCAGGTTCCTTTGCCAAAACGCGTTCCGACAATGCGACCGCGGCCGAGATGCCGGTGGCGTATTTGTAAACGTAAAATGCGCTGTAGAAATGCGGGATGCGCAGGCATTCGAGCGACAGTTGCGGATCGATGACGACGGCCCCGCCGAAATAAGCTTCGAGCAGCTGGCCGTATTCCGATTTGAAGACGTCGAGCGTGAGCGCGTCACCGCTTTCTTCGATGGCGTGAATGACTTTTTCGAACTCGGCAAACATGGTCTGGCGGAAAAGCGTGCCGCGGAGATCGTCGATCTGGCGATTGATGATGTAAGCGCGCATTTTCGGATCGCTCGTTTCTTCGAGGAGAAAGTGCGTGAGCAATTCTTCGTTGAATGTCGATGCGACTTCGGCCAGGAAAATTGGGTAATCGTAATCCTGGAAGAGCTGCGACTTTTGCGAGAACCAACTGTGCATCGAGTGGCCGGCCTCGTGCGCGAGTGTGTAGACATCGGCGAAGACGTCGTCCTTGTAGTTCATCAAAATGTAAGGCGGCGCGCCATAACTGCCGGAGGAAAATGCGCCGCTGCGTTTGCCTTTTGTTTCGTAGCGATCGCACCAGCGTCCGCGCAAACCGGCGGCTAATGCATCGACATATTCGCGTCCGAGCGGCGCGAGCGAGTTGATTACTTTCTCGGTGGCCTCATCGAAACTGATGCGCGTTTCGATTTCGGGAACGAGCGGCACGTAAGTGTCGTAGGAATGCAACTTGTCGATCTTGAGAACCCGCCGCCGCAATTCGTAGTAACGCAGCAACGTCGGGATGCCGCTGCGCACCGCGTTGATCAAACCGTCATAAACTGCGACCGGCACGTCGTCTTTGAAAAGCGAAGCTTGCAGCGCGCTCGGATGGTTGCGTGCGCGCGCGCGAAACACATCCGCCTTCACCGAATAACTCAGTGCGGAAGCGAGCGTGTATTGGTGGTCCTGAAACTCTTCGTAGAATTGCTCGAAGGCGCACCGCCGCACTTCGCGATCGCGCTTGAGCAGAAACGAACTGTAGGTGCTTTGCGTGAGCGGTTTCTCACGGCCGTCGGCGTCGATGAGCAGACCGAACTTCATATCGACGTTAGTCAGTTGCGAAAACGCGTCATCGTAGCCGCCGAGCACAACGCTGCCGAGCGCGAGCAATCGTTCCTCCGGCTCGGACAACACATGCGGCTTCAGCCGGCGAATTTTGTGCAGCTTGATGCGCCACTCCTTCAACGCAAGATCGACAACGAACTTTGCGAACGTCTCATCGGGGATGGCCTGGATTTCCGGCACGATAAACGCCGAAGCCTCCGCGATTTTCGTGAGCAAATTTTCCAGCTGTCCCATGCGCGTGAGGTAATCATTGTTCGCGCTGTCCTCCGCCAGTTGCAGCGAAGCGAAGTGATAGAGCCGCTCGATTTTGAGATCGAGCGTCTTGTCGAATTCGAGAAGAGCCGCGAGCGACTTCGCCGATTCTCCGACCTTACCTTTCCAATCCGTTAGGCGCGGATAAGTCTGCTGCACCCAAACAAAATCTTGCTGCCATTTCGTTACATCGACAAAGAGATGAGTGAGGTCCCATTTGTCGGAATCAGCGATATCGGAGCGGGTCGGTACAGTTGAGAGCATTCAGAAAACGTCCAACGCTCAACGTTCAACGTCCAATGCAGAAAATTGCGCGAACCTCCTGGTGGAAATTCTTTTCAGGGCAAAGCAGTTCCCGACTTTGATTTCGCCAATGCGATGTCGCCGCTGTTGATCGAACCGTCGACTGT
The DNA here is from genome assembly GCA_038229295.1 of Chthoniobacterales bacterium. Classification (GTDB taxonomy): domain Bacteria; phylum Verrucomicrobiota; class Verrucomicrobiia; order Chthoniobacterales; family UBA10450; genus JAJPGZ01. The sequence continues at coordinate 2,157 of JBBROO010000014.1, read as the reverse complement.
CACGTCTTCGCGGAAATTGGAATTTGTTATCACGGCGCCTGACTGCGATTTCGTCTGAGCGATATCGGCCGAATCTACCGATCTATCCGCGGTCGTGTCTCCGAGGAGCACATCCATTGTCGCCGAGACGGCGGCGCTGCTGTTCCCGGCGGCGTCGCTTACATTCGTTAGGCTAACAGTGATGGTCTGCGCGTTGGTAACTCCAGTCAGGTTCACGATATACTCGCGCGGGTTACTGCCATTGATCCCGCTGCTGCTTACCGTCCCTGTTCCGCTGGTCACGCTGGCGCCGCCGACGCTGGTCAGAGTATTAGCAGACGTAATCACGAGCGTGTGATCGCCGTTTGTGCCACCGCTGCGACATTCGATGCCAGGATTTCCGGTGAGAGGTAAATTGATATCGAAGGTCCCAGCCGAGCCGTGGGTTTTACGTGAGACGGCACTTAGCAGTTGCACCGGGGTTGCGATGTTGATTCGGAAAACTGTGCCGACTTCGCTCCCGCCCAGGACCGTCGTCCCGTAAAAGTTTCGGTCGGTTCCCTGGATCAGTCCAGCGGCTGGGTGCGCTCCATCCGACGGCGGCCCGGCAAAGGAACGAAGCGTCGTCATAGCACCCGAGGCATCTATCTTGAAAACCGTGCCGTTGTCGGTGGCGCCTCCATAATACGTTGTCCCGTAGAAGCTCCCATCGTTGCCCTGGATCAGCCCGGCTTCAGGACTTCTCCCATCGCTGCCCGCAAAAGAGTGGAGCGTCGTTATCGCACCTGAGGCATCCATTTTGAAAATCGTGCCCTTGCCGGCCGTGCCGCCAAGGAGCGTCGTCCCAAAGAAGTTTTCGTCGCTGCCTTGGATTATTCCGGCAAAGGGAAGCGCGCCGTCATTGCTCGCGAACGAGTGGAGTGTCGTCACCACGCCCGAAGCATCCATCTTGAAAACCGTGCCGCTGTCGGACAGGCCGCCTTGGTACGTGGTTCCGTAGAAGTTTCCGTCGCTCCCTTGAATCAGCCCGCCGAAAGGATGCGCCCCATCCAATGGTTGTCCCACAAAGGAATGGAGCGTCGTGACTGCACCCGAAGAATCCATCTTAAAAAGCGTGCCCTTGTCGGCCACGCCGCCTTGATAAGTCGTTCCGTAGAAGTTTCCATCACTCCCCTGCATCAGCCCGGCGAAAGGAAGCGCGCCATCGAACGGCATTCCCGCAAAGGAATGCAGAGTCGTCACCGCGCCCGAAGCATCCATCTTAAAAAGCGTGCCGATGTTGGTCGCACCGCCCAGATAGGTCGTCCCGTAAAACTTTCCGTCGTTCCCTTGGACTAGTCTGGCGTTGGGATTAGACCCATCGCTCGCGGCAAAAGAATGGAGAGTCGTTACCAGACCCAAGGAATCCATCCTGAAAGCTGTTCCCTTGGCGATCATCCCGCCGTTTACCGTCGTCCCGTAGAAGTTGCCGTCACTCCCTTGGATCAACCCGGCGACTGGAAGCGCCCCATCGACCCCGTCAAAAAAATAGAGCGTCGTCAGCACCCCCGAGGAATCCGTCTTGAAAATGGTGCCTTGGTTGGAGGCGCCCCCAGCTAGCGTTGTGCCGTAGAGTCTTCCGTCGCTCCCCTGGATCAACCCGGAGTAGGGATTCGCTCCGTCGCTACCCGCAAAAGAATGGAGTGTCGTCACGGCACCAGAGGCATCCATCTTAAACACCGTGCCTTTGCCGATTGCACCGCCATTTCGCGTCGTCCCGTAGAAGTTTCCGTCCCTCCCTTGGATCAACGCGACGCTGGGGTTCATTCCATCGCTCCCCATGAAGGAGTGGAGCGTGGTTACGGTACCCGAGGCATCCATTTTAAAAGCCGCGCCCATCCCGCTCGCACCGCCATTATACGTCACCCCATAGAAATTTCCGTCGCTCCCCTGCAGCAGCCCGGCGAACGTATATGCTCCATCGGCCCCCGTAAAAGAATGGAGCGTCGTTACTGCCCCCGAAACATCGATTTTGAAGACCGTGCCGCTATTGGCCGTGCCGCCTTGATAGGTCGTCCCGTAGAGGTTTTCGTCGCTCCCTTGGATTAGCCTGGCGCTCGGATTAGCCCCATCCTCCCCCGTAAAATAGTGGAGCGTCGTTAGCGCACCCGAGTCGTCCATCTTGAAAATGGTCCCCTT